>JAJYSG010000009.1 GCA_021793675.1 Actinomycetes bacterium | reverse complement strand
CCGTCTTCTGGATCTGCGTCGCCCTGGGGCAACGGCCGTACACACGCGCGATGCGCACGCTGCTGTGGGTGTCGCTCGCCTACCAGCTGGCCACGGCGTTCACCGTGGTGGCCAACCACGACTCAGCGAGCGTCGTCGAGTGGTTCCACGAGTGGCTCCTGGTGGCCGGCGCCCTCGTCGTCGGCTGGTCGATCGGGCGTCGCGGGCTGGCCGCCGTGGCGCTCTCGCTGCTCCTGGCGACGTGCGGCGTCATCGCGGTGCTCGCCCTGGTGCAGTGGCGGCTGCAGAGCGCCGCGGGCGACTCCGGGCCCGTGTACCTGTCCTGGCCGTTCGGGATGCACAAGAACTTCATCGGCACCACGCTCGGCTTCGCCGCGGTCGTCGCGTACGCCAGGCCCCGGTGGCTGCACTGGCCGCGGCCCGTCGCGTGGGGCGTGTTCGCCCTGCTGGCCGCGGGCATCGCGGTGTCGCAGTCGCGGCAGGCGTACGTCGGGCTGGCCATCGGCGTCCTCGCCGTCCTCGTGCGGCGGTCGGCCGGCGTGCGCCACTCGGCGTGGATCCTGGTCCCCGTCGCCGTCGCGCTGGTCGTCGTCGCCGCGGTGCTGCGCGACCAGATCCAGGCGGACAACCCCTTCAACTCCGCCTACCAGCGGCTCACGTGGTACCAGCAGGCGATCGCGGTCTGGTCGACCGACCCCGCCTTCGGGGTGGGCCTGCGGTGGTGGTACACCGGGCGGTTCCCGTTCGCGTTCCAGCCGCCCAACGCGGAGTTCGAGGTGCTGTCGTCGGCCGGCGTGGTGGGACTGGCCGGGTTCGTCGTCCTCGTCGTCGGTTCGCTCGTCGTCCTGTGGCGGATCCGCTCCGACTACGGGACGGTCGGCTTCGCGGTGCTGCTCACGCGGTTCGTCCAGGGCCAGTTCGACCTGTTCTGGGTGGCGGTCGCCGTCTCGCTGCCGTACCTCATCGCCGGCATCTGCCTCGGCGCGGCGGACCGGGCCGACGAGCAGGAGGCTGCGGCGGGTGCGTCTGCTGCGCGCCCGGCTCGTCTGGGCGCGGCCACCGTGCCGACCGTGGCGCCGCCTGCCGTCGCGACGCCGGTGCCGGTGCCGGTGCCGGTGCCGGTGCCGGTGCCGGTGCCGTCGTGATCATCGTCCAGATCGCCCCAGAGATCGGCCCCGGTACCGGCGTCGGCGCCGTCGCGCACGCGCTGGAGCGCGAGTGGCGCGCGCTGGGCCACGACGTGCGGCGGTTCACGCTCGACGACGCGGGAGCGGGCCGGCTCCCGGTGCCAGGTCCCGGCGTGCGCGGCAAGCTGGCCCTCGCGGCACGCGTCGTGTGGTTCTCGACCGTTGGCACGGCCAGGGCCCGCCGGCTGCTGCGCGGCCTGCCGGACGCCCGGTCGGTCTGCCACAACGACGTGCTGGCCGGCGACCTCTACGTCAACCACGGCAACCTGCACGCCGCGATGCGCTCACGCGGCCACTACCTGGGACGCATGCTCCGCAATCCCATGCACCTGTTCGTCTGGGCACGCGACCGGCATCGCTACCGCTCGTCGGCGCACCGGCTCGTGGTCAACCTCTCCGAGCGCGAGCGCACGTCGCTGCTGGACACGTACCGGGTCACGCCGCCCACGACGACGATCGGCAACGGCGTGGACCTCGAGCGCTTCCGCCCCGCGACCGCCGACGAGCGGCGCGCCGCCCGGTCCGCCGCCGGGATCGCCGACGGGGCACGCGTGGTCGCCTTCGTCGGCCACGAGTACGGCCGCAAGGGCCTGGACGTGCTGCTCGAGGCGATGGGGCGCGTGCGCACCCCGCACGTCCTCCTCGTCGCCGGCGGCGACCCGGGCATGGTCACCGGCGCCCGAGCGCTCGCCACGCAGCTCGGGGTCGCCGACCGCGTGGTGTTCCAGGGGACGGTGGCCGACGCCCGGCCTGCGCTGGCCGCCGCGGACGTGCTGTGCCTGCCGAGCTCCTACGAGGCGCACGCGCTCGTCGTCCTCGAAGCCCTGGCGTGCGGGCTGCCGGTGGTCGCCACGCCGGTGGGCGCGGCCCCTGAGCTCGTCGACGGCACCAACGGCGTCCTCGTGGAGCGCGACGCCGTCGCGGTGGCAGCGGGCCTCGACGCGGTGGCCGCGCTGGACCCCGCGGCCGCGGCGGCGCACGCCCGGGCGACGGCGGAGCGGTTCTCATGGCGCGAGGTGGCGCTGCGCTACCTCGACGCGCTGGCCCGCGCCCGCCCGGAGACCGCGCCGGCGGCCGCCCGATGAGGATCGTCCACGCCGTCCGCTCCGACGGCTTCGCCGGCGTGGAGCGGCACATCAGCCGGCTCGCCGCCGGCCAGAGCGCCGCCGGGCACCACGTCACCGTCATCGGCGGCGACGGGCCCGCGATGGCCGCGGCGACCGGCCGGTCGGACGTCGAGCTGGTGGCCGCGGCCGACTCCGTGCGGGCGGTCGCCGCCGCGCTGCGGGCCCACGCCGGCGGGGCGGACGTCGTCCACGTCCACATGACGGCCGCCGAGCTGGCCGCCGGGCTGGCGGGGGCCCTCGACCGCCGGATGCCGCCCGTCGTGACCACGCGCCACTTCGCCGCGCCCCGGGGGTCCGGTGCGCTGGGGACCCCCGTCGCCGCGCTCGCGCGGCGCCGCGTGCGCGCGCAGATCGCCATCAGCCACTACGTCGCCGCGCACGTCGACGGCCCGACGACGGTGGTCTACCCGGGGGTGCCCCTGCCGCCGTCGGCGCCGCCCGCGGGCGAGCGCGACCGCCGGGTGCTCGTCGTGCAGCGCCTCGAGCCGGAGAAGCGCACGGACCTGGCGCTGCGGGCCTTCGCCGCCTCCCACCTGGCGGCCGACGGCTGGGAGCTGGTGGTCGCGGGCGACGGCAGCCTGCGCGCACGGCTGGAGGCGCTCGCCGGCGAGCTGCGGCTGACGTCGGTCCGGTTCCTCGGCCACGTCGGCGACGTGGACCGGCTCATGGACGGGGCCGCGGTGCTGCTGGCCCCGACGCCCGGCGAGGGCCTGGGCCTGTCGGTGCTCGAGGCGTTGTCGCACGGGCTGCCCGTGGTCGCCGCCGGTTCCGGGGGCTACGCCGAGACGCTCGACGGGCTCGCAGCGGATGCCCTCTACCCGCCGGCGGACGCCGACACGGCGGGGGCCCAGCTGCGCCGTCTGGCGCTCGACGAGCGGGCGCGCGCCGCGTACGCGGCCGCAGGGCGCGCCCGGGTCGCCGAGCTGTTCACCGTCGAGGCGCAGGTGGCCGCGACCGACGACGTCTACCGGAGCGTGCTGTGACCACCGGCCCGATGGACCTCGTCGTAGGATCCCTCGAGCCGTGGGACGACGTGTGGCGGCGCAACCAGTACCTCGTGGACGAACTGCTGCGCGCGGGCACCGTGGGCCGCGTCCTGTTCGTCGAGCCGCCCTCCGACCCGACCAACGACCTGGCCGCCAGGCGCCGGCCACGGCTCGGGGCCGGCCTGCGCGCCGGCCCGAGCGGTGTCGCGCCCGGCCGGCTCTGGCTCGACCAGCCCACCAAGCCGCTGCCCCGCCGCGCCGACCCGGGGTTCGACGCACGCCGCGCCCGGGCCGTGCTGCGGGCCGCGCGCCGCGCGGGTCTGGACCGGCCGGTCGTCTGGGTCAACGACCCCTCGTTCGCGCCCCTGCTCGACGCCGCTCCCGGGCGGGTCCTCTACGACGTCACCGACGACTGGCTGGCCTCGAGCCTCCCGGCCCGTGGCCTCGCGCGAGCGGCCGACGACGAGCACGCGCTGCTCGAGCGCGCCGCGGCGGTCACGGTGTGCTCGCCGCACCTCGCGGCGAGCAAGGGCGCCCACCGTCCGGTCACGCTCGTGACGAACGGCGTCGACATCGCGCGGTACCGCGCGCCGACGACGCGGCCCGGCGACCTGCCCACGGGACCCGTCGCGCTCTACGTGGGCACGCTGCACGCGGACCGGCTGGACGTGGACCTCACCGCGCGCAGCGCGCGGGCGGTGGCCCCGCGGGGCCGGCTCGTGCTGCTCGGGCCGGATGCCCTGGAGGCGCCCGACCGCGAACGGCTGCGCGACGCCGGCGCACTGCTCCTCGGTCCCCGGCCCTATGACCAGGTGCCGGCGTACCTGCAGCACGCCGACGCGCTGGTCGTGCCCCACGTGGTGTCGCCGTTCACCGAGAGCCTCGACCCGCTCAAGCTCTACGAGTACCTCGCCGTGGGCCGTCCGGTGGTGTCGACGCCCGTGGCGGGGTTCCGGGACGCCCCGGCCGACCGCGTGGCGATCGCGTCCGAGGACTTCCCCCAGGTCCTGGCCGAGTCGCTGGCCCACCCGACGGCGTCGCGGGAGCCTCCTGAGGCGCTCCCCACGTGGCAGACGCAGGCGCGCCTCGTCGCGGACGTGCTCCGCACCATCGTGGCCGGGTCCTGACCGCCGGCCCCACCCCACCTGGGTGGGTGTCGCCGAGCGGAGTGCGCTACGCCGGCATGCTGGACACCGGTCCGGAGCCCGCGACCACCTCGTCGCCGCGACCGTCCCCGGCGAGGTCCGGGATCGGCGACATCTCGTCCTCCGGCACCGCATGCGGACGCGTCGGCCACGGAGTCGCCGGCGGGGCGCCAGAACGGGTGCCGTGCTCGGCAACCGCGTCGGCCGGGAGCGCTGGCGCGTCGGCCGTGGCCGCAGGCGCCGACGCCGACGCCGACGCCGACGCCGCAGGTTCGTCCTCGGCCGACGCCTCGGCGAGCACCGCCGCGGCGTGCCGCGCCGTCGGACCCATGTCGTTGCCGTAGCTCGAGGAGTACGACGTGCGTCGCCGGCCGCGCACCCCGGTGAGCACCACCCCGAAGGTCGTCACGCCGCTCACCCGCAGGCGCTCGCTGGCGGCCTCGAGCGCAGACCGGACCGACTTGTCGACCGTGGTGACCAGCACGGCGCCGTCGGCGTAGGTGCCCAGAATGGTCGCATCGGCGGCGGCGAGCACCGGTGGCGCGTCCACGACCACGACGTCGGCGGACCCGCGCAGCTCCTCGATCCGGGCCCGCACCTCGTCGGTCGCGAGGTAGTCCGCCGGGTCCAGCGGCGTGTCCGCCACCGGCAGCACGCTGAGGTTCGGGATCAGGGTGGGCCGCGGGGTGCCGGGTTCGTTCGCCGCACCGGGCACCAGCGGCAGCATCTCGGCCATCTCCGGGCGCCGCATGTCACCGCAGACGATGACCGTGCGGCGGCCCGACAGCGCCCAGGACGCAGCCAGGTTCGCGGCGATGAACGCGCGCGGAGCGGCGGTGTCGGTGGCCGTCACCACCACCACCGCGTGCGGGCTGAGCGACATGCTCTGGCGCAGCGCCGTGCGCAGCTCCCGGATCGACTCGGTGTACGGCGTCGCGGCCCGGCCCGCCACGGGCAGCAGGCCTCGGACCCGGAACGCCCGCACCGCGTGCGGCACGTCCTCCAGGCCTGCCAGCACCGGGACCCGGGCGATCTTCGCCGCCTCCTCGGCCGTGCGCAGGCGGTTGGACAGCCCCCGGTGCGCCATCGCGACGCCGAGGCCGACGACGAGGCCGGCGAGCACGCCCAGCCCGACGATGGCCGTCGGCCCGAGACCGAGCGGGATCGCCGTCGACGCCGGCGCCGACACCCGGGCGGGCGTCGCGACCTGGTCGTACGCGCTCTGCGCGTCGCTCAGCGCCTGGTAGCGCGCGACGGCCGCGGTGATGTCCGCCTGCGCGAACTGGTCGTTCGCGTTCTTCGCCAGCGCCTGCTGCGCGGTCGTCAGCCGGGTGTGCAGGTCCTGCACCTGCCGGTTGATGTCGGCCAGCTGCGCCTGCACCTCGCTCGGGACGGTGGCGACGTACGCGTCGGCCACCGCGTTCGCCGTCGCGATCGCCTCCGCGACGGTCGGCGCGTCCGCCGCGATGTTCACGGTGTGCTGCGTCGTGTCGAACGACGCCGAGACCCGGCTGGCGAGCTGGGCGGCAGACGCGGACACCCCCGGGCGGCTCGCCGCGGCGGCCAGCACTGCCGGCGACGTGACGACCGTGATGTCGGGGCTCACCAGGGCCTGGACGCCGGCCGCGGTGGCCACCTTGGGGTCGATCGTCGCCAGCTCGACGCCGACGGCGGCCCGGTAGGTGATGACGACCCGCTGGGCGTACACGTACGAGGCCGCGACCACGAGGACCACGGCCACCAGGACGAACCAGCGGCCGTTCCAGATGGCACGCAGCAGCTCGCGGACGCTCATGCGATCTCCTCCGGACGACGGTGCCCGCCGGCGATCGGTGCGGTGCTCATGCGGACCTCCCGAGGATCGACGACCGGCGGACGGTGCCGGGCTCGTCGATCGTAGATCGGCGATCCGGACGATTCGCACCCGATGCCCCGGTTTCACCCCGCTTCGACGGTTTCGCCGCGGGACGTCGCCCGGCGGCCCGCTCCCACGCCTGCGTGACCGCCTCGGCCGTGCGCGCCACCGGCAGCCGGTCGCCCACCGAGGCCAGCGCTCTGCCGGCGGTGGCCCAGCGGCCCTCGTCGGCCAGCGTGGCGAGCACGGCCGCGGCGAGCGCCACGGGGTCGCCGGGCGGCACCAGCCGACCGAGCGGCGACTCGCCCGGCGGCTCGACGATCTCCGCGACGCCGCCGCCGCGCGTGGCGACCACCGGCACGCCGCGCGCCATCGCCTCCGCGACCACCTGGCCGAACGGCTCCGCGACCGGCGAGGCGTGCACCAGCACGTCGAGCGCGTCCATGGCCGCGACCGGGTCGTCCGTGAACCCGGTGAGCTCGACCCGGTCACCGAGCCCGAGCGTGCCGACGAGCGCGGAGACCTCCTCGGCGAACGCCTGCTCCGCGAAGAGCGCCGCGCCGACGATCCGGAACCGCACGTCGTCGCGCCGCGCCGCGACGAGCGCGGCGGCCCGCAGGAACACGTCCTGCCCCTTGGTCGGGCTCAGGCGACCGACGATGCCGACGACGGGGGGCCCGGCATGCGGGACCGGCGGCTCGGCGCGCAGCTGGTCGGGCGCCAGTCCCGGCGGCGCGACGACCGGCCGGACCCGCGCGGGCAGCGTCGCCGCCGTCGCACCCGAGTTGACGACGACCGCACGCGGCCAGCACGCCAGGGCGCGCACCACGCGGGCCAGGCGAGCCCCGAGGTACTGCTCGGTGAGTAGGTCGTGGACGTGCCAGACGAGGGGACGGCGCGCCAGCGCCGCAGCGGGCAGCGCCAGCAGGTCGGCCTTGAGCGACGTCGTGTGCACCACGTCCGCACCGCTGGCGCGGATCTCCCGCGCCAGCCGCACGACGAACGGACCGGCGCGTGCCACCGCCCGCGCCGTCCGCACCGGACCAGCGAGCACCGCGCTGCGCTCGGTGCCGCGGACCTGCTCGTCAAGCGGCAGCACGTGCACCGGGACGCCGCGCGTGCGCAACCGATCGACGAGCGGCCCGTCGGCGAACAGCAGCACCCGGACCGACGCACGGGACGGGTCCAGCGCGTCCAGCAGGCGCACCAGGGCCAGCTCTGCGCCGCCGGGCTGCGCCGTGTGGTCGAGCACCAGCACGCGCAGCGGACCCGGGCGGTTCACCGGCCGGTCTCGGCGACGACGGCGCGCAGCCGCTGGCGGAACCGCTCGGCACCGAACGCGGCGGCGTGCCGCTCCAGCACGGCCGGGTCCCACGCGCGGGCGCCGGCGACCTCCAGGGCCCCGGCGACGGCGTCCGGTCGCGGCGCATCGAAGAAGACGCCGGTGCTGCCCTCGACGAGCGTGTCGAGGAACCCGCCGGCACGCAGCGCGACCGTCGGCCGACCGAACGAGGCCGCCTCGAGCGGCGACAGCCCGTAGTCCTCGTACGACGCCGCGACGAGCACCGCGCACTGCCGGTAGCACCAGCGCAGCTGCTCGTCGGGCAGCCGCCCCACCAGGCGAACACGGCCGTGATCGCGCACCCGCGCCGCCAGCCGGTCGCGGTCCGGCCCCTCGCCCACGACGACGAGACGCATCCCCGGCACCTGCTGCACCGCGTCGATGACGACGTCGACGTTCTTGTACGGCAGCAGCCGCGCGACGCACAGCGCGAACCCCGGGTCGAGTCCCGGCACCGGCTCCTCGGCTCCGCCGGGTGTCAGTGCGGGGGGCGGCGGCAGCACCTCGGCGTCCAGCCCGTAGGCGTCCCGGACCGCGGCTGCCGTCGTCGTGGAGTTGACGAGGTACCGGTCGGCGGACGCAGCGGCCCGCCGGTCCCAGCGCCGCAGGCTCGGTCCGATGACACCCAGGGCCGCGCGGTACGAGGCGCCGCGGGCCCCGGGCCCGACGTAGCGGTCGGCCTGGTAGAGCCAGCGTGCCGGCGCGTGGCAGTAGACGATCTTGCGACCGGTGGTCCGGAAGCCGTGCGCCCACCCGGTCGAGCTCGCGAGCACCACGTCGGCCTCGATCGGGTCCGCGCCGCCGACGGCCCTGGCGAGGAACGGCAGCGCGGCGCGGTGGTGGCGACGCAGCACGCCCACCTGGTTGAGCCGCACCGTGCGGACGTCGAGTCCCGCGAACTCCGGGTAGGTCGCCGCCGGCTCGTAGAGCGTCGTGTACATCGGGGATCCCGGGAACGCCCCGGCCATGAGCAGCGCGACACGCTCCGCGCCGCCGCGCTGCGTCGCGTAGTCGTGCGCCAGCGCGACGCCGTCGGTCACGTCAGTACGCGCCCTTGGCCCTCAGCACGGCGCGGCCCGTCTTCCACAGGATGAGCAGGTCCATCGCCAGCGACCAGTTGTCCACGTAGCGCAGGTCCAGCTGCACCGACTCGTCCCAGGAGAGGTCCGAGCGCCCGGAGACCTGCCACAGCCCGGTGAGGCCCGGACGCACGTGCAGCCGGCGAAGCACCTGGTCCTGGTACTGGTCGACCTCCTTGGGCAGCGGCGGACGAGGCCCGACGAGCGACATGTCGCCGGTCGCCACGTTCCACAGCTGAGGCAGCTCGTCGATCGAGTAGCGCCGGAGCACGCGACCCACCGAGGTCACCCGGGGATCCTTGCGGATCTTGAAGAGCACGCCGTTGCCCTCGTCGAGCGCCTCGAGCGCCTCGAGCCGCTCGTCGGCGCCCGTGTACATCGACCGCAGCTTGATCATCGTGAACGTCCGGCCGCGGGCCCCCACCCGCTCCTGCCGGAAGAACACCGGGCCGCGGCTGGTCAGCTTGACCGCGAGCGCCCCGAGGGCGATGACGGGCGCGGCCGCCACGAGCAGGACGGTCCCGAGCACGCGGTCGAGCACCGCCTTGGCGAACAGCCGGCCGCGCGGCGGCACCGTCTCCACCTCGAGCAGCGACAGCCCGGCGGTCGGCCGCACGGCCATCCGGGGGCCGAGGACCTCGACCAGGCCCGGGGCCACCACGAGCCCGGTGCCCACGTGACCGAGCGCCCAGGTGAGGCGCCGCAGCGCGTCCCCCGCCAGCTGGCTGCCGGCGACGATGACGGTCTCGATCCGGTAGTCGTGCGCCACCTGCACCGTGTCCGCGAGCGCGCCGAGCATCGGTACGGCGTCCTGCGGCGGCGCGTCCAGCACGGACGGCAGGCAGATGCCGACGACGCGGTACCCGTGGTGCGTCCGGACCCGCAGCTGCTCGACGGTGCGGTGCACCGACTCGGCGTCGCCGATCACCAGCGTGCGCGCCGTGGCCATGCCCGCGCTGCGCGCGCCGTGCAGCCGGCGCCGCAGGCCGTGGCGCGCGACGACGCTGTGCCCGGCCAGGACCGCGGCACCGGCCAGCACGATGGTCCGCTCGAGCGGCAGGCGCAGGAAGGCGGCGCCGACGGCCGGCACGACCGCCGCGACGACGCCGGCCCGCAGCACGGCCTGGAACTCACGCGGGCCGTCGCCGACGACCCGGCGGTCGTACCCGTGACCGACGGCGACCGCCACCAGGAAGGAGACCGCCAGGGCGAAGACGCTGAACGCGACGTCCGGACCCCACCAGCCGCGGAACCAGACGGCCAGGCCGATCGCGACGCCAACCGCGACGGTCTCCGTGAGCACCGCGTTGCGCACGTACCGGGACGCCGCGGCCTGCCAGGTGACGCCTTCGTCGCCCTCCAGCGGCACCTGCGGACCATCGGCGAACGGCTCGGTCGACGCCCACGAGCGGCGAGGCCCCGCGGCGGGCTGGCGGCGGTCGACGATCGCGGCGATCTCCGCGGTCGTCGGCTTGCGCCCGTCCACTACCGTCACTGCGACTCCTCGTCCCGGAATGTGTCCGAGACGAGGCTATTGCCCTCCTTAGGGGGATGTGAGGTGCAATGTCCGTTTTCACCCGACTTCGCCGCTGTCGACGCCAGGCCGCGCTGCGGTCAGCTCTTGGTGTGGAACCTCAGCTGCGCCCGGTCCAGCCCCTCGAGGACCACGGCCTCGGCGGCGTCGGCGGCACGGTCCACCAGCCAGCCCAGGTCCTTGCGCTCCGCCGCGGTGAAGTCGCGCAGCACGAAGTCCGCGGGCTCCGTGCGCCCCGGCGGGCGCCCGATCCCCACGCGCACCCGGACGTAGTCCTTGGTACCGAGCGCCCGGGAGACGTCCCGCAGCCCGTTGTGGCCGCCCTCGCCACCGCCGAGCTTGAGGCGGACGTCGGCGAACGGGATGTCCAGCTCGTCGTGCGCGACGACGACACGCTCCGGCGGCACGCCGTAGTAGGAGGCCAAGGCGCCGACCGGCCCACCCGAGACGTTCATGAACGTCGTCGGGCGGGCCAGCACCACGCGCGGACCGGGCGCCCCGCCCGGGAGGGTGCCGAGACGTGCCTCGGCGGTCGTCGCCTGCGGACGCCGGCCGAGCACGCCGGCGGCGCGGCCCAGCGTCACGCCGAGCCGCCGGGCGAGCTCGTCGAGCACCATCGCGCCGACGTTGTGCCGGTTGCCGGCGTACTCCGGTCCGGGGTTGCCGAGGCCGACGAGGAGCCAGCGGTCCTCAGCCACGCTCGCACCTCCTGACCGGCCCCGGGGCCGGCGCGACGGTTCGGTCGGGGTCAGACCTGCGCGGCGGCGGCACCGGCCTCGGCGGACTCCGCCTCTTCGGCGGCCTCGGTCTTCGGCAGCGTGATGGTGAGGACGACGTGCTCCGGCTCGGTGAGCAGCGCCGAGCCCTGCGGCAGCGGGATGTCGCCGGCGTGCACGATCGCGCCCTCGTCGAGACCGGCGATGGACACCTCGACACGGTCGGGCAGGTGCGTGGCCTCGGCCTCGAGGAGGAGCTGCTGGGTCTCGACGACGTGGATGGTGCCCGCCACGGACTCGCCGACGACGTGCACCGGCACCTCGACGGTCACCTTCTCGCCCCGGCGGACGATGAGCAGGTCCAGGTGCTCGATCGCGTTGCGCACCGGCTCCACCTGCACGTCCTTGGCGATCGCCAGCATGAGGGTGCCGTCGACCTCGATCTCGAACAGCGCGTTGCTGCGCTTGACGGCCATCATCACCTCGTGGCCCGGCAGGGCGACGTGCACCGGGTCGGTGCCGTGCCCGTAGAGCACGGCGGGGATGAGGTCGGCGCGGCGCAGGCGGCGCGCGGCGCCCTTGCCGAACTCGGTGCGGCTGGTGGCGACGAGCTTGGTCTCGGCCATGGTGGTCCTCCGGTGCAGTGCATGCCGCGCTCGGGGCGCGGCGGGTGACGACGGTTCGAGGCGGCCTCGACGCGGGGCGCGGGACGGGCGACGCGGAGGCATCAGGCCCAGTCGATCACGGATGGGGGCCCGAGGCCGATGCCGGTCCGTGGACCGGCAAGCCGACCGTCCGACATCCCTCGCCGAGGCAGCCCGAGAATCCTACCGGTTCGGCTCGTCTTCCCGCACCCATCCCCGCGGGCTCGCGATGCACTCTGCCCGGGGCCCGCCGACGCGCCGGTAGCCGTGGGCTCGGCAGTCCCTCATGCGCTCGGCAGTCTCTACTGCCGAGATCGGTACGACGTGCCGAGCCCACCCGCCCGTGCGTCCGCGTCCCGTCAGCCGACGAGGCACGGCCGCCGGACCAGCCTGACGTCGCCCGGCAGCAGCCGTCGCACCCGCGCACGGAGCTGAGCGGACGCGCGCAGGTCCTCCTTGACCACCCGAACGGTCCGCCACCCCATCTCCACGAGCGCGTCCTGGCGACGCTTCTCACGGATCAGGTCCTCGGTCGAGCGGTACTTCGGACGTCCGTCGTACTCGACGAGGAGCTTCCACTCCTCCCACCCGAGGTCGCCCCAGAAGGTGCCGAGCCGGGTCACCACGGGTATCTGCGTCTGCGGCCGAGGCAGCCCGTCGCGCAGGAGGACGAACCGTGTCGCTGTCTCGCCCGCCGACTCCGCTCCCTCGTCGGCCAGCTCGATCACGCCTCTGGCCCGTGCCACGCCGGCGTGACCCCGCAACGACCCGAGCATCGCGAGCGCGTCGCCGAGGTCCGCTCCCGCCCGCAGGGCCGCGTCCGCCACCACGAGGGCGTCGAGCGCGGGCAGCGTCCGGGCACAGTCCACGAGCGTGAGCGTCAGGCCGGTGACGGGCAGTCCGTGCACCGTTGTCAGCAGGTCCGGGTCGACGAACCCGCCGTGGCGCAGCACGCGCGGGTCTCGCCGTGAGCTCGGGCGGCTGCCCTGCCGGATGTGGGTCACCCGAGGGGTGCGCCACGTGGGCAGCCCCCACGCGACCGCAGCCGACTCGTGGCTGAACCAGTGCGGCGCCGTGAGCCGTTCGTGGATCCCCTTCATCGTCGCGAGTGCTCGCACGCTCGTCGTCGTGGGTTCGGCGACGTAGGCGCCGCGGGTCACGCGCTGCCACGTCCCATGCCGCACGCGCGCGACGACCGTGGCGTGCTCGTGGTCGCATGCCAGGAAGACGGACGGCAGCGGGGGCGGCTCGGGGCTCGCCGAGCCTGGTCGTCGTGCCATGCCAGCACTGTCCGACGACCCGGACGAGCGGCGTCGTGCGGCGCTCCGCGCCGGCGACGGCGGGCCGCTCCGCCCGGGGTGTGGACGGTTCGCGCACCGGCTCGGCACGTCGGTACGCGGCACGCGGCACGCGGCAACACGCTCGCGGCGCCTGCCCTGTTGCAGGGAGGCAGCTCGGCAGTCCGTCACGCGCTCGGCAGTAGCAGCTGCCGAGTCGGTGAGGGACTGCCGAGGTCACCGATCGCGGCCGGCGACGGGCGGCGGGCGGCGGTCCGACGAGTCGGTGAGGGACTGCCGAGGTCGCGGCCGGCGACGGGCGGCGGGCCGACGAGCCGGCGGCCACCCCCGGGGGAAGGGGAGAGCGGAGCAGGGCGCGGACGAGGCCGCGGCCGGCGGGCCGATGAGGTGACGGACGAGTGAGGGGCCGGGCTCAGGCCTGGCCGTCGAAGAGGGACGTCACGGAGCCGTCGTCGAAGATCTCGCGGATGGCCCGCGCGATGAGCGGCGCGATCGACAGCACGGTCAGCTTGTCGAACCGCCGCTCGTCGGGGATCGGCAGCGTGTCCGTCACGACGATCTCGCGCGCGCCGCCGTGCTCCATGCGCTCCATCGCGGGGTCGGACAGCACGCCGTGCGTCGCGGCGACCAGGACGTCCTTGGCACCCGCCTCGAGCACCACCCGGACCGCCTCGGAGATGGTCCCACCCGTGTCGATGAGGTCGTCGACGAGCACGCACGAGCGGCCCTCGACGTCACCGACCACCCGGTTGGCCACCGCGCGGTTGGGCCGGCGGATGTCCCGGGTCTTGTGGACGAACGCCAGCGGGGCCCCGCCGAGCTTGGCCGCCCACTGCTCGGCGACGCGGATCCGCCCGGCGTCCGGCGACACCACGGTGACGTTGGACAGGTCGACCCGGGTGCGCACGTACTCCACGAGGATCGGCATCGCCCACAGGTGGTCCACGGGGCCGTCGAAGAAGCCCTGGATCTGCGCGGCGTGCAGGTCGACGCTCATGATGCGGTCGGCGCCGGCGGTCTTGAACAGGTCCGCCATGAGCCGGGCCGAGATCGGCTCGCGCCCGCGGTGCTTCTTGTCCTGGCGGGCGTACCCGTAGAACGGCGCCACCACGGTGATCGTCTTCGCCGACGCCCGCTTCAGCGCGTCGACCATGAGCAGCTGCTCCATGATCCAGGTGTTCACCGGCGTGCAGTGCGACTGCAGGACGAAGGCGTCCGCGCCGCGCACCGACTCGCCGAACCGGGTGTAGATCTCCCCGTTGGCGAACTCGTACGCCGTCGTCGGCACCAGCTCGACGCCGAGGTGCTCGGCCACCGAGGTCGCCAGATCGGGGTGCGCCCGCCCCGACACGAGAACGAGGCGCTTCTCCCCGTCGCTGCTGATCAGGCCGGTGGTCATCGGGGGGTGTCCTTCTCGTCGGTCGCGGTCTCGTCGAGGTCGGGGAGATCGTGGCCCGGGGGTGCACCCGCCTGCGGACCTTGTGGGCCTCGCGCGCGGACCGCCGCCTCCGCCGCGGCGGAGCCCGGCCGGGTCCGGTCGACCCAGCCGAGCAGGGTCCGCTGGTCGTTCGCGCTGATCGCCAGGGCACCCGGCGGCACGTCGAACCGCACCACCGTCCCGGCACCGGTGAACGCGCCGTCGCCGACGGTCACCGGTGCGACGAGCATGGTGTCCGCGCCGATCCGCACGTGCGAGCCGATCGTCGTGCGGTGCTTCGTCGTGCCGTCGTAGTTCGCCGTGACCGACGCCGCGCCGACGTTCGTGTGGTCGCCGATCTCCGCGTCACCGATGTACGACAGGTGCGGCACCTTCGAGCCGGTGCCGATGCTCGTGTTCTTGGTCTCGACGAACGCGCCGATCTTGCCCTCGGTGCCGAGCATCGTGCCCGGTCGCAGGTAGGAGAACGGCCCGACGTTCGCGCGCGGGCCGATGACGGACAGCGACCCGTGGCTGCGCACCACGACCGCACCGGGCCCCACCTCGACGTCGGTCAGCGTGGTGTCCGGCCCGATCGTCGCGCCCTCGGAGACCACCGTCGCACCGTGCAGCTGGGTGCCCGGCAGCAGCGTGACGTCCTGGCCCAGCTCCACGTCGACGTCCACCCACGTGGTGGCCGGGTCGACGACGGTGACGCCGGCGCGCATCCACTCCTCGAGGATCCGCCGGTTGAGCTCGGCCCGGATCGCCGCGAGCTGCACCCGGTCGTTGACGCCCTCGGCGGACACCGGGTCGTCGGTGAGGAGCGCGTGGACGCGCAGCCCGTCGCCGTGCGCGAGCGCGACGACGTCGGTGAGCAGCACCTCTCCCGCGGCGTTGTCGCGGCCGAGCCGCGCCAGGTGCGCGCGCAGCACGTCGGCGTCGAACACGTAGGTCGAGGTGTTGACCTCGCGGATCGCCCGCTGCTCGTCGTCCGCGTCCTTCTCCTCGACGATCCCGACGACCGCGCCGTCGGTGCCGCGCAGCACGCGGCCGTACCCGGTCGGGTCGGCGACCTGTGTCGACAGCAGCGTGATGGCGTTGCCGTCCACCGCGTGCGCCGCCAGCAGCTCGCCCAGCGTCCCGGCGTCGAGCAGCGGCACGTCCCCGGCCATGACGACGACGGCGCCGTGCACCTCGCCCCGCTCGTCGAGCGCCGTGAGCGCGACCTGGACGGCCCGCCCGGTGCCCGGGACCTCGTCCTGGTCGGCGACGATGGCCTCGGGGTCCACCTGGCGCAGGTGGTCGACGACGAGGTCGCGGCCGTGCCGCACGACGACGGTGACCCGTTCGGGGTCGAGCGCCCGCGCGGTCGCCAGCGCGTGAGCGAGCATCGACCGCCCCGCGAGGGTGTGCAGCACCTTGGGTGTGGCCGACCTCATGCGGGTGCCCTCCCCCGCGGCCAGGACGACGACCGCGGCAGGGCGGGGAATGGTCACCTTCGGGGAGCTCCTCGCGGTGTGTGCGCCCGGGGGCTGCCGGGCCGGAACGTCGTCCCGAGCCTACCGCCCGCCGGGACGAGCCATCCGCCGGTCGGGGTCCGCGCGCAGGCGACGTAGGCTCGACGGCGTGGCAACCTTCTCCGCAGTGACCCGGCAGCACATCCTCCAGGCGATCGCGGAGTACGACGAGCGAGGGGCCGAGGACTTCCTGGGGGTGCACGGGTTCGAGCCATCCACCGGGCACCAGCTCCGCCACGAGGGCCGCAGCTACGACTCGAAGGCGATCCTGGGCGTCGCGCACGGCTACGCGACGGGCCGGGTGGCGCCGCCCGACGAGTTCCACGGCGGGATGACGGCGGCCGCCGCGCTGCTGCGCAAGCAGGGCTTCGAGGTGGCCGAGGCCGCCCGCCGGGCACCGGCCCGGCCGGCCCGGCCCCGCACCACCAGCACCGCGACCCCGCCCCGGACCTCGGTGCGACGTCCCGCCGTCGAGGACCGCCCGCTGCCGATCTGCCCGACGTGCTCGATGGCGCTGCCCGGCACGGGCGCCTGCGACACCTGCGGCTGACGCTCAGGCGAGCGAGAGGAACAGCTTCTGCAGCTTCGCCCGGTCCACGCCGGCCGCCTCGTCGCCGCGCGCCAGGCACTGCTCCAGGCCGGAGGCGATGATCGCGAAGCCCGCGCGGTCCAGCGCCTTCGAGGCGGCGGCGAGCTGGGTGACCACGTCCTCGCAGTCCGCGCCGGACTCCACCAGCTTGAGCACGCCGCCGATCTGGCCCTGGGCGCGACGCAAGCGGTGGATGACCGACGTCATCTCGGTCGGGTCGAGCTGCATCCGTGCCTCCACGACGAGTCGCTGTCCAGAACGTCCGGACGCGCCGCCGCGTCGTCCGCTGCCAGGTGCGCGACCGGCGTCACCTGACCTTGCCACCGGCGCTGCGCCAGGCCGCGAGGCCGCCGGTGAGGCTGGTGGCCTGGTACCCCATGGATCGTAGCTGGGCCGCACCGGACCTCGAACGGACCCCGGACGCGCACATGACGACCACCGGAACTTCCTTGCGCAGCCGGCTGCCCTCGGACGCCAGGCGGGCGAGCGGGATGTGCCGAGCCTGCGGGGCGTGCCCGGACCGCCACTCGGCGGGCTCCCGGACGTCCACCAGCACGGCACCGCTGTCGAGCAGCTCGAAGGCGCGGTCCGCCCGGACGGTGTGCGGCAGGCCGGAGGTGTCCCGGCGAAACAGATCGAAGAGTCCCATGGCGAGACCATACCCCTAGGGGTATGACCATCGCGGACGCGTCGACGCCGGGCACGGGATGCTCAGCGCACCCGGTCCCGCGCCAGCGCGTAGAAGAACAGCGCGACCGGCCGGTACATCGCGTGCGCGAACTTCGTGAACGGGACCATGAGCATGAGCTCCATCGCCACCGCGACGTGCAGCAGGAAGAACCAGTACCCCCAGACCGGCGGCTGTCCCGCGTACAGGGCGACCTCGATGACGAACCCGGTGCAGCCGGTGATCCACAGCAGCGTGAGCAGCAGCCAGTCGGAGCCCGTGCTGGTGGCGTGCGCGGGGGTCCACCGACGCCACCGGCTGAGCAGGAACACCGTCACGCCGTACATGAGGGACAGCCCGGCCACCGTGCCGAGCGCACGCGAGGGGTACCAGAGCGGGATCGGCGTGCCGGTCATCTTGATGCCGGCCAGCTCCAGGCCGTAGTCGATCAGCGTCGCGCCGAACAGCCCGAGGAAGCCCCAGATGGTCAGTGCGTGCACCAGCCAGCGTCGGCGCCACAGCGGCTCCGCCGGCTGGTCGTCGTGGCAGTCCTCGCGGAACCGCCGCTGGCCGAGCGACTCGACACCCAGCGAGCTCCACGCCGCGGCGGCCGAGCGGCGCAGCGCGGCGCGGGAGCCTGCCACGTCTGCCCAGGTCACGCCGTCACGGCGGGCGAGCGCCCGGGTCATCCGGACCACGCCCCAGGCGCCGGCGGCGAACATCGCCACCATCGTCCCGACGCCCAGCCAGTGCACCAGCTCGCTGGGCACGAACTGGAACAGCGCGAGCGTCGGCGAGTGGATGCCGCCCAGATCGGCCTGCGTGAGCATGAACAGCGCGAAGAACGCAGCGACCAGCACCGCGACGACCGTGCCGAGCTTCGGCCGGGTGTAGATGACGCGGGCCAGGCCGGTCGGCTCGTAGGAGGCGATGGCGTACCGCCGGGCGGTGGCCATGAACTCCCCGGGGTCCGCCTTGGTCGGGCACGACTGCGAGCACAGTCCGCAGTGGTAGCAGGTCCACAGCTCCTTGGCGCCGAGCAGCTCGTCCGTCAGCCCCACCTGGGCGTACCGGATCACCCGGCGCGGGAACGTGGCGTCGTCGTCCGCGAGCGGGCAGATCGCCGTGCACGTGCCGCAGCTGAAGCAGGCGCTGACGTCGGTGGCGCCGAACTTCTTCAGGTCGGCCATGAGGTCGACGTCGACGACGGTGGTCATGTCACGCTCCGTTGCTGGTCAGGGCATAGGGGAACCAGCCCTCGTCGTCGTCGGGCAGCTCGACCACGTGGCCGTAGCGGCGCATGCCCATCACCCAGTAGACGACCTCTTCGGCCGGGTGGCCGACGGCCTCGGCGATCTGCGGCACCGTGAGCGGACCGTCGGCCAGTGCCGACCTGATGGCCGCATGCATGCTCATCTCCTCGCGGATCACCTCGCGCGGGTCCCGCAACGTGTGCGTGCTCATGCCACCGGCTCCCTGTCCGCCAGACCGTCGATCGCCGCGAGCATCTGCGCCGAGGTGTACCCCAGGAGGTCGATCGCGTCCTCGGGGCAGACCGGCACGCAGCCGCCGCAGCCCTTGCAGTTCGCGGCGCTGACCAGCGCCTTCTGCCCGGTGTCGCACGGGTACGCCGAGATCGCGTCGTACGGGCACGTGGTCAGGCACTCGCCGCACCCGGTGCAGGCCGCCTCGTTCACCGTGGCGACCAGCGGGTCGAGCTCGGCGAAGCCGCGCTTGAGGATGCCGGCGCTCTGGGTCACCGCCGCCAGGCCGCCGCTGACCGCCTCGTTCGCGGGCTTGGGGCCCTGGCACGCCCCCGCGATCATCACGCCGTCCACCACGGTCTCCACCGGGCGCAGCTTGGGGTGGATCTCGTTGTAGAACCCGTCGTCGCCGGTGGGCAGCTTGAGCAGCGACGTCAGCGCCTCGTTCTGCCGCGGCACCATGCCGGTGACCAGCACGACGAGGTCCACCGGGATCGTCAGCTCGTCCGGCCCGGTCAGCGCGTCGACCAGGGTGACCGCCAGGCGGCCGTCGGCCGACTGCTCGATCGCGGGCGGTGCGTCGTCCGGGTACCGCAGGTACACCGAGCCGCGCTCGCGCGACTCGGTGTACAGCAGCTCGTACCGCCCGTAGGCGCGCACGTCCCGGTGCAGGTGGAACTGCCGGATCGACGGGTCGACCTTGGACACCTTGATCGACGCGTGCACCGTCGCCGCGCAGCAGAACTTGGAGCAGTACGCGTTCCCCTCCGCCTGCCGGTTGCCGACGCAGTACACGTAGGCGATCGAGCGGACCCGACGGCCGTGCCAGGTGAGGGCGCCTCCGGTGGCCTCGTCGACCAGGGTCCCGAACTCGTGCAGCGTGACGACGCCGTCGATGCCGTACCCCAGCTCGCCCACCTCGGGGCTGTACACGTCGGCCCCGGTCGCGATGACGAACGTGCCGACCTGGAACTGACGCAGCTCGTCCGTGGTCTCGCCGCGCACGTGCACCTTGGCGGTGTAGTTGCCGAACGAGCCCGTCTTGCCGACCAGCTCGGCGTCGGTGAGCACCGTGATCGTCGGCCGCTGCGCGATCTGGGCGACCAGACCGGCGATCTGGTCCCGGCCCGGGGTGTCGTGCGGGAACGTCGGGCCGAGCCGACCGAGCCAGCCGCCGAGCTCGGCCTCGCGCTCGACGACGATGACCGACAACCCGATGTCGGCCAGGCCGATCGCGGTCCGCAGGCCGGTCACCCCGCCGCCCACCACCATCGTGGCCGGCACCGTCTCGACCCGGAGCGGAGACAGCGGCGTGGACAGCCGGGTCTTCGCGATGCCCGCCTTGACCAGGGCGATCGCCCTCTCGGTCGCGCCCTCGTGGTCGTCGGTGTGTGCCCACGAGTCCTGCTCGCGGATGTTCACCTGCGTGTAGGCGTACGGGTTGAGGTCCGCCCGCCGCGACACGCCCCGGAACGTCGTGGTGTGCAGCTTGGGCGAGCAGGACGCGACGACGAGCCCGTCCAGGTGCTGGTTCTGGATGTCGTGCACCATGGTGTGCTGCTGGCCGTCGGCGCAGGCGAACAGCGTGGTCTCGGCGACCATGACGTCCGGGTCGTCGGCGATCGCCGCACGCA
Source organism: Actinomycetes bacterium (assembly GCA_021793675.1). GTDB lineage: Bacteria > Actinomycetota > Actinomycetes > Actinomycetales > Cellulomonadaceae > Cellulomonas. Next base: position 28,104 of record JAJYSG010000009.1, on the reverse strand, counting down.
CCCGCGCGACGTCGACGTAGTCGGAGATGTTGCCGCCGCAGTGGCAGATGTAGACGCCGATCCGGCGCCGGCCGGGCTCGTCGTCGCCCGGCAGGCCGGGCGCCGTCGGGTTCTCGCTCATGCCAGCACCTCCGCCGTGCTCGCGACCTTCGACCGCTCGAGGTGGGCCGCCACCTGGGCGACCGCCGCCCCGGCGTGCACGATCGAGTCGACGATGTCCTTGGCGCCGGACGCCGTGCCGGCGACGAACACCCCCGGGATGTCGGTGACGCCGGGGTCGAGCTCGTCGCTCGGCTCGGCGACGTAGAAGAACTCGTCCAGGCCCAGCCGCTCGTCGCCGAACAGCCGCTCGACGTCCCGGTTCGGCTGGATGCCGACCGCCAGCACGACGAGGTCGTACTCCGCCTCGACGATCCGCCCGGTGCCCTCGGTGTCCTCGTAGCGCAGCACCAGGTCGCCGTTCTCCTTCTCGGTGACCCCGGACACCCGGCCGCGGATGTACTGCGCGCCCATGTCCTTGGCCTGCTCGTAGAACTCGTCGTACCGCTTGCCGGCGGCGCGCATGTCCATGTAGTGCATCGTCACGTCGGCCAGCGGCAGGGCGCCCATGATCAGCTGGTTCTGCTTGATCGAGTACATGCAGCAGACCTTCGAGCAGAGCGGGTTGCCGACCTGCTGGTCCCGGGACCCGGTGCACGAGATGTACGCGATCCGCTCCGGCACCTTCCCGTCGCCGGGCCGGAGCACGGTGTTGTACGGCCGCGTCGGTGCGAGCAGCCGGTCCATCTGCATCCCGGTGATGACGTTCGGGTACCGGCCCCAGCCGTACTCGGGCTTGGCGTCCGCGGCGAACAGCTTGTACCCGGTGGACACCACGACGGCGCCGACGGTGACCTGCGAGACCTTCTCGCGCTGGTCCATCCGGATCGCGTCCGCCGGGCAGGCGTGCACGCACTCCTGGCACTCGGAGCACACGCCGCAGTCCAGGCAGCTGCCGGCCCCGGACCTCGCCTCGGCCGGCGTCAGCGGCGCCTCGATCTCATGGAAGTCCCGCGGCCGCGGGACGAGGTCGACGGCGCCCTTGACGGGGTTGCGGTGGCCGTAGGCGGTCTGCCGGCGCAGCACCTGGTCGGCGCCGACCACGTCGAGCCTGCCGTCCAGCGCGCTGAACCCGGTCAGCTCCTGCCCGTTGAGCCACCGGTCGACCATGTGCGCGGCGCGCCGGCCTGCGCCGATCGCGGTGGTGATGTCCGTGGCGCCCGTGGTGACGTCGCCCGCGGCGAACAGGTACGGCACGTCGGTCTGCAGCGTGCGCGGGTCCACCTTGATGCGACCGCCCCGCCCTGCCCCGGCCACCTGCTCGTAGAGCGTGGCATCGGGGCTCATGCCGATCGTCGAGATGACCATGTCGCACGCCACGCTCGTCTGGGCACCCGGCACCGGCTCGGGGCTGCGCCGCCCCGAGGTGTCGGGCTCGCCGAGCCGCATCGTCTGCAGCCGCAGCCCGGCCACCCGGCCGCCGTCGGCGATCACCTCGATCGGAGCGACGAGGAACTCGAACACGGCGCCCTCGGCCTCGGCGTCGTCCGCCTCGACGTGGTGCGCCGGCATCTCGGCCCGGGTCCTGCGGTAGACGACCTTGGCCTCTGCGGCGCCCAGGCGCAGGCAGACGCGGGCAGCGTCCATCGCGACGTTGCCGCCGCCCACCACGACGACCTTCTTGCCGGTGAGGTCGGGCGCCTTGCCGTTGGCGACGTCGTCGAGGAAGTCCAGCCCGTTGACCGAGCCCGCGACGTGCTCGTTCGGCACGTTCATCGCGGTCGCGTCCTGGGTGCCCGTGGCCACGATGACGGCGTCGAAGCCGTCCCGCTCCTTGAGCGCCGCGAGGTCGGTGACCGGCTCGTTGCACCGGATCGTCACGCCGATCGACGTGAGGTTGGCGATGTCGGCGTCCACCACGTCGTGCGGCAGCCGGTAGGCCGGGATCGCGTGCCGCAGGTACCCGCCCGGCTGGGCGCGCTTCTCGACGATGGTGACCGCGTACCCCTTGCGGGCCAGCTGCCAGGCCGCCGTCAGGCCGGCCGGGCCGGAGCCGACGACGACGACGCTGCGCCCGTTCGGCGGCGCGACCTCGATCGCGGGACCGCTGGGCGTCGCGCCCTGCGCGGTGTAGTGCTGGTCGGCGGCGAACCGCTTGATGAGCCGGATCGGCACCGGCCCCTCGAGCTTGGTGCGGGTGCACTCCGACTCGCACGGCGCGTAGCAGGCCCGGCCCAGCGTGCCCACCAGGGGCGTGGCGTCCAGCACCAGCTGGAACGCCTCCTCGTCCTTGCCGTTGCGCACCAGCGAGACGTAGCCGTGCGCCTTGATCCCCGCCGGGCACGCGCCGATGCACGGCGACGTGCCCTCCCGCTCGAGCACCGCCTTCTTCGGCACTGCCTGCGGGAACGCGATGTACGCGGCGCGGCGGGCCACCAGGTCGGAGTTGAACTGGTCCGGCACCGCCACCGTGCACGCCGTCTGGCAGTCGCTGCACCCGGTGCAGGCCGCCCAGTCCACGAACGTCGGCTTCTCGGTGACGGTCGCGTGGAACGTGCCGGTGGCGTCCCGCCGGATCCCGCTCACCTCGGAGTACGTCTTCGTGGTGATGTTCGGGTGGTTGATCGTCGACGACATCTTCGGGCCGGAGATGCAGCTCGCGCAGTCGAGCGTGGGGAAGACCTTCGACAGCAGGATCATCCGGCCGCCGACGCTCGCCTCCTTCTCGACGAGCAGCACCTTGTACCCCATGTCGCCGAGCTTGATCGACGACTCCATGCCCCCGATCCCGCTGCCGATCACCAGGACGTCGTAGTCCACCAAGGGCTCCTGTCTGCGTGCGGCTACGCCGCCGCGCGCGGTACGGACGACTGCTCAGATGAAGAGGTTGACGTTCGACTCGTCGGCGTCGCCGAGGTAGGACGCCACGCCCGCGTACTCGATCCCGTCGAGCAGCTCCTCCTTGTGCAGGCCCATGACGTCCATCGACATCGTGCAGGCCACGAACTTGATGCCCTGCTCGCGGGCGGTCGCGATGAGCTCGGGCAGCGACATCACGTTCTCGTCCCGCATCGCCTTGGCCATGAGCTTGGGCCCGACGCCGGCGAAGTTCATGTGGGACAGCCCGAGCTTCTTGGGTCCGCGCGGCATCATCGCGCCGAACATCTTCTGCAGGGTGGACTTGCCGGACGTCGGCACGTGCGCGTCCTTGCGCAGCGCGTTCAGCCCCCAGAAGGTGAAGAACATGGTGACCTCGTCGTCCATGGCCGCCGCGCCGTTCGCGATGACGAACGCGGCCATCACCTTGTCGAACTCACCGCTGAACAGAATGATCGTCTTCCTGCTCACCTCGACGTGCTCCTTCGCTAGCCGGGTCCGCGCGCTCAGCCGGCCGTCACGGGCCGGGGCCCGAGGGTGCTGAGCGCGGCGGCGAACTCTCGCATGTACTTCGCGAACGGCTCGGCGCACACCGAGCAGACCGCGGCCATCTTCAGTCGTTGCGGCTCGAGGCCCTGCTCGGCCATGAGCCCTTGTGTCACGGTGACCAGGTGCGCCGTGCGTTCGGCGCAGTCGGGCAGGTAGGCGCACTCCTCGCCGTCCGAGGCGATGAACACCCCGTCCTGGCCGGCCTGCAGCGCGTGCAGGATCCACGAGGGCTTGATGCCGCTCGAGCACGGCATCGCGAGCACCGAGACGGTGGCCGGGTAGTGCAGGTGCCGGCTGCCGGCGAGGTCGATGCCCGGGTCCGAGATGTTGTTCGTGGAGAACACCAGGATCCGCGGCGTCGGCTCGCCGGAGCCGCCGTGGTCGCTCACCTGATCACTTCAGCTTCTTGAGGAACAGCCGCAGGTAGCCGGAGTCCTCGTAGTTCCCCAGGAAGTCGTGGCCCATCTTCTTCGCCCACGCGGGCAGGTCCTTCAGCGTGCCGGAGTCCGTCGCGAGGACCTCCATCACGCCGCCGACCGGCACGCTGCCGATGGCCTTCTTGGCGGCCAGGATCGGCCCCGGGCACGACGTGCCCCGGGCGTCGACCACGGTCGTGGTGCCCGTCAGTGCCTTGAGCTCTTCGGTCTGCGCGCTCATCGTCTCTCCTCCTCGAGAACCGGGCCGTGCCACCGGACCTGCGCAGGTCCGGCCGTGGGCCCGGCCACCACCCCTGCCCTGCCCGTCGCGGTCCGCCAGCCGGGGCATCGATGCCCCGCCAGCTGGCCGCACCACCAATCTCGACCGGCCGCCAGGCGCCGGGCCGGGCCGTTGGTCCTTACCCCCCGGGGTACGCCTGTGCAATTTGTCACATATACCGCCCCGGGTACCTCCCAGGAGCGCTCCCGCCGGTCAGAGCCGTTCCGGATGGGGTCGAGCGGACACGCGGCGCGCGCGGCGCGGCACCGCCGCGGGGCCGGCGCGGACCCGGCGGGACCGACCGTCCGCCGGGCCGGGCCACCCGGCGCGCGACGTAGGCTCGACGGCGTGGCGACCTTCTCCGCAGTGACCCGGCAGCACGTCCTCCAGGCGATCGCGGAGTACGACGAACGAGGCGGCGAGGCCTTCCTCGGCGTGTACGGGTTCGAGGCCTCGCCCGAGCTCCAGCTGGTGCACGAAGGCCGCCGCTACGACTCCACCGCGATCCTCGGCGTCGCACACCGTTTCGCGACCGGCCGGCTCGCCACGTCCGACGAGTTCCACGGCGACCTGCCGGCCGTGGCGGCGGTGCTGCGGCGCCGCGGCTTCGACGTCACCGGCCCGGCGGTCGCGGTCGCCGGCCCCGCACCGGTCCCCCGCCGGGTCGCCGCCGGTCGGACGACGACGCCGCGCACGACGACGCCACGCCCCGCCGCCGCTCGGCCCGCGCGGCGCAGCACCGAGGAACGGCCGCCCGCGATCTGCCCGACGTGCTTCACCGTGCTGCCCGCCACCGGCGTCTGCGACACCTGCGGCTGAGGCCGGCCGGGACGTGCCGAGGGGGCACGTCCCGGCATGGGACGCACCCCCTCGGCCGTGAAGGCGACCGCTAGACGCGCCGCGGCGCCTTCGTCGTCCAGAGCACGTGCCGCAGGTCCTGGTACTGCGGCTTGGGCTGGAGGCTGTCGTCGAAGAGCAGTGCCGCGCCCTCACCCGCGAACACGCCGGGGATCCACGAGTTGGAGTCGGCCACCCCCCACACGGTGTAGGAGATGCACTGCTTGACGGCCAGGCACGCCTGCAGCGTCTGCGTCCAGTAGGACTCCTGCGTGGCCTGCAGCGCAGGGGTCAGCGGGATGTCCGTGTAGCTGCCGGGCTTCGCCGGGTCGGGCTGGACGAACGTGCGGACGTCCACCTCGGTGAGCGCGACCTTGAGCCCCAGGGCGGCGAAGCGCTGGAGGTTGTTCTGCAGGTCCGGGAACCCGTACTGGGTGTCCAGGTGGCCCTGGAACCCGACGCCGGCGATCGGCACGTGCTGCGCCTGGAGCTGCTGCACGAAGGCGTAGACCGCGTTGCTCTTCGCGCCGGTGAACTCGAGGTTGTAGTCGTTGTAGAAGAGCAGCGCGTGCGGGTCGGCCTGGTGGGCCCAGCGGAAGGCGTCGGCGATGTAGCCGAGCGGATCGAGGCCGAGCGCCTGGTAGGCCTTGAAGAAGATGTCCTGGCGCGGCGTGCCGTCGTCGTTGAACGCCTCGTTGACCACGTCCCACTGCCAGATCTGGCCGCGGAAGTGCGTGACCTCGTCGACGACGTGCTTGTGCAGCAGGTCACGCACCTGCTGCGGGGAGAACGACGTGGTGACGCCGTCGGTGGACAGCCAGCTCGGCAGCTGGTTGTGCCACACCAGGGTGTGGCCGCGGACCAGCTGGTGGTGGGCCCGGGCGCCCGCGACGAGACGATCGGCGGCCGCCCAGTCGTAGGTGCCCTGGGTGGGCTCGACGAGCTGCCACTTCATGACGTTCTCCGGCGTCACGGTGTTGAACTGCTGGTCGACGATGCGCGTGTACGCCGCGTCGGACCCGTAGAGGTCCATGTTGACGGCGGTGCCGACCTTGAGCCCGGAGCGCATCGACAGCACGCGCAGGCTGGGCTGGGTCGCGGTGAGGTGGGCACCGGGCCCGATGGGGGCGGTGCCACCGCCCGGGGAGGCGAAGGCCGCCGCCGGTGCGACGGCCAGCGTGGCTGCCGCGAGGGCGGCCACGACGAGGGAACGACGGATGCGCACTGCATGCTCCTTTGCTGCAGGGGCGGCGCGCCCGCGGTGGCGCCACCGGGCTTCGATAACGTTTTGCATCCGGATCGGCACGAGGCTAAGGCGCCTCACAGCAACGGGCAACAGCAGGACGTCCGGGCTCCGTCGCGGGCCGGCGGGACACCGCGGCGCCGGGCCTCTGGTCGGGTGCACCGGTGCACCGTTGAGCCGCGCAGACCGCGCCGGTGGGCACCCCGGTGGATAGCATGGCCGGCGTGGGGCGCCGCGGTGCGGCGCGACGCTGATCGAGCTCGAGGAGGAGCCGATGGCACGCGTGGTGATCCTCGGGGCAGGGATCGCAGGTCATACCGCGGCCCTGCACCTGAGGCGGATGCTCGCCCGTGAGCACGAGGTCGTCGTGGTCTCGCCGAGCGCCCAGTGGAACTGGATCCCGTCGAACATCTGGGTCGGCGTCGGCAGGATGAGCGCCGACCGGGTGGTGTTCCCGCTCGCGCCCGTCTACCGCCGGCTGGGCATCGACTTCCACCAGGCGCTGGCCACCACGATCTTCCCGGAGGGCACGGCCGACGACCCACGGCCGCAGGTCGAGGCGTCCTCGACGCGCGCTCAGACGCGGGGCACCACCGAGCGGATCAGCTACGACTACCTCATCAACGCCACCGGCCCGAAGCTCAACTTCGCGGCCACGCCCGGACTGGGTCCCGAGGCCAACTCGCTGTCGGTGTGCACCGCCTCGCACGCCGCCGCGACGTCCGCCGTGTTCGCGGACCTCATCGCCGCGATGAAGCGCGGCGAGCACAAGACGATCGTCATCGGCACCGGGCACGGGATGTGCACCTGCGAAGGTGCGGCGTTCGAGTACACGTTCAACGTGGAGCACGAGCTGCGCGCCCACGGCGTGCGCGACATGGCCGAGCTGATCTACCTGTCGAACGAGTACGACCTGGGTGACTTCGGCGTCGGCGGCATGAGCTTCACGCAGATGGGCTACACCATGTCGTCGAAGACCTGGACCGAGTCGCTGTTCCGCGAGCGCGGCGTCACGGCCATCCTGCGCGCCCACGTGCAGCAGGTGGAGCCGGGGCTGCTGCACTACGAGCAGCTGGACGGCTCGGAGCACACGCTGGCGTTCGACTTCGCGATGCTGCTGCCGCCGTTCCGGGGTGCGGACCTCAAGGCCTACGACCGCGCCGGCGTGGACGTCACGGACCGGCTGTTCGCGCCGAACGGCCTGACCAAGGTGGACGCCGACTACACCCCCAAGCCCTACGAGCAGTGGTCGGCCGCCGACTGGCCGAAGACCTACCGCAACCCCAGCTACCCGAACGTGTTCGCCCCCGGCATCGCGTTCGCCCCGCCGCACCAGATCTCGATGCCGCACACCAGCCCGAACGGGACCGTCATCACCCCGGCACCCCCGCGCACGGGCATGCCGTCCGGGATCATGGCCAAGGCCGTGGCGCTCACCATCAAGGACCTCATCGAGCACGGTGAGCACGCGCATCCGCACACGGCGTCCATGGCCACGATGGGCGCGGCGTGCGTGGCGTCCGCCGGCACGGGGCTCACCCGCGGCTCGGCCGCCTCGATGACGATGTTCCCGGTGGTCCCGGACTGGAAGCGGTACCCGCGCACCGGCCGCGACGTGCGGGGCACGTCGGGCGAGCTGGGCCTGGCGGGGCACTGGATCAAGGCGATGCTGCACTACCTCTTCCTCTACAAGGCCAAGGCCCGGCCGCTGTGGTTCCTCATCCCGGAGTGACCTGTCTGCCCTGGCCGACGACCGAAGGAGCTCGTCATGACTGACGCAGTGACCGGCGAGGCGATCGCGTCCGCTCCGCTGCCGACGGACAGGACGCTGGCGCGACGCCGGAACGTCGCGTTCCAGCTGGTCCGGTTCGCCGCCCTCAACCTCAAGATGCTGCGCGTCATCGTCCGCGGGCACGGCTGACCGGGGCGCGCCCGGCCGTCACGTCACCAGGCCTCGTCCACAGGCGTGGACCACGGCCTGCACCCGGTCTCGCAGGTCGAGCCTCGACAGGATGCGGGACGCGGAGGTCTCGGCGGTCGCGGGGCGGAGCACGGACGCGGCGGCGATCTCGCCGTCGGACAGCCCGCCGGCGACGAGCCGGAGCACCTCGAGGTCACGCGGCGTCAGGCGGTCGTCGTCGGCGGGGTCGTCGCGGACGAGCACGCGGACCGGCGCCATCGTCACGGCCTGCCCGCCACGGGGATGCCGGCCCGGACGACGAAGCGGCCGCCGGCGCGTCACCGCACGGTGGGCACCCCTCGGTGGCTCCCCCGGGGACGGTGCCTGCTCGGCGTGGCCGCGGCCCGGCCGCGGACCCGGCCGACCCGGGCAGCACGCACCCGCAACTTCGCCCGCTGCGGGCGTGTCGTCGCGCGGCTCGTCAAGGCATCCTGGTCAGGCCGTGCGGTCCCCGACCGCTCGATCGGTCAGCGGGTGGGGAGAGCAGAGCCGTGGATGCGCAGGTAGCCGTCGTCGGGGCCGGCCCGTACGGATTGTCGGTCGCGGCACACCTGCTGCACCGTGGCATCGAGACCGCCGTCTTCGGGCGCCCGCTCGACACCTGGGCCCACCACATGCCGGCTGGCATGCTCCTCAAGTCGGACGGGTTCGCCTCGAGCCTGGACGCGCCGGTCGCCGGCTGGCGCCTCGGCGACTACTGCCGCGACCACGGCATCCCCTACGGCGGCCGTGAGCAGCGCGTCGCGCTCGACGACTTCGTCGGCTACGGCATGGCGTTCCAGCAGGCGCTCGTCCCCGGGCTGGACACCCGCCTGGTGACGCGGCTGCGGCCGGTGCCCGGCGGCTTCACGCTCACGCTCGACGACGGTGCCGAGCAGAGCGCGCGGCGCGTCGTCGTGGCGGTCGGCGTCACCCACTTCGCGGTGGTCCCTCACCAGCTCGACGGTCTCGGCGAGCACGCGAGCCACTCGGGCGCCCACCGGCACGTCGACCGGTTCGCCGGCCAGCGCGTCGCGGTGCTCGGCGCCGGGTCCTCCGCGGTGGAGGTCGCGGCGGCGTTGCTGGGCATCGGGGCCGAGGTCCACCTCGTCACCCGGCGTCCGGAGCTGCCGTTCTGGGGCCGGCCCGCCGACCGCGACCCGTCGTGGCGGGAGCGGCTGCGCAACCCCTCGTCGGGCCTCGGTCCAGGGTGGCGGCAGAAGGCGTGCGAGGACCTGCCCGACGCGTTCCGCCTGCTGCCCACCGACGTCCGGCTGCGGGCGGTCGAGAACTTCCTCGGCCCGGTCTCCGGCTGGTGGCTCAAGGACGAGGTGCTCGGCCACGCCGACGTCGTCACGCGCGCCGAGCTGCGGGGCGCGACGTTGGCCGACGACGAGGTCACGCTCGACCTGACGTGCGCGGGCACCGGCGACCGCCGGCTCGTCGTCGACCATGTCATCGCGGCCACCGGCTACCGCGGCGACCTCGACCGGATCCCCTTCCTCGACGCCGGCATCCGCTCGGCGACGAGGCGGGTCGGCCCGATGCCCGAGCTGTCGGGCTCCTTCGAGTCCAGCGTGCCCGGGCTCTTCTACACCGGGCCGGTCGCGGCCGGCTCGTTCGGGCCGCTCATGCGGTTCATGGTCGGCGCCGAGCTCGCCGCACCGCGCATCGCGCGACGCCTCCGCCGGGCCGGCCGGCGGGTGCCGATCACGGCGGCCGGCCCGGCGTGAGCACGCACCCCGACCCGGTCCGACGCCCCACCGCCGCCTCCGGGCGCCCCCGGCTGCTCCTCGTCGCGGCGCACCGCTGGCTGCAGACGGTGCACCTCGCGCATGCCGCGCACGCGGCGGGCTTCGAGGTGGCACTGCTCGCGCCGCCCGGGCACCCCGCCGGCACCCTGACCTGGGTGCGGACGCTCGGCCACTACTCCGCGGCACGGCCCCGGCACGCGACCGTGCGTGCGCTCAACCGCCACGCGTTCGACCTCCTGCTGCCCGTCGACGACCTCGCGCTGGAGGCACTGGTCGCCGCCCACGCCGACCCCGGGCTCGCCCCCGACGCGGTGCGGACGATCGAGCGATCGCTCGGCGACCCCGGCACCTTCGGCCGCCGCCGGGAGCGCGCCGCGCTGGCCGCGGTGGCCGCCGCGCGGGCGTTGCCGGCGCCCCCCACGGTCGCGGTGCGCGGCCCGGAGGACCTGCCCGCGGCCCTGGCGCACGTGGGCCTGCCCGCCATGCTCAAGGCCGACGGCAGCTCGGGCGGTCGCGGCGTCGTCATGGTGGACGACGAGCGGACTGCGCTCGAGGCCTACCGGCGGCTGCGACAGCCGGAACGGCTGGGACGGGCCGTCGGCGGCCTGCTTCGGGACGACGACCCGAACCTCATCCGGCCGGCGTTCACCCGGCAGCCCCGGGCCATCACCGCGCAGGGCTTCGTCGCCGGCACGCCCGCCACCACGACCGTCGCATGCTGGCACGGCGAGGTGCTCGGGGCCGTGACGTTGCGCGTGGTCCGCACCAGCGGCGGCGACACCGGACCGGCCACCGTCGTCGAGCCGCTCGAGCACCCGGGGATCGCCGCTGCGGCGGCTGCGGCGGTCGAGGCGTTCGGCCTCTCGGGCGTGTGCGGGCTGGACTTCCTGCTGCTGCCGGACGGCACCGCCAGCCTGCTGGAGCTCAACCCCCGCGCCACCCCGACCGCGCACCTGCTGGTCGCCCGCCCGAGGCCGCTGCTCTCGCTGCTCGCCGAACGCCTGGGCGTCGCACCCTCCGAGCGGCCCGTGGACGAGCCGCAAGCCCCCATCGCGCTCTTCCCCCAGGAGGCGGTGCGCGATCCCCGCAGCGTGTACCGCGGCACCGCGCACGAGGACATCCCGGCGGACGCTCCCGACGTGGCCGCGGTGCTCGTGGACTGGTTCGCGCGGCCGCTGCCGGCGCTGCCGGCGCGCGCCGTGCGCCGCCTGCGCGGCGCCCGGCCCGCGCTCCGCCCCCAGGATTCGAACCTGGACCCCAAGGCTCCAAAGGCCTGAGTGCTGCCGTTACACCAGGGCGGATCGGCCGTCGGCGCGGGGACGCACGGGCCGCGGCGACAAGTCTGCCAGGGCCGATGCACCCCAGGGTCCCGCATGGCGGGCAGTGCGTCCGGCACAATGCGCACGTGGCCACCGACCCGCGGCGGACCGCTCGCCGCATGACGGGCACGCAGCGCCGCGCACAGCTCCTCGACGTCTCGCGCACGCTCTTCGCCGAGAAGGGCTTCGACAACACCAGCATCGAAGAGATCGCCGCCCGCGCCGAGGTCTCCAAGCCCGTGGTCTACCAGCACTTCGGTGGCAAGGAAGGCATCTACGCCGTCGTCGTCGACCGTGAGATGCAGGCGTTGCTCGCCGCGCTGACCGGCGCCCTCGAGGGCGGCGGGCACCCCAAGGCGCTCGTCGAGCGCACCGCGCTCGCGCTGCTCGACTACGTCGAGCGCTCCGAGGACGGGTTCCGCATCCTCGTTCGGGACTCCCCGGTCGCGCAGGCCACCGGGACGTTCTCCAGCCTCATCGGCGACATCGCCACGCAGGTGGAACACCTGCTGGCCGACCAGTTCAAGCGCACCGGGCTCGACCCGCGCACCGCACCGATGTACGCGCAGATGCTCGTCGGGATGGTGGCCCTCACCGGTCAGTGGTGGCTCGACGCGAAGAGCCCGAAGAAGCAGGACGTCGCCGCGCACCTGGTCAACCTCGCGTGGAACGGGCTCAAGGGCCTCGAGCGCCGACCCACGCTCACCAAGCCCCGCACCGACCCGTCCCCCCAGCAGTCTCTCGACGTCGAGTAACCTGCAGCCGTGGCTGACGACGTGGCGCCCGACGAGGTGGATCGCATCGTCGCTGCCTGGGGTCGGGAGCGTCCCGACCTGGACACCAGCCCCCTCGAGGTGCTGTCCCGGGTGACGCGGCTCGCACGGCACCTCGACCTCGCCCGCCGCGGCGCCTTCGCCCGGCACGGCCTGGAGACGTGGGCGTTCGACGTGCTCTCGGCGCTGCGCCGCGCCGGAGCGCCCTACCAGCTGTCGCCGGGTGCGCTGCTGACGCAGACCCTGGTGACCTCCGGGACCATGACGAACCGCATCGACCGGCTCGTCGAGCACGGCCTGGTGCGGCGGCGGCCGTCGCCCGACGACCGTCGCGGCGTGCTCGTCGAGCTCACCCCGGCCGGCCTGGCTCAGGTGGACGCGGCGCTCGCCGACCTGCTCGCCTCGGAACGCCGTCTGCTGCGGGCCCTGCCGGAGGCGGACCGCGCCACGCTCGCCCACCTGCTCCGGGTGCTCGTCTCGCCGTTCGACGAAGCGTCGTGAGGGCGCCTGCGACGCGTGACGCACGCCGTGGCCTGCTCCTGACGGCCCTGCTGCTCTACGCACTGAACCTGCGCGGCCCCATCGCGGCCATGGCCCCGGTGATCGGGTCCGTGAGCGCCGACCTGCACCTCACGGCGGCGTCCGCGGGGCTGCTCACCGGGCTGCCTGTGCTCTGCTACGCGCTGGTGACGCCGCTCGCCGCGGCGCTCGTCAACCGCGCCGGCACCGCGATCGCCGGCACCGTGACGCTCGTCGGCGTCCTCGCCGGGACCGTGCTGCGCTCCACCGGCGGGTTCGGCACCGCCCTGGTCGGCACGGTGCTCATCGGGGCGGCGATCACCGTGGGGAACGTCGCCGTGCCGGTCGTCGTCGCGCGCGACTTCGCGTCCGGCGTCAGCGGCGTCATGGGCGCGACCACGGCCGCGATGAACGGCGGCGCGGTGATCACCACGATCGGGATGGCACCGCTGGCGGCCGCGGTCGGCTGGCGGTGGGCGCTGGTGTCCTGGTCGGTCGTCGTGCTCGTCGGCCTCGCGGCCTGGTGGCGGGCGTACGGACTGCGGGGCCGCGCCGCGCCCGGCGAGCGCGTCACCACGCACGACGAGCCCGCCGTGCGGCCACCGGTGATGCGCCGGCCCCTCACCTGGCTGCTCGTCGTGACGTTCGCGTTCCAGTCCGCGTCGTACTACGCGCTGTCGGCGTGGCTGCCCACCCTGCTGCACGACGAGGCCGGCCTGTCCCGCACCGGTGCGGGCGCCGCGGCCGCGCTCTTCCAGGGCTTCGGCATCCTGGGCGGCGTGCTGGCGCCGCTGGCCATGAGGCGGCTGCGGCCGCACGCGCTCACGGTGGTCATCGGCCTGGTCTGGCTCGCGCTGCCGGTAGGGCTGCTGCTGGCGCCGGCCGGCTGGTCCGTGTGGGCGTCGCTCGGCGGCGTGGCCCAGGCCGCCAACTACGTCGTCATCTTCTCGGTGGTGTCCACGGTGGCAGGCTCCCCGTCGGCCGCGGGCCGGATGTCGGCCGTGGTGCAGACGGCCGGCTACGTGCTGGCGGGCGTCGCGCCGTCCGTGATCGGTGCGATCCACACCGCGAGCGCCGGCTGGCGGCTGCCGCTGCTCGTCGTCGCCGTGGCTCTCGTCGCGATGGCCGTGGCGCACACGGTGGCCATCGGGGCCCTGGGCCGCCACCGCGCGGCCGCCGCCGCCGCTTCTCCCGCCGTCTGACGTCGTCCACCCTCGCCCCGCCCGGCCCGCTCACCGCCGCCCGGGCCCAGGCCCACCGAGATGGACGCGACGTACCTGTCGGCGCGTCGGGGGGTGCCCGTTCCCGTCGGGTGGGGCGGTGGTGGGAAGTCGCGGGGCGCCGGCGGAGTTGGGGCCTGACGACACCCCGTCGTCGAGAGGACCACCCATGACCACCGTTGTCACCGGAGCCACCGGGCACGTGGGACGCCTTGCCCTGGAAGCCCTGCTCGCGCGCGGCGTCGCGCCGGCAGAGCTGGTGGCTACGGGACGCCGCGTCGACACCCTCGGCGATCTCGCGGCGCTCGGGGTGGCGGTGCGCCGGGCCGACTACGACGACCCCGCCACGCTGGACGACGCGTTCGCCGGTGCGACCCAGCTCCTCTTCGTCTCAGGCTCGGAGGTCGGCGCGCGGCTGCAGCAGCACCGCGCCGTGGTCGACGCCGCGGTGCGCGCCGGTGTGCGCCACCTCGTCTACACCTCCGGCCCCCGGGCCGACATCTCGACGCTGCCCGTCAACGCCGACCACAAGGCGACCGAGGAGTACATCGCCGCATCCGGCATCCCGGCGACGATCCTGCGCAACAACTGGTACAGCGAGAACTACCTGCCGGACCTGGCGACCGCGCGCGCGGGCGGCGAGATCGTCTCCGCCACCGGCACCGGCCGCATCGCCAGCGCGTCCCGCGCCGACTACGCCGAGGGCGCCGCCGTGGTGCTCACGGAGCACGGCCACGAGCACAAGGTCTACGAGCTCGGCGGCGACAGCGCCTGGGACTACGACGAGCTGGTGGCCACGCTGTCGCAGCTCGTCGGCCACCAGGTGACCCGGCGCGACGCGGCACCGCAGGAGCGGCACGCCCAGCTGCTGGCGGGCGGCCTGCCGGAGGAGGTCGCGGCCTTCGTCGTGGGGATCGAGACGGCGATCGCGCACGGCGCGCTGGCCGACGTCACCGGCGACCTGTCCCGCCTCATCGGCCGTCCGACGGTTCCGCTGGCGACGACGCTCGCCGCCGGCTGAGGAACTGCCCGCGGTACCACGATGCCGACCGCTGGGGGCGCGCAGCGGGTGCGTCGACCGCCGCGGCCGCCTGCCGCCGGGCGCGCCAGCGCGCCACCTCGGCGTCCGGGTCGCGCGTGCTCGTCACCACCGGTGGCCCGCCGCGTAGCTGCCGGCGAGCCGCCAGCACGCGGACGTTGAACTCGTCGACCAGCTCGCGCACCCCGGCCTCGGTGTGCTCCTCGTCGATGCGCCGGTCCAGCTCCGCGCCGTCGCGCCGCAGCAGGAACACCTCCGGGCCGATGCCCGTGATGTGCTCGCGCTCGAGGTACGCCTTGAGCCACCAGTCGGGGTCGTGCCGGGTCAGGCCGGGGATCGGCTTGCCGGCCAGCGCCAGGTGGTCGAAGTCGCCGCGGGCGATCGCCCGGTCGACCACCTCGTCGGCCCAGGTGCCGCGGCGCTCCATGCGGCCCGCCACCTGGCGCGGGTCGCCGTCACCGGGCGGCTGGTCCGCCGCGGTCGCGCCGTCCTCGGCCAGGAGGCGCTCCATCCGGTACTGGACCACGGCCCGCAGGGGGTCTCGATCGGCTGCCACGGAGCCAGCGTGCGTCGGCCCGGGGGGCGGCGCAACGCACGAAACGGAATGTTTACGACACGGTGTCAGTAGCCGAAACGCAGATCACAGCCGGTTCTCAGCCGTCCCGGCGCGAGCTGGCCAGGCAGCGGCTCAGCCGGCGGTCTCGGCGGCTTCCAGCCACGCCGCCTCGAGCTCGTCGCGCTCGGCGGCCAGTGCACGGAGCGCGGCGTCCAGCACCAGGACGCGCTCGTGCTCGGTGGCGTGCGCCGCCAGCTCGTCGTGCAGCGCGGACTCCTCGGCGGCCAGCTTCGCCAGCCGCCGCTCGATGCGCGCGACCTCCTTGCGCGCGGCGCGCACGTCCGCCGCGTTCGGCCGCCCCCCCACCACCCCTCCCCTTGCGTCCGAGGATTCGAGACCCCTGGGCACCATTCGCTCGGACGCTGGGGAGGAGGAGGAGGAGAGGGAGGAGGAGGGGAGGGAGGAGGAGGGGAGGGAGGAAGACGCGGGGGTGGCGGAGCGGAGCTGCAGGTACTCGTCGACACCGCCCGGCAGGTCGCGGATGGTGCCGTCGCCGAGCAGCGCCACCTGCCGGTCAGCGACGCGTTCCAGCAGGTAGCGGTCGTGCGAGACGACGACGATCGTGCCCGGCCAGCCGTCCAGCAGGTCCTCCAGCGCGGCCAGGGTGTCGGTGTCGAGGTCGTTCGTCGGCTCGTCGAGCAGCAGCACGTTGGGCTCGCCGACCAGCAGCCGCAGCAGCGCCAGGCGCCGCCGCTCGCCGCCGGACAGGTCGCGCACCGCGGTCTGCTGCCGCTCGCGCGTGAAGCCGAGGCGTTCGACGAGCTGGGACGCGGTGACCTCCTTGCCCCCCACGACGAGCGCACGCCGCTCACGCTCCACCACCTCGACCACGCGCAGGTCCGCCAGCGCCGACAGGTCCTCGACCTCCTGGCGCAGCTCGGCGGCACGCACCGTCTTGCCACGCCTGACCCGGCCGCCGGTCGGCGTCACCCGTCCGGACAGCAGTCCCAGCAACGTCGTCTTGCCGGCGCCGTTGACACCGACGACCCCCCACCGGTCCCCCGGCCCCAGCCGCCACGTGACGTGGTCGAACAGCGCCCGCCCGCCGTACGCCAACGAGACGTCCTCGAGGTCGAGCACGTCCTTGCCGAGCCGCGCCGTCGCCGTGCGAGCCAGCTCGAGACGGTCCCGCGGCGGCGGCTCGTCGGCGATGAGCGTGGCGGCGGCGTCGAGCCGGAACTTCGGCTTCGACGTGCGCGCCGGCGCGCCGCGCCGCAGCCAGGCGAGCTCCTTGCGCAGCAGGTTGAGGCGCTTGGCCTCGACCGTGGCGGCCTGCGCGGCGCGCTCGGCGCGGGCCAGCACGTAGGCCGCGTAACCGCCGTCGTAGGGGTCGACGACGCCGTCGTGCACCTCCCACGTGCGCGTGGTGACGGCGTCGAGGAACCAGCGGTCGTGCGTGACGACGACGACCGCTCCGTTGCCCCGCCCGAACCGCTCGACGAGGTGCGCGGCCAGCCACGCGACGCCCTCGACGTCCAGGTGGTTGGTCGGCTCGTCGAGCAGCAGCACCTCGTCGTCGCCGACCAGCAGCGCGGCCAGCGCCACGCGGCGGCGCTGGCCGCCCGAGAGCGTCGCGACCTCCGCGGACAGCGGCACGTCGGGCAGCAGACCCTCGTGGACGGCACGGATGCGCGGGTCGGTGGCCCACTCGTGGATGTCCGCGCCGGGGTGGATCGCGTCGAGCACCGAGCCGTCGAGGAGCACGTCGCGCTGGTCGAGCACGCCGACCCGCACGCCGCCGGCCCGCGTGACACGCCCGTCGTCGGGCGGCTGCTGGCCGGCGAGGATCCGCAGCAGGGTGGACTTGCCGGCGCCGTTGGGGCCGACGACGCCCACGCGGGCGCCGTCGTCGAGACCGAGCGAGATGCCGTCCAGGATGGTGCGGGTGCCGAGCGCGACGGTGACGCGGTCGGCGCCGAGGAGGTGGGCCATCAGCCGCCGAGGGGACGCACGCGGGCCTGCGGGAAGTCGGCCACGTGCGTCAGTCCCTGCTCGACGAGCCCGGCGAAGAAGCTCGCGGACGGCTTGCGCGGCGTCCGCACGAGCGTCACGTCGGCACCGTCGGCCTGCAGGCGGGCCCGCGCGCCGAGCAGCGCGGGGATGTCGGCACCCTCCGGGTACAGCAGCGCCACGCGCTGCCCGGCCGGCGGCTCCGGCGCGACGAGGTCGATGATCCGCTCGAAGCCGATGGAGAAGCCGGCCGCCGGCACGTCCCGGCCCAGCCACTTGCCGACCACGCCGTCGTACCGGCCGCCGCCCGCGACCGACGAGCCGACCTTGGCGTGCTTCACCTCGAAGATGGGGCCGGTGTAGTAGCCCATGCCGCGCACCAGCGACGGGTCGAGCGTGACACGGGCGTCCGGGAGCACCGCGCGCACCGCGGCGACGATCGCCGGCAGGTCGTACAGCGACACGGCACCGAGACCCGGCAGCGTCAGGGTGCCCGCCGCCAGCGCCGCCTCCGCGTCGTCACGCACCGCCAGGACGGTGTCGAGCACCGCACGCACCCCGTCCGGGGCGCCCAACGCCATGAGCTCGGCGGCCACGCCGTCCGGCCCGATCTTGTCGAGCTTGTCCAGCGCGATGAGCGCGTCGGGCACCGTGTCCCCCGCGAACCCGGCCGCGCCCAGCAGGTCGGCGAGGGTCCGCCGGTCGTTGACGAGCAGCGTGACGTCGTCGGCCATGCCGAGGTCGGCGAACGCGGTGAGGGTCGCGACGAGCAGGTCCACCTCGGCGAGGATCCCCGGCTCGCCGAGGATGTCGATGTCCACCTGCGTGAACTGCCGGAACCGGCCCTTCTGCGGCCGCTCGGCACGCCACACGGAGCCCGTCTGCAGCGCGCGGAACACGTCGGGCAGCTCGGCCTGGTGCGACGCGTAGTACCTGGTGAGCGGCACGGTGAGGTCGTAGCGCAGGGCCAGGTCCGCCGCCTCGGCGGGCAGCACCGGCTCGTCGGGCGCCAGGCCACGCCGGAGGATCTCGAACAGCATCGACTCGTTCTCGCCGCCCTGGTTCGAGCGCAGCCGGGACAGCGGCTCGATGGCCGGCGTCTCGATCTCCGCGAAGCCGAAGCGGCGGTACGTCGCGCGCAGCTGGGTCAGCACGCGCTCCCGGGTCTGCTTCTCCCCGGGCAGGACGTCGCGCATGCCACGTGCGGGAACCACCTTCTGCGCCACGGCAGGCAAGGCTACCGGGCGGCCACGGCGCGCAGCACCGACGTCCGTGGCCGCCGGCGCCGCGTCAGCCGGCCACGCGGGCCCGGCCCAGCACCTCGCGCAGCCGCACCCGCGTGCCCATCCGCAGCACCGACCGCTGGTAGACCAGCGCCGCGAGCGCCACGACGGCGTACGTCGACGCGCCCAGCACGACGAGGGACACCAGCGGCTCCCACCACGCGGCGTCGCCGAGGAACATCCGCGCCGGCATCGCCACGGGGGCGCAGAACGGCACGTAGGAGGCCACCCGCAGCAGCGTCTGGTTGTTGTTGCCGAACACCACGATGAAGTAGGGCAGCACGACGAGCATCATCACCGGCTGCAGCACCGGACCGGTGTCCTCGACGCGGGAGACGAGCGAGGCCGCGGCGGCGAACAGCGCCGCGAGCAGCACGAACCCGACGGCGAAGAACACCACGAACCACGCCATGGGCGCCCCGACGAGCGACAGCACACCGTCCTGCCCCGTCACGACGAGCCCGAGCACCGCCACGGCCGCGATCGCCGCCGTCTCGGCCAGGGCGAGCGCGCTGTTGCCGAGGATCTTGCCGCCGAGCAGCGAGCGCGGCGAGGCCGCCGACAGCAGGATCTCCACGACGCGGGTCTGCTTCTCGATGACGGTGTTCTGCGCGATCGTCGCGCCGAAGGTCATCGCGGCCATCATGAACACCAGGCCGAAGCCGAACGTGACGATGTAGCGCACGCCGTCGTTGGCGGTGGCGGGGTTGAGCACCTCCACGGCCGGCGCGACCGTCAGGTCGGCGACGAGCGAGCTCGGCGCGCCGTCCTTCACGACGACCCGCACCCCGGCGGGACCGGAGTCCGGCACGAGCGCGGCCCGCACCTGGCCGGAACGGACGTCCGCCCGGGCGGCGGCCTCGTCGGACACCGGCACCACGCGCACGTCCGGCAGCGCCGGCAGCGTCGGGCGCAGCGAGTCGACGACCGCGACGGGCATGAGCGACGCCGGGGCGCTGGCCCCGGAGCCGGTCGGGGTGCCGCTGTGGTGCTTCGAGAGCACGGACCCGGCGATGATGCCGCCGAGCACGAAGAGCAGGAGCACCACCGCCGAGATGATGAACGACTTGCTGCGCAGCTGCGCGCCGATCTCCCGCTCGGCGACGAGCATCGCCGTGCGACCCTCCGACGGCGGCACCACGTGCTGGGCGGTCATGCCGCCACCCCCCGCTTCCCCCGGCGCCCGGTGGCAGCGGCCGCCTGCGCCTGCGCCTCGTCCCTGATGACCTCACGGAAGATCTCGGCCAGCCGCGGTCGCACCGGCGCGAACTCGCGCACCGTGCCCCGCTCCAGCGCCTGGCTCAGCACGCGCTGCGCCGTCGCCTCGTCGGCCTCGAAGAGCACCTCGGCACCCGCCAGCTCGACGACGTGCACGCCCGGCACGTCGCGCACCCAGCCGAGGTCGGTGCCGGCGCGCAGCCGATGGCGCGGCTCGGTGTGCCGGGCGCGCAGCTCCTCGCGGTCGCCGGCGGCGACGATGCGACCGCCCGCGATGATGACGACGTCGTCGCACAGCCGCTCGACCACGTCGAGCTGGTGGCTGGAGAAGAGCACCGGCGCACCGCCCGCCGCATGCTCGACGAGCACGCTCTGCACCACGTCGACCGCCATCGGGTCCAGCCCGGAGAACGGCTCGTCGAGGATGAGCACGTCGGGGTCGTGCACCACCGAGGCGGCGACCTGGACCCGCTGCTGGTTGCCCAGCGAGAGGCTGTCCAACCTGTCGTCGGCGCGCTCGGTGACGTCGAGGCGGTCGAGCAGCTCGCGGGCGCGCCGGTCGGCGCCGGCCCGGTCGAAGCCGCGCAGGCGCGCCAGGT
Source organism: Actinomycetes bacterium (assembly GCA_021793675.1). Classification (GTDB taxonomy): domain Bacteria; phylum Actinomycetota; class Actinomycetes; order Actinomycetales; family Cellulomonadaceae; genus Cellulomonas. The sequence goes on along the minus strand of JAJYSG010000009.1, from coordinate 7,634 downwards.
AGGCCAGCTGCTCCGCGACCTTCATCCGCGGGTACAGCCCCCGCTCCTCGGGCATGTACCCGAACGTGCGGCGGGTCGCACCGTCGAGCTCGCGCCCGTCCAGCGTCACCGTGCCGGCGTCCGCCGACAGCACCCCGAGCACGATCCGCATCGCGGTCGTCTTGCCGGCTCCGTTGCCGCCGACGAAGCCCGTCAGCCGGCCCCGCCGCACGGTGAAGCCCACGTCGTCCAGGGCTCGGCGGTCGCCGAACGACCGACTGACACCCGACAGCTCCAGCATCCGTCTCCGCCTCTCCCGCCGACCCCCCGCCGGCACGGTGGCGACCCTACGGCGGTGCGCCGGACGAGCGGATCGGGCGCCGGACGGAGCCGTCGCCTCCGCCGTGAGGTGGAAGGACCGAAGGCCTGGGTGACGAGGACCGGCCTACGTCCAGCCGTGCTCGTGGGCGTAGACCACGGCCTGCACGCGATCCCGCAGGCCCAGCTTGGCCAGGACGTTCGAGACGTGCGTCTTGACCGTGGCCCGGCCCAGGTACAGCCGGGCGGCGATCTCGTCGTTCGACAGCCCGCGCGCGACGAGCGCGAGCACCTCGGCCTCGCGCTCGGTGAGGCCCGGCGGCGGCCCGGCGGGCCCGCCGGCACGCGCCGTCACGGCGTGCGCGATGACGGCCCGCGTCACCTCGGGGGCGAGCAGGCCGTCACCGGCCGCGGCCGACCGCACGGCCTGGAGGAGCTGCTCGGGCCGGGAGTTCTTCAGCACGAACCCCACCGCGCCGGCTCGCAGCGCCCCGATGAGGTAGTCCTCGCGGTTGAAGGTCGTCAGCACCACGACGGCGGCGTGCAGCCCCGGCTGGGCGACGATGCGCCGCGTCGCCTCCAGGCCGTCCATGTCCGGCATCTGCACGTCCATGAGGACCACGTCGGGATCCAGCTCGACCGCGCGGGCGACGGCCTCGGCCCCGGTGCCGGCCTCGCCGACGACCTCGATGTCGGCGCACGCGGACAGGATGGTCGCGAACCCGGCGCGCAGCAGCGCCTGGTCGTCGACGAGCAGCACGCGCACGCTCACGTGACGCTCCTCGCGCCGTCCAGCGGCAGCCGGGCACGGACCAGGAAGCCGCCCCGCTCCCGGGGCCCCGCGGTGAGGGTGCCGGCCACGGCGGCGATTCGCTCGCGCATCCCGACCAGGCCCAGGCCGGACGACGGGACGGCGGCCCGCCGCCCGCCGGCGCCGTCGTCGGAGACCTCGACCTCGACCGCGTCGGCCAGCCAGCGCAGCCGCACGTCGGCGCGCACGCTGCCGCCGCCGTGCTTGCGGCTGTTGGTCAGCGCCTCCTGCACCACCCGGTACACGGCCAGCGACGTCATCGGCGCGATCGGCTCGGGCTGCCCGACGACGTCGAAGGACACCGCCATGCCGGCGCCTCGCGCCTGGGCGACCAGCTCCGTCAGCTGTTCGACGCCCGCGGCCGCGGCCCCGCTGCCGGGCGTGGTCTCTCCCGGAACACCCGTCCGCAGCACGCCGAGCACGCCCGCCAGCTCGTCGACCGCCTGCCGGGCCGCCTCCTCAAGCTGCTCGAGCGAGGCCGCCGCGCGGTCCGGCTGGCGTGCCAGCAGCGTGCGTGCCGCCGCCGCCTGGACCCCCATGAGCGAGACGTGGTGGGCCACCGAGTCGTGCAGCTCCCGGGCCAGGTGCAGCCGCTCCAGGGCCACCACCCGCTCCTCCGCCCGCAACCGCTCGAGCTGCAGCAGGCGGCCCCGCCACAGGGTGCGGGCGCGCTCGCGCGCCGAGGTCCAGGTGTGGTCCCCGAACCACCAGGCGCCCGCGAAGTAGAGCACGTTGGACAGGATCTGCAGCAGCATGAACGCGACGAACGGCGAGAACGCGCCCGCCCGGTCCAGGCCGGGGGTCGCCTCCGGGTCGGTCGAGGCGCGGACCAGCGCGACGAACAGGTAGACGAACATCCCGACGACGATGACCAGGCGCGTCCAGAAGGCTCGCCGCCGGTGCGGGTCCCACGCGCCGACCGTGTAGAGCGCCACGAAGAGCGCGATGTTCGAGAACAGCACCTCCGGCACCGAGAGCACGCCCTCGACGAGCACGATCAGCGCCACCGCGGCGGCGACCGCCGTGGGCCAGCGGCGCCGCTGTGCGAGCGGCAGCGTCACGCCGGCGAGCAGCAGCGCCGACAGCCAGCCCGCCGCGGGGTGCTTGTAGTAGCCCGCCACGCGGTACAGCACCATGGCCAGCAGCGAGCCGACGAACAGTCCGAGCGCCAGGAGCAGGTCGGCCCGCCGGTCGTCCGCGTCGGGCGCCGCACGCTGCCAGCCCGGCTGGTCCGGGTCGGCGACGTCGGCCGACACCTCGCGCGACACGACGTCGTCGGTCACGGTCGCTCCTCCCCCTGCCGCGGTCCGGTCGCGGCGCGTGACGAGATTTACCTGGCCCTGGCGGGCGATGTCCAGGACTTCCGGCCGACGCACGTCGGCTACTCGCCCACCACCCGGGCCCCCGGGACGGGCCCGGTCGCGGTGAGCACCCGGTCGGCGACGCCCGCCGCGGTGAAGGCGGCCGCGATGAGCAGCGCGTGCTGGCGGTTGCGCCCGAGCGCCGCGACCGTGGGGCCGGACCCCGACACGACGACGCCCAGCGCGCCCGCGTCGCGGGCCACCTGTAGGGGCTCGGCCAGGTCCGGGGCCAGGTCGAGCGCGGCCTGCTGCAGGTCGTTGTGCAGCGCCTGTCCGAGCGCTGTGGCGTCGCCCGCGAGCAGGGCCTGCATGAGCGGGACGTCGTCCGCGTCGCTCGGCGTCGCGGGCGGCGCGGCCCGGTGCCGTTCGTCGTAGGCGGCGTACACGGCGGCGGTCGACAGGCCCTGGTCGCGCACCGCGAAGGCCCAGTGGAACTCGCCCCGGGTGAGTGCGGGCGTCAGCAGGTCGCCCCGACCGGCACCGACCGCGGTGTGCCCCGCCAGCAGGAACGGCACGTCGGCGCCGAGCGCCGCCGCCAGGCCGCCGAGTTCGTCGCGGCTCATCCCGGTGCTCCACAGCGCGTCGCACGCGACGAGGGCGGCTGCCGCGTCGGCAGAGCCGCCGGCCATCCCGCCCGCCACCGGCACGCCCTTGACCAGGTGCAGGTGGACGCCGTCGGTCACACCGGCGCGGCGGGCCAGGAGCCGCGCGGCGCGGGCCGCGAGGTTCGAGTCGTCCGTCGGCACCGCGGCCGACTGCGGTCCGCTCACCGTGACGAGCACGCCGTCGTGCGGGGAGGCCACCACCTCCTCGTACACCGACACCGCCTGGAACACCGTCGACAACGGGTGGAACCCGTCCGGCTGACGTGGGCCGACGCGCAGGGACAGGTTCACCTTGCCGGGCGCACGGACGCGCACCTGTCGCGCCGGGAGCGCGTCGACCGGGGTGAGCGTCACGTGCTCACTGTGCCAGGTCGGGGAGCACAAGGTGCTCCGCGATGCGCGCGAAGCCGTGGACGTCCACGGCCTCCCCCCGGGCCCCGGGGTCGACACCGGCCGCCCGCACCGCGGCCTCCGCGGCCGCGGGCGAGCCGGCCAGGGCCGCGAGGGACTGGCGGAGCGTCTTGCGGCGCTGACCGAACGCGGCGTCGACGACCGCGAACACGGCCCGACGGCTCGCGCTCGTCCTCGGCGGCTCGCGCCGGTCCAGCCGGACGAGGGCCGAGTCCACGTTCGGGACCGGCCAGAACACCGCCCGTCCCACGGTCGCGGTACGCCGCGCGGTGGCATACCACGCCGCCTTGACCGACGGCACGCCGTACGTGCGGCTCCCCGGTGGCGCCGCGAGCCGGTCCGCGACCTCGGCCTGGACCATGACCAGCGCCCGGGCGAGAGAGTCGAAGCGCTCGAGGAACGACAGCAGCACGGGGACCGACACGTTGTAGGGCAGGTTGGCGACGAGCGCGGTGGGCTCCCCGGGCAACGCGGTGAGGTCGAGGGCGTCGGCGAGCACCACCCGCAGCCGGGCACGGCCGGTGTCGTCGCGCAGCACCGCGACGGTCTCGGCGCGGCCGTCCGCGCCCTCGTCGGGCCCGGGCCCGACGAGGAGACCGGCCACGTGCGCCGCGACCGTCGTCGGCAGCAGCCGGGCCAGCACCGGGTCGATCTCGACCGCCAGGACGTCCGCCCCGGCCTCGAGCAGCCCCAGGGTGAGCGAGCCGAGCCCGGGCCCCACCTCCACGACCTGCTCCCCCGGGGTCACGCCGGCCTGCCGCACGATCTTGCGCACCGTGCCGGAGTCGAGCACGAAGTTCTGCCCGAGCGTCTTCGTCGGCCGCACGCCGGCCGCCGCCGCCAGCTCGCGGATCTCCGCCGGCCCGAGCAGCTGCACCGTCACGGGTGTGCAGGCTAGCGGGCGCCCGGCCGACGGGCCCCCGGGCGCTCCCTCGACCGCCCCGAAAACTCACAGGCCCGACATAGGAAACTCGCGGACAATCCCCGCGGGTCCACCAGCGGATGCGTTCATCGCGTCCGGGGCCGAGGATGACCACGTCGTTCCGTCGAAACCACCACTCTGGTGCGGTGGCTCCTGTGCAGTCGAGGTGACACATGAAAAGCAGCGTCCTGCTCGCGGATCCCGCCGGTCGCTACATCAGCGCCGGCGTGATCCAGATCTCTCTGACCAACGCGATCACCATCGGAGCGATGATCGTGCTCTTTGCCCTCGCGATCCTGCTGCCGTTCCCGCGGCACGGCGGCCGCGGACGCCGGGGGGGCGACTCATGACCGCCGCGACGGGCGCCGACGAGGCACCGACCCCACCCACCAGCTGGACGGTGCGTACCCGCACCCGGATCTCCCGCATCGTGCCGCAGGGCCAGGCGCTGCCGGACCGGCAGCCGGCCTACATGTCGTCGTGGATCTACGTGTTCGGCGTGCTGACGATCGCCGCCCTGCTCGTCGTCATCGCCACCGGCGTGCTGCTCGCGATCGGCGGCGTCGCCTGGTGGCACGTCTCGCCCGCCGGGCACTTCGTCAACTCGCTGCACCTGTGGAGCGTCGAGCTGTTCTTCGCCTTCATGGTCATCCACCTCTGGGGCAAGTTCTGGATGGCCGCGTGGCGCGGCAACCGCGCGCTGACCTGGATGACCGGCGTGCTGGCGTTCCTCGGCTCGATCGGCACCGCGTTCACCGGGTACCTCTCCCAGTCGAACTTCGACTCCCAGTGGATCAGCACGCAGGCGAAGGACGGGCTGAACGCGGTCGGCGTCGGCGCGTACTTCAACGTCCTCAACCCCGGTCAGATGCTGGTGTGGCACGTCACGCTGCTGCCGCTGCTCATCGGGCTGATCGTCGCGATCCACCTCGTCCTGGTGCGGCGTCACGGCATCGTGCCGCCGCTCGAGGCCGAGGCCGCCGACGCGAACCTCGCCGACGAGGGAGGTGCCCGGTGACCACCACCACCGCCGCCCCGCCGGCCGCCCGGCGCCGCCCCCGCACGCCGGACTCCCACGGGTTCCCCACCAGGCCGTACGACCTGGTCAAGGAGTTCGTCGTCGCCATCATCGTCGTGGCGCTGCTCACCGTGGGCCTCGCCGCCGCGTTCTCGTCGCCCGACGAGAAGGCGATCACCATGAGCGACTGGGCCGCGGCGGCCCCGAACGACGTCGTCGCGACCGCCGCGGGCGAGCTCGCCGGCACCACGACGAGCGCCAGCTACGGCCCGCCGTACAACACGGCGGCCGAAGGCCAGAAGCTGGGCCCGCTGCCGCTCGCCAAGTGGGCCGGCGTACGGATCCCGGTCAACTCGGCGCAGGACCTGGTGGTCACGCCGCTGTCGCACGTCACCGGCAACGCCACGCTCACGGCCGCGCTCGCGACCTGGAAGGCCGCCACGCCCGACCAGCAGACGGCGTGGGCCTCGGCCTACTCCGACGCGCTGTCCAAGGCCCCGAACGGCGACCCGACCCAGGTGGCCACCGGCGACTACGGCCCGGTGCCGACGATGAGCCAGGCGTTCCTCACGGTCGCCAGCAGCGGCGGCCTCGAGGGGATGCTGGCCTCCAGCACGTTCTACGGCATCGACCAGACGCGTCCGCTGCTGCTGCTGTCCGACGGCTCGTACCTCGAGGACCAGGCGCGGGCGCGCCACCTCGGCGGCGACCAGTGGGGCATGATGAACGAGACCGGCAACTACCCGGGCCAGCCGTGGATGTGGCTGTACACGTTCTGGTACCAGATCCCGCCGTTCTCCACGTCGAGCAACGCCGACGCCCTGGTGTGGGGCCTCATGATGCTGCTCACGCTGCTGCTCGTGCTCGTGCCGTTCATCCCGGGGCTGCGCTCGATCCCGCGGTGGATCCCCGTGCACCGCATCATCTGGCGTGACTGGTACCGGGACCACCCGCGCCGGCGGACCTGAGCCGGGACGGGGTTCCAGACAGGCGTGGGGCGCCGGCGGTCATGTCCGCCGGCGCCCCACGTGTCCCGGGAGGTGTCCCGGTCAGGAGAACAGGTTCCTGCCGCACACCGGCCACTGCCCGGCACCCGAGCGCGTGAGCAGCGCCTCGGCTCGCGCCGTCTGCTCGGCCGCCGAGGCCTGCGACGGCAGGCCGCTGCCACCCATGGCGCGCCAGGTGCCCAGCGAGAACTGGTAGAGCCCGTAGTACAGCCCGTTGGCCGACACCGCATCGACCCGGCCCCCGGACTCGCACCGGGCCAGCGCGGCCCAGTTGAGCGACGCGGCGCTGCCGGTGACCGCGGGCACCGCGGCCGCCGGGGACGGCGCCGCGACCGGCCGCGGCTTGGTGCCCAGCGCCACCACCCGGTCGACGGGCGCCGTGGTCACCGCGTCCGAGACGGTGACGCGCCCGCTCTCGACGCCGTCGACGGTGGTCACCCGGTCGACGACCGTCCGCACGCCGACCGCGCCGGGCTGCCGCACCGCGGAGGTCCCCGCGTACGCGGTGGCGTCCTGCACGGTCTGGGTGCCGTACGGCAGCTCGCTCGTCGTCGTCACGTCCTGCACCACGACGCGCTGCACGACGACCTGGACCCGCCCGGCGTCGGAGCGGACCACGGACACGGTGTCCAGCGGCTGCAGCGTGATGCCGAGGTCGGCGAGCGCCGAGGCCACGTCGGTCGCGCCGTCCGGCACCGTCCTGGTGGTGCCGTCCGCGATGACGTCGACCGGGCCGCTGAGGGCCAGCTCGAGGTCGAGCTGGGCACGGTCGCCGGAGCGGGAGACGACGAGCGAGGGTGCCGCGCCGTCGCGCGTGGCGAGGTCGGCGAGCGCCTCGTCGGCCGTCAGCGCGGTGGTCCACACCTGTTCCTGCGTGCGACCGCGCTGCAGCGTGACGAGGTGAGCGTGCCGCACGACGACCTCGGCACCGTCCGAGAGCGCCCCGGTCGGAGACACGGCGTCGCGGCCGCCGACCGCGACGTGCTCGGCGCTCAGCAGGCCGGAGACCGAGCCCGCGAACGTCGAGACCGTCGTCCGCCGGCCGTCCACGTCGAGCGTGACGGTCTTGTGGGCTGCGGCGAAGGCGATGCCGCCTCCGACGAGGACCAGCGCTGCTGCGCCGGCCGTGATGGGAAGCACCCGACGCCACCGTCGGTTCCTGGGGTTCGCGGCACGTGGTGCCGGCGATCCGTCCTCGGAGA
>JAJYSG010000047.1 GCA_021793675.1 Actinomycetes bacterium | reverse complement strand
CAACGGCCGCCTCGAACACCTACGCGGCTCCGCCCTCGGCTTCCGCAACCTGACCAACTACATCGCCAGGAGCCTGCTAGAGACCGGCGGCTTCAGGAAGCAACTACACCCTCAGATCGGATGAGCCCCGTTAGCCGCGATCTTTCGTCGGGCTGGGGCCTGAGGTTCGGACCCGGGTCGGTGGCCGTGTTCGTGGCTGACACCCTGGCGCCGTACACGTCGGCGAAGTGCGCGGCGATCTCCCCGGTCGTCAGGCCCCTGGCGGGCAGTGACAGCACCAGCTCGTCGAGCCCGTCCAGACGCCGGCCCCGCTTCGGGACGATCGCCGGCTCGAACGACCCGTCCCGGTCCCGTGGGACCTCGATCTGCACGGGCCCCACTTGGGGCAGCACCGTCTTGGGTCGGGTGCCGTTGCGCGAGCTGCCGCCGTTACGACCAGCCGGGTCGTGCTTGTCATACCCCAGGTGCTCGGAGATCTCCTCTTCCAGGGCGGTCTCCAGCGCCTGCCTGGTCAGTCCGCTGAGCAGACCCCCGGGGCCAGTCAGCCCAAGCCCGGACGCCCAGGCCCGGTCGACCAGATCCTGGGCCATCTGCCGTTGTTCGTCATCCTCGCCCATCTTCACGGGCTCGATCGTCTCGGTCATCACTGCCGCCTCCCCGCCAGGCACCCCGCCCGACGTGTCGAGCCCAACCAGCAGCTACACCGCTTCCCGGACACTCCCCGGCGTGCTTGGTGCGCGAGGAGCTGGCCATCACAGGTATCGGCAGATGCTCTCCGCTGAGCACTCAGTCGGATCGGCCTGGTGGGCGGCGTCGCGCAACCCGGCGACGGTCCGCCGCAGCTGGTTGAGGTCGGCGAGCTGCCGGTCCAGCTCCGTGAGCCGACGATCGAGCAGGTCGCGGACGTGGCGGCACGGTGCCGAGCCCCCGTCGCGCACCACCATCACCTCACGGATCTGCGCCAGAGTCAGACCTGCCGCCTGACCCCTGCGGACGAAGTCCAGACGCTCGACCGCCTCTCTGCCGTATTCGCGGTAGCCGCCGTCGCTGCGTCCGGAGGGCGCCAGCACACCGGCGTCTTCGTAGAAGCGCAGCGTCCTGGTCGACGTGCCCGTCAACCGCGCCAGCTCACCGATGCGCACCCGGACCTCTCTCCCGCTCACTTGACCTTCCAGTGCACTGGAAGGTCGACGCTGGGCTCAGTCAACACCGCGAGACCGGAGGGAAGCGCGATGAGCGAAGTCGAGGACGTCGACCTGGCCGTGGTCGGGTCGGGCGGCGCCGCGATGGCCGCGGGGATCCAGGCGGCAGGTTCCGGAGCGCGGGTGGTCCTGGTGGAGCACGGCGTGCTGGGCGGGACCTGCGTGAACGCGGGCTGCGTGCCATCGAAGCGGCTGCTGGCGGCAGCCGGGGCACGGCACCAGGCGTTGGCGAACCCCTTCGCGGGTGTGCCGACCTCCGCCGGGCCGGTGGACCTGGCGGCCCTGATCCACCAGAAGTCGCAGCTGACCGACGACCTGCGCCAGCACAAGTACGCGGATGTCGCCGACGCATGGGGATTCAGGGTGGTCCCCGGCCACGCCCGGTTCGCCGACGCCGACACGCTGCTGGTGGATGAGCGCCCGCTGCGGGCCCGGGCCTATGTGCTGGCCACAGGCGCGGTGCCGTACGTGGGCGACATCGAGGGCCTCGAGTCCGTGGAGTACCTGACCTCGACCACCGCGATGGAGCTGACCGAGCTGCCGCAGTCGCTCGTGGTGATCGGCGGCGGGTACGTGGGGATGGAGCAGGCGCAGCTGTTCGCGCACCTCGGCGTGCCGGTCACCCTGGTCGGCCGCCTCGCGCCGCACGCCGAGCCCGAGCTGCGTCAGGTCATGGCCGGGGTCTTCGCCGACGACGGCATCACGGTCCTGGCCCAGCGCGCCGTTCACGTCCGGAACGCCGACGGGCTCATCGAGGTCACGACCAGCGCGGGGCAGGCCGTGACCGGGCATCGACTCCTGGTCGCCACGGGCCGGCGGCCCGACGCCTCGGCGCTGAACCTTGCGGCAGCGGGAGTCGCGACAGACGCGCGCGGGTTCGTCGTCGTCGATGAGCACCAGGCCACGAGCAACCCGAGGGTGTTCGCCGCCGGCGACGTCACGCCGGCACCGCAGTTCGTCTACGTCGCCGCCGCAGCCGGGCGGGCGGCCGCAACCAACGCCCTGGCCGAGCCCGGCGACCACCTCGCCGCGGTCGACTACACGGGGTTGCCGTCCGTCGTCTTCACCCGACCCCAGCTCGCCTCCGCCGGCCTGACCGACGCACAGGCCCACCGGCAGGGCTACGACTGCGCGTGCCGCACCCTGGCGCTGGCCGACGTGCCGCGCGCGCTGGTGAACAACGACACCCGCGGCGCGATCAAGATCGTCGCCGACGCAGCCACCGGCCGGGTGCTGGGTGTGCACGCCGTGGCGGACGGTGCCGGGGAGTTGATGCTGGCCGCCACGTACGCCATCAAGGCCCGCCTGACCGTCGACCACCTGATCGACACCTGGGCGCCCTACCTGACCATGGCTGAGGGGTTGCGCCTGGCGGCCGGCCTGTTCCGGGGTCGCATGCCGACGTCCTGCTGCGCCTGAGCGCGCCGGAACGCCGTCAGCCTGGCTGCGATCGCGAGCACCTCGGGCGGCTCTGTCCCCCGCACTGCGCCCCGAGTCCTCCCGGCGAGTCGCTCGCGTCAGACGTTGATCGGATCTTCACGCGACGGAAGCCGAACCGACAGGACGCCGCCGCTACACCGGACCTATACCCATAGGGGGTATCCGGAGGGAGGTCGTCATGAACGGCTCGACACCGCTGGCAACGGGGCAGACAGCGGCTGCCACCATCTCCGATCCCGCGTCACCCGTGCTGCACGCGACCGGGCTGACCAAGTCCTACCGCGGTCGGCTGCTGCGCAGGCCCGTCACTGTGCTCCGGGACGCGGCGCTCGAGGTCTACCCGGGTGACGTGGTCGGCCTGGTCGGCGAGAACGGCTCCGGGAAGAGCACGCTGATGAAGATCCTCGCCGGGGCGCTGCGCGCCGACGCCGGAGACGTGCAGGTCCGCGGCCGGATCGGCTACTGCCCGCAGCAGCCGATCGTCTATCCACGGTTGACGTGCGACGAGCAGTTCGAGCTTTTCGGTCGGGCCTACGGCCTCCCGGATGCGGTCGCCCGGAGGCACCGGGACGAGCTCTACGAGCGACTCGGGTTCGGACGCTATGCCGGCCAGCGCGCGGATCGACTCTCGGGCGGCACGTTGTCCAAGCTCAACCTGGCGCTGGCACTGCTGGCCGACCCCGACGTCCTCCTTCTCGACGAGCCGTACGCAGGGTTCGACTGGGACACCTACCTGAGGTTCTGGGACCTGGTCGAGGTGAAGCGCGTGCACGCCAGGGCGGTGGTGATCGTCTCCCACTTCATCGTCGACGAGCAGCGGTTCACGCGCATCGTCGACGTGCGCGACGGCAGGACGTGGCCACGATGACGACGACCCTGCTGGTGCGCCGCTTCACGTCCGATGTCGCCCGCAGTCCCGCCACCGTGTTCGTGCTGGTCGCGGCCCCGCTCGTCTTCGTCGTTGCCGCGGCAGGAGCGTTGGCCAAGGTCGGCGAGGTCCTCGGCGGCAGTGTCGCCGCACCGGCGATGACGCGGCTGACCGCGGGGTGGAGCGCGGCCTTCGTCTCAGGTGTCGCGATGTACTTCCAGGTGTCCAGCGCACGGCAGACCGATCAGCGACTCGCCGGAGCCGGTCTGCGCCGCGCGACCCTCGTGACCGGACGTCTGCTGACGGGCGTCGTCCTCGCGCTGGCGGCCACCGCGTCGGCACTGGTAGCGCTGCTCATCCGCGACGGCGGCGACCACCTCGGGCGGGCCGCGGCGGGGACCGTCATCTTCGCCGTTGTGTACCTGGGGTTCGGTGCGGTGGTCGGCGCCGGCGTCCGCGATCCGATCAACGGCACCGTGCTGCTGCTCTTCGTCTGGATCGTCGACGTCTTCTTCGGGCCGGGTCTCAACAGCTCGCCATCGCCTCTGCTGCGCGGGCTGCCGACCCGCGATGCGGCGTTGTGGGTCCTCCAGTCGCCCGACTCGACGGACGGTTCGGGCCACCTGCTCCGCGCTCTCGCGTGGGCGGCCGGCGCGTTGGTGCTGGCCTTCCTCGCCGTGCTGGCCACCACGGCGCGAGGCGGCCGACGCGGCGGCCCCGCCGGCACCTGGGCCGCCCAGCTGCGGGCGGGGCTACGGATGGCGTGGCACTCATGGCGCCGCACTGGCGTGCTGTGGGTGCTGCTGGCCGTCGTCCCGGCGGTGTTCATCTGGCTGGCCGCCGCGACGACACCGCACGGCACGACGGCGGTGCAGGTGCGCGAGCACGGGGCGACCTTCCTGGCCTCGTTCGACCCGGCGGAGATCCACGCCGGAATCATGGCCCCGATCGCCGTCGCCTCGCTGTCCGCCCTGGCAGGCGTCTTCATCGGGGTCGACGCCCGCAGCACCGACCGGCGGCTCGTCCTGGCCGGTCAACGTCCGTGGGTGGTCGCGACCACCCGCCTGGGCACGACCATCGCTGCGACGCTCCTCGCAACCGCAGCGGCGTTGGCCGTCGCCGGCGTCCTGTTCAACGCCCGGCAGTGGTGGGTCTACGCCGCGGGCAACACGCTCGTGGCGATCACGTACGGGCTGCTGGGGTTGCTCGTCGGTCCCCTGGTCGGCCGCACCGGCGGCACGCTCCTGGCCTTCCTCGTGCCGTTCGTCGACCTCGCGCTCGGACAGAGTCCGATGCTCCACGCACAGCCGCCCCCCTGGGCCGTGCTCCTGCCGGGGTACGGCGGGAACCGCCTCGTCGTGGACGGCGGCCTGACCGCGTCGTTCGACGAGGGACGGGGCCTTGCGATCGCGCTGGCGTGGCTGGTCGCGATCGTCGTCGTCGCCGTCGCCCGCCGACCAGTACGGCAGGCGACCGTCGGCGGGCCGCCGTCGGCTACCGAGCGGCTGGCAGCTGGGTGATCAGGGCGATCTCGTCGTTCTGGTCGACGACGATCTGGTGCGCGGCGGGGACCGCTGCGGGGTTGCGGCCGTCGGCGATCTCGGCCTGGGCCAGGTCGACCGCGCCCCGGTGATGGATCGCCATGAGCTGCACGAAGAGCCGGTCGAAGTCAGCGCCGGCAGCCTCCCGCAACCGCGACTCAGGCTGGTCGCCGGCTGCGTCATCGCTTCCGCCGGCGCCGTTCGTCGCAGCGACGGCCGGGGCGCCTGACGCGGCACGGTCCGAGGTGAGCGGCGCGGCGTGCCACCCGACGAGCCCCTGCGCATCGTGTCGATCTCCGGCCCTTCGGACCGCGCGATGTCGGCGGCGACCTCTCGCACCTCAGGGCTGACCGCGCGCTCGTCGGCCAGCCGGACCATGTCGAGGGCGTCCTGGTAGTGGGCCACGATCCGCAGAACAGACTGCACATCGGCCGCGCTCGCCGGCCCGAGCGTGGCGGCGCCCTGGGGTGTCGGCGTGCTGCTCCACGGCGTCGTCGGACCGCCCACGGGCGACGGTGCGGCCGCGCTCGAACAGCTGACCAGGGCGAACGCGGCAGCCAGCAAGGAGGCTCCCACATCGGCGGCGGGGCGGTCGCGCACGGGTGGTCCTCCACGGGGTGGCGGCTGGTGCGGCTGTGACCGCGACCCAGCCCCTGTCGGCGACGGCTTCGAGCGGGCGGACCGCTCAGGCCTCGACGGCGCTCGGCTCGCCCAGCACCGGCCGGCCGTCGGCCTCGGGCGCGATGCGTCGGGCGCGCACCCGGCCGTTCACGATGATCGCGGCGCCCACGATGACGCTGGCGAGGCCCCACAGTTACGGCTGGGTCAGTCCGAACAGGGCCGGGGTGTTGATCCGCAGGAACTCGACCAGGAACCGGGACAGGCCCGACAGGATCAGGTAGGCCCCGAGGATCTCCAGTGGCGGGCGGGTACGCCGCTGGAGCGCCCACAGGAGCGCGGCGATGACGAGGGCCGCGAAGAACTCGTACAGCGGCGTGGGGTGCACGCGCACGTCGGTCGGCACCACTTCGTTCGGGAACGCCTCGCCCCACGGCAGCGAGGTGGGCTTGCCGTACGTGCCGTCGCCGGACAGCCAGCAGCCGATCCGCCCTACGCCGTACGCCAGCGTCAGCGGGATCGCCGCAGCATCGATGACGAACGTCGCGGGCAGGTGCCGCCGCCGGATGATGACGAGGAACGCGGTGATCCCACCGATGAGCCCGCCGTACCAGGTGAAGCCGGCGCCGCCGAGGTGGTGCGGCGAGAACTCGTCGGTGTGCTCCAGCAGGAAGTAGATCTTGGCGCCGGCGAAGCCCCAGATGGTCGCCCACATGACCAAGGCCAGGGCGTCGTCCTCCTTCAGCCCGTGGCGGCGGAAGGCGCGGATGAGCAGCCAGCCGGCCGGCACCGCCACCAGGGCCTTGCTGACCCCGCAGGACTGGACGTCGAGGCCGAGGAACGAGAACAGGACCGGTCGCATCGTGCGCGTCTTCTCTCCGGCACACGGTCACGGAAGCCGAGCGCCCGGTCGTCGTGCGGAGTGGGGACGGGCCTAGAGGCCGAGCTTGCCCTTGACGATGGTGAGCAGCTCCTTGGGGTCGATCCACGTCGACGGGTGGTCGCCCTTCCAGACCTGGTTGCCGTTGGCGTCGACGAGGACGAAGCCGTGACCCGGCAGGCCGGCGTGCATGCCGGTGCCGAGGGTGCCGTACTCCTTGGACACGGTGCCGTCGTCGAGCAGGAACGGGGTCTTGGCCCCGACCGCGGCGGCGGCCTGCGTGATGTCGGCGGCCTTGTCCATGACGATCGGCCAGACGGTGATGCCCGCGGCCGCGAACCCTGGCTCCTGCTCGTCCTTCTGCTGCTGGACGATGCAGGCCGCGGTGGCCCAGGCCGAGAGCGGCGGCCTTCATCTGAACCTCATCCCCGCCGCGCCGGGCGAGCTGCTGTCCCAGGCGGCCTCGGCGGCGGCCGTGCGTGCCGAGCAGGCCGGTGTCGCCGTGCGCGTCCACGCTGCCCCTGGGCTCCCCGCGGTCCGGTTGGACCGGGATCGGTTCGCCCAGGTGCTGGGGAACCTCCTGGACAACGCGATCCGTCACACCCCGTCTGACGGACAGATCACCCTCTCGGCCGAGCCCGGGCGAGAAGGCGTGCGCTTCGTCGTCGCCGACACCGGCCAGGGCATTCCCCCCGAGCACCTGCCGCACCTCTTCGAACGCTTCTACCGGGTCGACACGGCGCGCGGCCGGACCCAAGGTGGCTCCGGAGTCGGGCTGGCCATCGCCAAGGCCCTCGTGCAGGCCCATGGGGGCAGGATCAGCGCCCACAGCGAGGGACCCGGTCGCGGGGCGCAGTTCGTCATCGAGATCCCGCCCGCCTGAGTCGATCTTCAGCGACCCTTCATCGTCTGCGACCCGGAAGTTGATCGACGGGGCCCGACGCTGGGGGTGAGCGGTTCCTCATGCCGCTCACCCCGCGGCGAGGAGGGCTCGACAGGCCCGTGGTGCAGCCCGATGGGCGCCGGTGGCTGGGTGCTGACGGTCCTCATCTGGGCCGCCGTCCTCGGCCTCGCGATCTGGGCGGTGTGCCGTCTCTTTCCCGCGCAGCGGACCCCCGACCCACGCGCGACCCTCGACGCCCGCCTCGCCGCGGGGGACATCGACCTCGACACCTACCGCTCGGCACGCGAACAACTGGACGGGCCGACGCCCGCCACGAAGGGACTGCGATGAAGCACCACCTCAAGCACATGGCGATCGCGGGCGGTGCGATCCTCGTCGTCCTGCTCCTGCTGCGCGTAGACCTGCGCACCGCGGTTCAGCCCTGATCCGTAAGTTGTGGGGTGGCCCGGGAGGGTCGGGTGTGGCTGAGCCTTGATCGTCCTTGGTGGCTCCGGTGGATTGGCCGCCCGGTCGTTCGCGTACGTGGGCGCGGCCCTGCCGGTCCTGCTGATGCTCCAGCTGTACGCGTTGCCGCTCGCGCGCACCCTGACGGGCGGCGTCTTCGCGCAAGAGATCATCCGCACGCTCGCCGCATCCATCGGCCTGGTGTTGGCGATCCCGCTGACCACGGCCGTCGCGGCACTGGTCGCCGTCCGCTCCGAACCGGCGGTGCTGCGCGCACGCGGAGGGCACACCCACCCCGCGTCCATCTGACGGACGCTGCGGCCTCGCCGCCACCCTCCCCGAGGCCGCTCACGCTTCATCGAATCTCCATCGGTTTGCAAGCCAAGCGCAGTACGCGTCCCCGTACTGTACGTAATACCCCCACCGGGTATCCGGTGACGCAAGCCACTTCGCCTGGTGGTGCCGCGTGCCCCGGAGACCGATGGGGGGCCATCCGCCTTCCGCGGCGGGTCGGACAGGAAGGGGTCTGTACGCCATGGACGTCGTCGTCGTCGCGGTCGCGACAGTGCTGACCGGGTTTCTCGGCTGGTACTTCTTCGGGCCACGCAGCACGCATCGTGCCGCCCTCGAGCAGGGGGTGCAGGTGCTGACCGTCGCGGTCAAGGGCGGGTACAGCCCGGACGTCATCGAGGTGGTGCAGGGCGTTCCCGTCAGGCTGCTGTTCGACCGGCAGGAGGCCGGGGACTGCTCCTCGCGCGTGGTGTTCCCCGACTTCAAGGTGAACCAGAACCTGCCCGCCTATGCCACCACCGCGGTCGAGTTCACGCCGGACGGTGTCGGCGAGTACGGATTCGCGTGCGGCATGAACATGCTGCACGGCACGGTCAAGGTCGTCGCCGGGTCCGGCCGCGCCGGCTCGTCGGCCACCGCCGTCCTCGACCGGCCGACGACAAGTGCCCCCACGAACGCTTCGTATGGCCACCACGTGCCGGCAGCGGGCTCCGAGCACGCGGGTCCGGCGGAGCCTCCCGCCGCGTCGGACCTCGTGCACGGCGAGCCGTCGGACGCCGAGGCCGTCGAACGCGCCGCCGAGATCGCCGACCTGGCACGCCGCGTGGTCACCGGTGCGATCCTGACGTCGCCCGTGCTGCTGGCGGTCATGGCTCACTCACTCTTCGGCGCCACGTGGGTGCCGGCACTGCTCCTGGAGCGCTGGTTCCAGCTGCTGCTGGTCGCGCCCGTGATGGTCTACACGGGCTGGCCGATCCACCGCACCGGTTGGTTGGCGCTCGCGCACCGTGCGGCCGACATGAACTCCCTCATCACGCTCGGCTCGATCGCCGCCTTCGGGTACAGCCTCGTGGCGACCTTCGTGCCGAGCCTGCTGCCCGCCGGCTCCCGCGGGGTCTACTACGAGGCCGTGGGCGTCATCCTGACGCTCATCTTGCTCGGCCGGCTGCTGGAGACGAAGGCGAAGGCCGGGACCGGGGAGGCCATCCGCTCGCTGATCGGCCTGCAGCCGCGTACCGCCCGGGTGGTCCGCGGGGGCGAGGAGCTCGAGATCGCCGTCGAGGACGTCGTCGTGGGCGACACCGTGGTGATCCGGCCCGGGGAGAAGCTGCCCGTCGACGGCATCGTGACCGACGGCCGGTCCCCGGTCGACGAAGCGATGGTCACCGGCGAACCGATCCCGGTCGTCAAGCGCGCGGGTGACACCGTCATCGGGGCCACGATCAACCAGACCGGCTCGCTGCGGTACACCGCCACCAAGGTGGGCGCCGACACGATGCTCGCCCAGATCATCAAGCTGGTGCGCGAGGCCCAGGGGTCCAAGGCCCCCATCCAGCGGCTCGCCGACAAGGTGTCCGGCTACTTCGTGCCGGCCGTCATCGCGATCGCGATCTGGGTGTTCGTCGTCTGGTGGCTCGTCGGACCGCCTCCGGCCGGGGTGTTCGCCCTGGTCGCGGCCGTGTCCGTGCTCGTCATCGCCTGCCCGTGCGCGCTCGGCCTCGCAACCCCGCTGTCGATCACGGTCGGCACCGGCAAGGGGGCGACCGCCGGCATCCTCATCCGCTCGGCCGAGGCGTTGGAGACCGCGCACAAGCTCACGACCGTCGTGCTCGACAAGACCGGCACCATCACACGAGGCGCACCGGCCCTGACCGACGTGCTGCCCGCCCACGGAGTCGACGCGGACGAGCTGCTGCGGCTGGTCGCGGCCGCCGAGCGCGACTCCGAGCACCCGCTGGCCGCCGCGATCGTCGCGGGTGCACGCGAGCACGGCCTTGACACGGGTGTCGCGGCCGAGTTCGAGTCGGTCACCGGACAAGGGGTGCGCGCCCGGGTCGACGGGGTGCAGATCCTCGTCGGCAACCAGCGACTGCTCGCTGCCGCCCACGTCGACGCGACCCGGCTGCTCGGCGACGCGGAGGACCTCGCGGCCGCGGGCAAGACGCCCATGCTCGTGGCCGTCGACGGGCGTCCCGCCGGCGTCATCGCGGTGGCGGATCCGGTCAAGGACGGCTCGGCCGCCGCCATCGCGGAGCTGGCCGCCCGCGGCATCGACGTGATCATGATGACGGGCGACAACCGCGGCACCGCCGCGGCGATCGCCCGCCAGGTCGGCATCCGTCGCGTCGTGGCCGAGGTGCTGCCGCAGCACAAGGCCCGGGAGATCAAGCGACTGCAGACCCAGGGCCGCGTCGTCGGGATGGTCGGCGACGGTATCAACGACGCCCCCGCCCTCGCCCAGGCCGACGTCGGCTCGGCGATCGGCACCGGCACCGACGTGGCGATCGAGTCCTCCGACATCACCCTGATCTCCGGCAACCTCGGCGGCCTGGTCACCGCGATCGACCTGTCGCGGGCGACGATGCGCAACATCCGCCAGAACCTCTGGTTCGCGTTCGGGTACAACGCGATCGGCATCCCCATCGCCGCCGGCATCCTCTACCCCGCGTTCGGGCTGCTGCTCAGCCCCATGATCGCCGCGACCGCGATGGCGATGTCCTCGCTCTCGGTGGTCTCCAATGCCAACCGCCTGCGGCGCTTCGCGCCCCGGCCGGCCACACCGCACCTGACGATCTCGTCCGCCGACCCGGTGGTCGAGCTGGCAAGCGAGCACGACGAACAAGAGGAGAGCCCCATGCACAACCACGGCCACGACCACGAGGCAACGGCTGCCACCGTCACCGACCCCGTCTGCGGCATGGCTGTCGACCCGACGTCGGCCGCCGCGACCCGCGAGCACGACGGGACGACGTTCTCCTTCTGCTCCCCGGGCTGCGCGGCCGCGTTCGACGCCGACCCGCACCGGTACGGCCACCAGCACGCCGCCCACTGAATCCGGGCACGCCGCCCACGAGACGCCTGGAGGGACGATGGTCGCCACATCGGCCGAGCACGATGCCCTCCTGCTGCGGCTGCGGCGCATCGAGGGGCAGGTGCGGGGCATCGCTCGCATGGTCGACGACCAGGCGTACTGCATCGACGTGCTCACCCAGGTGTCGGCCGCATCCAGGGCCCTGCAGTCGGTGGCGCTCGTCCTGCTCGACGAGCACCTGCGGCACTGCCTGTCCCAGGCCGCCCAGGTGGGAGGCGAGCTCCACGAGGAGAAGGTCCACGAGGCCTCGGCCGCCATCGCCCGCCTCGTCCGCAGCTAGGGCGTGTCTCCTATATGCGTGTCCAGGTGATGCAGGCGGCGAGGACGACGGCGGCGCGGTAGGTGATGGCGAGTTTGTCGTAGCGGGTGGCCAGTCCTCGCCACTGCTTGGTCAGTGCGAAGTGGCGTTCGACGACGTT
>JAJYSG010000008.1 GCA_021793675.1 Actinomycetes bacterium | reverse complement strand
GCCGCCGCTGGCGGGGTACTGCACGGTGCCGTGCTGCAGCGCACGTCGCTTTTCACCGCCGCGCAGATGGTCGCTACGCTGCCTCTGCGCGAGTCGTTGACCCTGTCCGACCGGCTGGGACGGTGGCCTGCGTGGATCATCGACGCACTGGCGGTGTCCGTGGTCGTCGCCGGCGCCGCCGGGGCGTCCCGCGTGCGCCGCTCCGACCGGATCGAGACTGCCGCATGACCTCCACCGCCCGACGAGTCCTCGTCGTCGTGCCCACGTACAACGAACGCGAGAGCCTGCCTGGCGCGTTGGAGCGCCTCGCCGAGCACGCGCCGGACGCCGACGTCCTCGTCGTCGACGACGGGTCGCCGGACGGCACCGCCGACCTGGCGGAGAAGCTCTCGGAGATCGACGCCCCGCACCGCGGCCGGACCGCGATCCACGTGCTGCGCCGCACGGCGAAGGAGGGCCTCGGCCCGGCCTACCTCGCGGGGTTCGCGTGGGCCCTCGAGCGCGGTTACGACGTCGTCGTGGAGATGGACGCCGACGGGTCGCACCGCGCGCAGGACCTGCCGAAGCTGCTGGCCCGCTCCGGAGACGCCGAGCTGGTCATCGGCTCGCGCTGGGTCAAGGGCGGCACCGTCGTCAACTGGCCGCTGCGTCGCGAGGTCCTCTCGCGCGGCGCCAACCTCTACATCCGGATCGCCATCGGCACGTCGATCAAGGACGCCACCGCCGGCTTCCGGGCCTACCGCGCCGACCTGCTGCGCGCGATGCCGCTGGCCGACGTGTCGTCGCAGGGCTACGGCTTCCAGGTCGACATGACGCTGCGCGCGCGCAAGGCCGGGGCCCGCATCGTGGAGGTGCCGATCACGTTCGTCGAGCGCGAGCACGGCGTCTCGAAGATGAGCGGCGGGATCATCGGAGAGGCGCTCGTCTCCGTCGCGAAGTGGGGCGCAGCAGAACGCGCCCACCAGGTGGCGGGCGCGTTCCGTCGGGTCGTCGGGCGGGGCTGAGCTCCTCAGGCGCTGCGGCGCAGCTTGCCGGCACGCAGCAGGTCGAGGCGCTCGTCGAGCAGCTCCTCGAGCTCACCGATGGTGCGGCGTTCCAGCAGCATGTCCCAGTGGGTGCGCGGCGGCTTGCCCGCCTTCGGCTCGGGCTTCGAGGCGTCCCGCAGGATCGCCTCGGCGCCGCACCGGCACTCCCACACCACCGGCACGTCGGCCTCGACCGAGAACGGCAGGATGATGGTGTGCCCGTTGGGGCAGTCGTAGTACGCCTGGAGCCGAGGGGCGAAGTCGACGCCGTCCTCGGTCTCCATGCTGTGGGACCCGATGCGCATGCCGCGCAGGGATCGATTCGCCATGGGGGAGCCTCCGTGCCGTCCGTGCAGTAGGACCTAAGACCTTCCGCCCGCTTCAACGAGACGGCAGCCCTCAGTGTTCCGCACCGCGGTGAAAGTCTGGTGAACGGGCGGTCGTCAGCCCGCGAGAATCTCGCGGAGCGCCTCGACGACCAGCGCGTGGTCCTCGGAGCCCTTGAGCCCGGAGACGGCGGCGACCCCGACGATCCCGACGCCCGTCACCCGGAGGGGGAACGCGCCGCCGTGGGCCGCGTACTCCTGCAGGGGGAGCCGGGTCGCCTCCTCAAAGGTCGTCCCACGACTTTCGTGCCGCAGGCCGACCAGGTACGACGAGGCGCCGAACCGGCGCACCACGCGGCCCTTGCGCTCGAGCCAGGAGTCGTTGTCCGGAGCACTGCCGGGACGTGCGGCGTGGAACACCTGCTGGTCGCCGAGACGGATGTCGATCGCCACCGCCAGACCGCGCTCGACCGCTGTGGCGTAGAGCAGGGTCCCGAGGCGCCACGCCTCGTCGTACGAGAACGCGGCCAGCACCAGCTCGCGTTCCTCCTGCTCGACGCGGGCGATGGTCGCGGTCAGGTCGTCGGTCACGGGCCGATCCTGCCACCTCGCGGGCAGGTCACCGCGCGGTCGGGACCGCGCACCGGCGCGCCGGGGGAGCAGCGGCCGCCTCCCTCGCGGGGCGAACGTACGTTCGCTCCCGGACCTCAGGACGCCGGGGCGGCCAGCGCCTCGGCCACGGTCCGGGACAGCAGGCAGAACTCGTTGCCCTCGGGGTCCGCCAGCACGACCCAGGACACGTCCGGACCCTGGCCGACGTCGACCCGGCGCGCGCCGAGCTGCAGCAGCCGCGCGAGCTCGAGCGCCGTGGTCGTGCCGTCGGCCCTCAGGTCCAGGTGCAGCCGGTTCTTCACGGCTTTCGACTCCGGGACGGCGACGACGTCGATCGCTGGCCACGAGCCGTCGGACGGAGCGATGCTGACGATCTCGGGTTCGGCGTCGAGCACGCGCCAGCCGAGGACGTCGCACCAGAACCGTGCGACGACGTCCGGCCGATGGGCGTCGATGACGATCGTCGCGAGGCGGCTTGTCATGTCACCCATCCTGCCCGGTGGGCGGCGAAGCCCGCCCCTCCTGGCGCGCCGATAATGCCGATTATGACATTTAGGCGTTCCTGACACCCGGACCGACCTCGACCGGCGCCTCCCCCCGACCGGATCGCGGGCGACGCACCGCGGGGCCGTGACGGTCAGCGCGGCGCGACGAGCAGCAGCTCGTACCGTTCCTCGACCAGCGCGGCATCGCGCGGCAGCCGTTGCCGGACCCCGGTGCGCCGGAACCCGGCTCGCACGTATAGGTCGCCGGCCGGCGTGTTGCCGTCGAGCACCCAGAGCGACAACGTTCGGGCACCATCGAGGAACGCCTGCTCCCGCACGGCGTCGACGAGCGCCCAGCCGATGCCCTGCCGGCGCACCTCGGGTGCGACCCACAGCGAGACCAGGTGGCGGTCGTCCACCGGCGAGCCGGGTTCCTGGATCAGGCTGACCATCCCCCGCGGCACGTCGGCATCGTCCATGGCGAGCCAGGTGGGCGTGGCCCTCAGCCGCATCCGCCAGTGCGCCTCCGTGAAGCGCTCCTCGCGGCCCGCGGTCGAGCCGAAGCTGTCCGGAGCGTCGTGCAACGCCCGCAGCCGCACGTCCCGAACGGCGTGCCACGCGTCCTCGCCCACCCGGACAATCCTCACCCCCACAGCATGCCGCACGTTGGCGGCGATCGACGCCTCCGGAGCGCAGGCGTCGCCGCAGGTCAGCCGAGACATCGCAGGAGAGGCCACCCTTACCGGCACGACTCCCCCGCGCTCTCGGGGAATTCCCCGGGCGACGGACGCGGCTTCCGCCCACGGGTGCCCACCGTTACGGTGTCCGGGTGCTCGTGCTCGGTGTGTGCAGCCTCAAGGGTGGCGTCGGCAAGACCTCGGTGACCTTGGGGCTGGCCTCCGCGGCGCTCGAGCGCGGCGTGCGCACCCTCGTCGTGGACCTCGACCCGCAGGGCGACAGCACCATGGCGCTCGGCGCGCAGCGGCCTGAGGGCGACGTCTCCCTGGTGCTCGACGAGCCCAGCGGCGAGAGCGTGAAGGCCGCGACGGCCACGGCGGGGTGGGCCGACGAAGGACTGGACGTCCTGGTCGGCTCCGAGCGCACCGTGCTGCACGACCGGCTGGACGACTCCGATCTCGACCGGCTGGGCTCGGCGCTCGCCTGGCTGTCCGACTACGGGCTGGTCATCGTCGACTGCCCGCCGTCGCTCGGCGGCCTGACCCGAACCGGCCTGGCCGCCTGCGACCGGGCCGTCGTCGTCACCGAACCAGGGCTGTTCTCCGTGATGGCCGTCGGTCGCGCGCTGCGCACGGTCGACGAGCTGCGGCGTGGCCCGGCTCCGGCCCTGCAGCCGCTCGGCATCGTGGTCAACAGGGTGCGCGCCCGCTCGATCGAGCAGGCCTACCGCCTCGAGGAGCTGCAGTCGCTCTACGGCCCGCTGGTGCTTGCCCCGGCCATCCCGGAGCGCGCCGCGCTGCAGCAGTCGCAGGGTGCCGCCCGCCCCATCCACGGCTGGCCGGGGGCCGCGGCCGGCGAGCTGGCAGGCGTCTTCGACGCGTTGCTCGACCGCGCGCTGCGCGCCCCAGGGACGCGCTGACGCCCACGCCGGGGCAGCCCGACACGGCACCCTCGGCAGGCACCGAGGAACGATCTCGGGTCGGCGAGTCAGCCGGCGGTGCGGGCCTGACGACGTGCGGCGAGCTCGTCGACTCCGGTGAACGCCGGCGCCTCCTCGTCCGCGCGTTCCTGGGGCAGCTGCGCCAGCGTGCCCTCCACCTCGCGCCACACCCGTCCGACGGCGATCCCGAACACGCCCTGACCGCCCTGGACGAGGTCGATCACCTCGTCGGCCGACATGCACTCGTACACCGACGCGCCGTCCGACATCAGCGTGATCTTCGAGAGGTCCTCGACGCCGCGCTCGCGCAGGTGGCTCACGGCCGTGCGGATCTGCTGCAGCGACACACCCGTGTCGAGCAGCCGCTTGACCACCTTGAGCACCAAGATGTCGCGGAAGCTGTACAGCCGCTGCGTACCCGAGCCGGTGGCCGGACGGACGGACGGCTCCACCAGGCCGGTGCGAGCCCAGTAGTCGAGCTGCCGGTAGGTGATGCCCGCGGCGTGGCACGCGGTGGTGCCGCGGTAGCCGACGGCGGTGTCGTCGAGGTCCACCAGGTCGTCGTCGAACAGCAGGCCCTGTGCGCCCTGCGGCAGGACCGGCGCCTGGTCGGCGGTGTCCTTCGTGGTCACGGGGTCCTCCTGCGGTCCTCGGTGGGGTTCGTCGGCAACGGTAGGCCGCGGCCCCCACCGGTGCAACGACGCCGCCGGGCGTGTCGCTCTCGGCGAGTCTCAGGTTCCAGTCGAGGGTGAGCCTGAGCCGCCGCCGGCGTCCTCGCCCGGGTCCTCCCCGGTCTCGAAGTCCTCCGCCGAGACCCGGTCGAGGAACTCCCGGAACTCCTCGATGTCCTCCTCCGGCGTCACCGTGCGGACCTCGACGCCGGCGAGGGCGAGCACCTGCTCGGCGCACAGGACGGGGCACTCGAACCGGAGCGCGACCGCGATCGCGTCCGACGCCCGGGAGTCCACCCGCCGCCCGGTGCCCAGCACCAGGGCGGCATGGAACACACCGTCGACGAGCCGGGTGATCTCGACCCGGCGGACGGTGGTGCCGGCCGCCAGGAGCGCGTCCTTGAGCAGGTCGTGCGTCATGGGCCGCGGTGGCACGATCCCCGCCTGCGCGGTGGCGATGGCCGAGGCCTCCGCCTGACCGATGAGGATGGGCACGAGCAGCCCTGACTGCGGGTCGAGGAGCAGCACCACGGTCTCGTCGTCCGCGACGTGCGTGCGCACCCCGACGACCTCGACCTGGACCAGCCCGCCGCCGTCCGCCACGCCTCCACGGTACGACGCGCCCGCCGATCCGCCCACACCGCCGGCGTGGCCGGCGTCAGTCCTCGAGGTCGGCGATCGCGGCGCGCACCAGGGCCGTGTGCATCTGGGTGCACAGCTCCCCCAGCTCGGCGGCCAGAGTGGTCGCGCGGGCCCGCGCCGAGGTCGAGCGCTGGCCCCGGACCGGGGCCAGCACCTGTTCGACGAGGTCGATCTGCCGGTCCGCCGCCGTGCGGAAGGCCCGCAGGTGCCGCGCGTCGAGACCATGCTCCGCGAGCCGGGCTGCGGCGCGCACGACGTCACGCGCATACAGGTCGAACGCGCCGCGCCCGTTCGCATGGAGCACCCCGTTCGTCACGAGGTCGTCGACGAGCTGGACCGGGACCCCCGCCTCGTCGGCCAGCGTCTGCGTGGTCCAGCGTGGCGCACCCCCCGCCGGGACGCCGTCGCTCGTCGCCAGGTGGGCGCGCGGCTGCTCGTCCTCCTCCCCCGCGTCCAGCGCGGCCAGCTGCTCGCCGATGACCTTGAGCGGCAGGTAGCGGTCCCGCTGGCAGCGCAGCACGTACCGCAACCGCTCGACGTCCGCCGGCGAGTACTGCCGGTACCCGGCCGGCGTCCGCAGCGGCGCGACGAGACCCTGCTCCTCCCAGAAGCGCAGCTTGGAGGTGGTGACGGCGGGGAACTCGATCTGCAGCGCCGCCAGCACGTCCGAGATCCGCATCGTCGCTCGCCGCGAGATGCCGCGTGGCCACGGCTCGACGACGCGTCGCTCGAGCGGCGTGCGCGGGCCCGGCTCGGTTGGCTGCGGCTCCCACCCCCGCGTTGCGGCGCCGCCCGTGGCCGCTCGGCTCACGCCGAGGTGCCCTCGCGATGAGGGCTCGGGTGGAAGGTCATCCGGAACTTGCCGATCTGCACCTCGTCGCCGGCATGCAGCACCACCTGGTCGATGCGCTGCCGGTTGACGTACGTGCCGTTGAGGGAGCCGACGTCCCGCACCCAGAAGGTGCTGCCCTCGCGGACGAACTCCGCGTGCCGGCGCGAGACGGTGACGTCGTCGAGGAAGATGTCCGACCCGGTGCTGCGCCCCGCGGTGGTGCGCTCGGCGTCGAGCAGGAAGCGCGCTCCCGCGCTCGGGCCGCGCTGCATGACGAGCAGTGCGCTCGTCGCGGGCAACGCCTGGACGGCGGCCGCCTCGTCGGGACTCAGGCCACTGACCGGCTCGACCTCGGGCAGACCCATCGACGGGAAGGAGATCGTCGTCTCGGGCCCGCGCGCCAGGTCCGGCCTCGGCTCGACCCGCGGCTGGTCCTCGCTCATCGAACCCCCCTCACTCACGTCCCACGTCACGGACAGGACGCCGGACCCAGACACCCTATGCGGACCCCGGCCCCGCGCGCAGCATCCGGCGCAGCATTCGCCCGGCAGGCGTCCCGTCAGGACGTCGGAACCGGTGCCAGCCTCGCGTACTTGGGCTCCGGCAGGGTGCGCAGCGCATCGATCTCGACGTGCTGCACCTTCGCCACGTCTCCGGTGCCGCCGTCGTTGCGCACGTACGCCAGGGCTCCGCCCGGGATCTCCAGCGCGGTCTGGATGGTGTCCGGGTCGCCGATGACCAGCCACACGTACGGCGCCGTCAGCGTGACGCCGTCCAGCTTGACGGCACCGGGGGCGCCCGTGAACGCGCTGCTGGCGGTGACGCGCTGGTCGCCCAGCTGGATCGCCTCGGCGCCGGCGTTGCGCAGCTCCTCGAGCATGTTGAGCATGGTCACCGGCCGGATGGTGCCGTTCGGGTCCTGCAGCGAGATACGCACACCGGACCCGACCGCGGGCAGCCTGCCGGAGAGGATGCCCTGCATCGCCGCGTTGCGCCGCGCCGCGTCGATCGCCGCCTGCCGCGAGCTCGAGCCGGACTCCAGCTGCGCCTTCTCGGCCTGCAGGTCGGACGCCTGCCGGGAGAGCTGGTCGGCGCGGGTGCTCGTCTCGTCCAGCAGCCGCACCAGCTCGTCCGTCCGCAGGTCCGAGAGGCTGGAGTCGCTCGCCTGACGCATCTGCACCACGACCGCGAAGCCCAGCGCCGCGCAGAGGATGCCCGCCAGCACCTGGGCCCGGGTGGCCCGCGGGTGCAGCGCCGAGGCGAGGGCCGCCCACCCGGTGGGCTTGGCGCGCGCAGCAGCCGGCGCCGGCGGCACCGGCTGGTCCGGCGTGACGCGCGACTCCCCGGCCACCGGCTGCACCCCCTCGTCGTCCGTCATCGTCACGCCCGGAACAGGTGCCGCCGGATCGAGGCCGCGTTGGAGAAGATCCGGATCCCCAGCACCACGACGACCGCGGTGGACAGCTGCGTCCCGACGCCCAGCTGGTCGCCGAGGAAGACGATGAAGGCCGCGACCACGACGTTCGAGAGGAACGACGTGAGGAACACGCGGTCGTTGAAGATGCCGTCGAGCAGCGCGCGCAGCCCGCCGAACAGCGCGTCCAGCGCCGCCACGACGGCGATCGGCAGGTAGGGCTGCAGCTCCACCGGCACGGTCGGCTGGACCAGCAGGCCGACCACCACGCCGATGGCCAGCCCGAGGATGGCGATCACGGGACCTCCTTGTTGTCCGGCGCAGACTCTGGCACACCGGCGGCGGGCGTGGCATCAGCCAGCCCGGCCGCGACGAGGGCGTCGTCCGGCACCGACGCGGCGACGAGGGCGGCCGCCCCCGACCCCGGCAGCTGGAGCCTGGTCTGCGAGGAGATGGTCACGCCGATGCCGTAGGTCGCGCGCAGCGTGGCGATGTGCTGGCCGGCCGACGAGAGCGCCAGCTTCGTCTGCAGCGCCGCGGCGTTGCCGATGGCGTCCACGGTGTACGGCTCGACGAGCGGCACCAGGTCGACCAGCACGGCGCTGCCCGCGCTGCGGATGGCCGTGGTGCCGTCGACCCGCTGCCCGTTGATCGAGATCGCCTCGGCTCCCGCCGCCCACAGGCCGTTGACGAGCACCTGGAGGTCGACGTCCTGCACGCGCAGGTCGAGGTTCTCCGGATCGGCGGCGGCCGCCTGGGCGTCCGTGAGCACGATCCGCAGCCCCGGACCCATGACCGGGGCCGTGCCGGCCGCGATCGACCAGCGCTGCGTGGTGGCGAGCAATGCCGGGTCGGCGGAGCTCAGGGCGCTCTGCTGCAAGGTCGACACCTGGGCCGCCAACGCCGCGTTCGCCGCGGACAGCTGCTGCACCTGGTCCTTGCGCTCGCGGACCTGGGTCTCGAGGAGCTGGCGTGCCTGTCGGTCGTCCGCCGTCGGCCGCCGCAGCACGGTGGCGGCGGCGGCCACCCCGACGCCCAGGGCCGCCGAGACGACGAGCACCAGCGCCCAGGAGGCGCCGCGTCGTCCTCGCGGCGGGGTGCCACGGACCGCGCGTCGAGCAGCCGCCTCCGCGTACCCCGGGTCCAGCGGGCGCCGCTGCAGCTCGTTGAGCAGCGTCATCGACTCGTCGACGGCGCGCGGCGGCGCCGTCGCCGGAGTGTGTCGCTGCGCCATCACGCTGCCGTCCGCGCCGCCAGCACGCGCCGGGCCTGGCCCGCGTACAGCACCCCGGAGAACCAGTAGAGGCCGACCCCCCACAGCGCGAAGGCCCAGCCGAGGACCGTCGCGACGGCCGCGACGGGGCCGTGGAAGTGGCCCAGCAGCAGCAGCGGGAAGGCGTAGAGCAGCGCGAACGTGCCGGCCTTCCCGGCCAGGTGCACGGGCAGCGGGCGGTGCCCGGCCCCGGCGACGACGAGCTGGACGACGCCGAGCAGCACGTCCCGGAGCACCAGCACGAAGACCAGCCACCACGGCACCACGCCACGCCACGCCAGCGTCACGATCGTCACGAGGATGAACAGCCGGTCGGCGGCCGGGTCCAGCAGCTGGCCGAGCCGGCTCACCTGGTTCCAGCGCCGGGCGACGACGCCGTCGAGCCAGTCGCTGGCGCCGGACACGACGATGACGACGACGGCCCAGCCGTCGCGGTGCTGCACCAGCAGCACGGCGAACACCGGCACCAGCAGCAGGCGCAGCAACGAGATCAGGTTGGGCACCGTGAGCACCCGCGTGCTCGCCCCCGACTGCTCCGACACCCTCGCCTCCCGCGCATCGCCCGAGCCCATGCTAGGGCGCCGGGGCCGCGGCCCGGCCGTGCCGTGCGACGCTGGACGCATGGCCACGCTCAACGACCCCGACACCATCCGCCGGCTCGTCGAGACGCCCGCCCGCTGGGCGGTCGTCGGGCTCTCGAGCAACCCCGGCCGGCCGGCCTTCGCCGTCGCCCGGACGCTGCAGCAGCTGGGTCACGACATCGTCGCCGTCCACCCGCGGGCCGAGCCGGTGCACGGTGCAGCCTCCTACCCGACCGTGTCCGACGTGCCCGGGCACATCGACGTCGTGGACCTGTTCGTCAATTCCGACCGGGCCGGAGCGGTGGTCGACGCGGCGATCGCGGTCGGCGCGGACGCGGTGTGGCTACAGCTCGGCGTCGTCGACACGGCGGCGGCGGAGCGTGCCCTCGAGGCGGGTCTGGACGTCGTCATGGACCGGTGCCCCGCGATCGAGGCCGGACGGCTGGGCCTGCCCCGGGCCGGCCGGCACGTGGGATGACCTGAGGTAGACTGGTCGGGTCGCAGTGCCCTGTGGGTCGAGGTCCTCGGACCTCCGTTCGTCAGGTCGTGGCCGCCGCAGGCGGCCGATGTGTCGGGGTCGTGCGACCGTCCGGGCCGACTCCTTCGCCCGGGTGCGCCCGCCCTCCCACCGAACGGTTCCCCATGACCATGCTGCTCGACGCCGCCCTGTCCTCCGACGAGGCCCTCTCGTTCGACTCCCTCCCGCTGCCCGAGGCGCTGCGCCGGGCGGTGGCCGACCTCGGCTTCGCGGAGCCGACCGCGATCCAGGCCGACACGATCCCGGCGTTGCTGGCGGGGCGCGACCTCGTCGGCGTCGCGCAGACCGGCACCGGCAAGACGGCCGCGTTCGGCCTGCCGCTGCTCGCGCACGTCGACCCTCGCCTGGCCGCCGTGCAGGCCGTGGTGCTCACGCCCACACGCGAGCTGGCGCTGCAGGTCTCCGAGGCGCTCATCTCGTTCGCCCGCCACCTGGACGGCGTGTCCGTCGTCGCCGTCTACGGCGGCGCCCCGTACCTGCCGCAGCAGCGCGCGATCGCCCGCGGCGCCCAGGTCGTCGTCGGCACCCCCGGACGCGTGCTCGACCACCTGGAGCGCCGCACGCTGGTGCTCGACCGCGTCGGCATGCTCGTGCTGGACGAGGCCGACGAGATGCTGCAGATGGGCTTCGCGGAGGACGTCGACAAGGTGCTCGAGTCCATCCCGGCCGGGCGGCAGGTCGCGCTGTTCTCCGCGACGATGCCCGCCGGCATCCGCCGCGTCGCGGACCAGCACCTCGTCGACCCGGTGCGAGTCTCGGTCAACCGGCCGACCGCCACGGTCGACACCGTGCACCAGACCTACGCGGTCGTGCCGCACCGGCACAAGGTCGGCGCGCTCGTGCGGGTTCTCGCGACCAGCGACGCGGACGGCGCCATCGTCTTCGTCCGGACCCGCCAGGACGCCGAGCGGGTCGGCAGCGAGCTCGTCGCGCGCGGGCTGCAGGCCGCGTACCTGTCCGGCGACGTCGCGCAGGGCGAGCGGGAGAAGATCGTCGACCGGCTCCGCACCGGGGCGCTGCGGGTGCTCGTCGCCACCGACGTCGCGGCCCGTGGCCTGGACGTCGAGCGGGTCGGGCTGGTCGTCAACTTCGACCTGCCGCGGGGCGCAGAGCCCTACGTGCACCGCATCGGCCGCACGGGACGCGCCGGGCGTGCCGGCGAGGCCGTCACCTTCATCACGCCCGGCGAGCAGTCCCGCCTCACCCAGATCGAGCGCACCACGCGCCAGCCCATCGAGCGCGTCGACGTCCCCACGCCGGCGCAGGTCTCGGCGCACCGCGTCGCGGCGCTCCTGGCGCGGGCGGACGAGCGGGCGGCCGCGGGTCGGCTCGACGTGGAGCGCACCGCCGTCGGCGAGTACCTCGCCGCCCACCCCGACCTCGACGTCACCGAGCTGCTGGCCGTGGTCACCGCCCTGGCGATCGGCGACGACGGCCCGGACGCCCGCCCCGAGCAGGGCGACGACCTGGACGACGCCCTGGCGCGCCTCGGCGACACCCCCGACCGGTCGCGCCGCTCGGACTCCCCCGCCCGGCACCGGCCGGACGACGGCGGCGCCCGCTACCGGGTCGCCGTCGGTCACCGCGACGGCGTGCAACCCGGCGGGCTCGTCGGTGCCCTCACCGGCGAAGGCGGTCTGACCGGCAAGGACATCGGCAAGATCGACATCTTCGGCAGCTTCTCGCTCGTCGACATCCCGGGTGGCCTCACGCCGGAGGCGTTCGAGCGCCTGTCCCGCACCCGGGTCGCCGGCCGGCCGCTGCACATCCGGCTCGACACCGGCCCGCGAGCCCCCCGCGACGGCGGCCGACCGCCGCGCGAGGGTGCCCCGCACCGGTCCCACGACGCCGACCGGCCCCGGATCCACCGTCCGCCGCGTCCCTGAGGCGCCGCGGACCGGGCCTCAGCCGGCGGCCGCCGAGAACTCGGTGGCCGCCGCGACGAACGCGTCGACGTCCGCCTCTGCGGTGTCCCAGGCGCACATCAGCCGGACCTCGCCGCCGTCGGACCAGTCGTAGAAGTGCCAGCGCTCCCGCAGGTGCGCCGCGAGGCCGGCGGGTAGCCGGACGAAGACCGCGTTCGCCTGCGTGGGCTGCGTCACCTCGACGCCTGGCAGCGCCGCCAGCCCCGCGCGCAGCCGCGTCGCCATCCGGTTCGCCTGCGTCGCGTTGCGCAGCCACAGGTCACCGTCGTAGAGGGCGAGCAGCTGCGCTGCGGCGAAGCGCATCTTCGACGCCAGCTGCAGGTCGACCTTGCGCAGGAACCGGAGGCCCTCGGCCGCCTCCGGCTCCAGCACGACGACCACCTCGCCGAAGACCGTGCCGAGCTTGGTGCCGCCGAGCGACAGCACGTCGACCCCGGCGTCGCCCGTCAGCGTCGCCAGCGAGACGCCGAGCGACGCCGCCGCGTTCGCCAGCCGCGTGCCGTCCATGTGGACGCGCAGCCCGAGGCCGTGCGCGGCGTCGATGACGGCGCGCAGCTCGTCGACCGTGTAGGCGGTACCGAGCTCGGTCGACTGCGTGAGGGACACCACTCCCGGCTCCGCGCGGTGCTCGTCGTGCAGGACCACGCCGTAGCGCTCGACGAGCTCGGGCGTCAGCTTGCCGGCGACGGTGGGCACCGCGATGAGCTTGAGGCCGCCGACCCGTTCCGGTGCGCCGTTCTCGTCGGTGTTGATGTGCGCGGTCTGCGCGCACAGCACCGCACCCCAGCGGGGCAGCATCGACTGCAGCGCCAGGACGTTCGCCCCGGTCCCGTTGAACACCGGGAACACCTCCGCCCGGCGGCCCAGGCGGTCGGACAGCACGCTCCCGAGCCGGGCCGTGTATGGGTCGCCGCCGTACGCGGTGACGTGTCCCCCGTTCGCCTCCGTCAGGGCGGCGAGCACCTTCGGGTGCGCGCCGGCGTAGTTGTCCGAACCGAAGTCGATGTGTGCGGGATCGTGCAGCAGGGTCACGGCGACAGTCTTCCGCAGCGACCGGTGTGGTCTCGGCGCCGCAGGTGCGGTCCGCCGGGGGCACGACGAAGATCGAGCAGAGGCCGCACCGGCGAAGGAGGGACCTGTGACGCAGCTGCTTCCTTCGACGTCGGCGTCTCCCGGGGTGCAGGCTTGGCCGCGCTCGGCGTCGTCACCGTGGCGTCCGTGGCGTGCTGGTGGGTCACGCCGCGGCTCGTCGCGCGGCGGGGGCCACCGAGGCGTGTCGCGGACGGCGGACCCCTCCCGAGGACCGGCAGTCCCGCCGCCCACGACGTGATCTCCACGCACCCGCCGGCCCGGCGCGGCGCACGATGGACCAGGAGAACCAAGGAGAAGACATGACCGACCTGCCGAGGTACACCGTGCCCACCCTCACCCTCGACGAGGGCGCCCAGACCGCCGCCGTGCTCCAGGAGCGGCTGCACTCGCTCAACGACCTCCACCTCACGCTCAAGCACGTGCACTGGAACGTCGTCGGACCGAGCTTCATCGCCGTGCACGAGATGCTGGACCCGCAGGTCGACGCGGTCCGGCTCATGGTCGACGCGATCGCGGAGCGCATCGCGACGCTCGGCGCGTCCCCGGTGGGCACGCCCGGCGCGCTCGTCGCGAGCCGCACCTGGGAGGACTACCCGATCGGCCGCGCCACGACGACGACGCACCTCGCCGAGCTCGACCGGGTCTACGCGGGCGTCATCACCGCTCACCGGGCCGCCGCCGACGCCACCGACAAGCTCGACCCGGTGACGAACGACCTGCTCATCGGGCAGCTCCACGACCTGGAGAAGTTCCACTGGTTCATCCGGGCGCACCTGGAGAACGCGGGCGGCGCGCTGGGCACGGCATGACCGACGTGGACGCCGACGCCGACCTGCGGGCCGCCCGGTCCCAGGCCCGCGCCGCCACCACCAACCCGCTCGGGGCGGCCGCCGCGCACCTGCACTACGCCGCCCGCCTGGACGACGTCCTCGACCGCTGGGTGGCGCGCACGCTGCGCCGCCGAGGCTGGACGGTGCGGGTCGAGCCCTACCCCGGGTACGGCACGCCGCACTGGATCCGGGTCATGGGCCGCACGCTGCTGGCCGCCCCCGAGGTCGCCGACGACGAGCTGCCCGGAGCGGGCGCCGTGCAGGCCGGCGGTGACTGGGGCGGCAGCGCCGGGCCGGCCGTGCGGGGCTGGCGCAGCTTCCTCGCCGCACCCGTCGCGGGCGCGCGCGTCGAGGTGCGGGTCGGTGCCACCGTGCACCGCCTGGTCACCGACCGGGGTGGGTATCTCGACCACGTCATCCGGGCGGACCTGGCGCCCGGATGGCACGTCATCGAGCTGCGCTCGCAGGACGGCTCGACGACGACGGCTCCGGTGCAGGTCATCGACCCGGCCGTACGCACCGGCATCGTCAGCGACATCGACGACACCGTGGTGGTGACCCGGCTGCCCCGGCCGCTCATCGCGGCCTGGAACGGCCTCGTGCGGCACGAGAACGCACGAGAGGCCGTCCCCGGGATGCCCGAGCTCTTCGCACGGCTGCGCGAGGACGAGCCGCGGCTGCCGGTGCTCTACCTGTCCACCGGGGCGTGGAACGCGGCGCCGGCCGTGGGTCGGTTCCTCCACCGGCACGCCTACCCGCCGGGCACCCTGCTCATGACCGACTGGGGGCCGACCAACACCGGGTGGTTCCGCTCCGGCCGTCGGCACAAGGTCGCGCAGCTGTACCGGCTGTTCACCGAGTTCCCGGACATCCGGTGGGTGCTCGTGGGCGACGACGGGCAGCACGACCCCGAGATCTACGCCGGCGCCGCACGGCGCTTCCCCGCGCACGTGCGCGCGATCCTGCTGCGGCAGCTGACCTTCGCCGAGCACGTGCTGTCCACCGGCACCGCCGGCCCGACGGTCGGGGGCACGCAGGCCGGCCGGGCGGCGGCCGCCGAGCACGTCCTGGTGCTGCAGGGGCCCGACGGCCACGCCCTCATGCGGCAGGTCGACGCCGCCGCGCTGCACCTGCGCTGAGGGCCGCTACAGCCGCGCCTCGTCGTCCCACTCGTCCGCCGGCGAGTCCTCGTCGTCCGCCGTCAGCTCCGCCTGGTGGAGCGAGCGCGGCGCCCGCCCGACGTCGCCGCCCGAGCGCGCGTCGGCCGCCTGCAGCGCGGCCTCCGACGGCACGGGGTCGGCCAGGTGCTCCGCGGCCGGGTCGGAGTGCAGGTCGCGGGTCCGGTCCGTCATGGCACGGTTCTACCCGGTCGGCGCCCGTCCCGCACCTGCCCTGGTCACGGCCTGCGGGTAGCGTGACGGCATGCCGCCGCAACCCACGTCACCGCTCCCGGTCGTGCCCGTCGTGCCGGTGAGCGCGGCCATGCGCCGCGCCAAGGTGCGCGCGGCCACCGAGCACACCACGGTGGGCCTCGCCCAGGCCGGAGCGGGGGGAACGGTGACGATCGCGTGCGCCTGCGGCATGACGCTCACCAACGGCCCGACGTGGTCGCTCGACGAGCACATCCGGCTGCACCGGGCCGAGGCCCGGTTCCTCGCGCTCGCGCAGGCCGCGCCGCCCGGGATCCCCCGGCTGGTGGCCTGGCCGCTGCGGCAGACGGTCTGAGGGGGTGCCGGGCATGCAGGTGTGGCCGGGACGGGCGTATCCCCTCGGTGCGACGTACGACGGCGCCGGCACCAACTTCGCGCTGTTCTCCGAGGTGGCCGAGCGGGTGGTGCTGTGCCTGCTGGACGACGACGGCACGGAGACTCGCGTCGACCTCACCGAGGTGGACGCCTTCGTCTGGCACGGCTACCTGCCCGGCATCGCCCCCGGCCAGCGGTACGGCTACCGCGTCCACGGCCCCTTCGACCCGACGCACGGCCAGCGCTGCGACCCGTCGAAGCTGCTGCTCGACCCCTACGCCACAGCGATCGACGGCCAGATCGACGGCCACGAGTCGCTCTACTCCTACCGGTTCGGCGACCCGGCCGCCCGGAACGTCCTCGACTCCGCCGCTCACACGATGGTCGGCGTCGTCACCAACCCGTTCTTCGACTGGGGGCACGACCGCCCGCCCAAGCACGAGTACGCCGACTCCGTCATCTACGAGGCGCACGTCAAGGGCCTGACCAAACGTCACCCTCGGGTGCCCGGCGAGCTGCGCGGCACGTACGCCGCGCTCGCCCACCCGGTCGTCATCGACCACCTGACGTCGCTCGGCGTCACCGCGGTGGAGCTCATGCCGGTGCACCAGTTCGTCCAGGACCCGGCGCTGCACGCCCGCGGCCTGTCGAACTACTGGGGCTACAACACGATCGGATTCTTCGCCCCGCACAACGGCTACGCGGCCTACGCCCGCGCCGGGCAGCAGGTGCAGGAGTTCAAGGCCATGGTCAAGGCGCTGCACGCCGCCGACATCGAGGTCATCCTCGACGTCGTCTACAACCACACCGCCGAGGGCAACCACCTGGGCCCCACGCTGAGCTTCCGGGGCATTGACAACGCCAACTACTACCGCCTGGTGGACGACGACCCCGCGCACTACTTCGACACCACCGGCACCGGGAACTCGCTGCTCATGCGCTCGCCGCACGTGCTGCAGCTCATCATGGACTCGCTACGGTACTGGGCCTCGGAGATGCACGTCGACGGCTTCCGCTTCGACCTCGCGGCGACCCTGGCGCGCCAGTTCCACGAGGTGGACCGGCTCTCGGCGTTCTTCGACATCGTCCAGCAGGACCCGGTGGTGTCCCAGGTCAAGCTCATCGCCGAGCCGTGGGACCTGGGCGACGGCGGCTACCAGGTGGGTGGCTTCCCGGCACTGTGGACCGAGTGGAACGGCAAGTTCCGCGACACGGTGCGCGACTTCTGGCGCTCGGAGCCGTCGACGCTCGGCGAGTTCGCGAGCCGGATCACCGGCTCGTCGGACCTCTACGAGCACACCGGCCGCCGCCCGCTCGCGTCGATCAACTTCGTCGTCGCGCACGACGGCTTCACGCTGGCGGACCTCGTCTCGTACAACGACAAGCGCAACGAGGCGAACGGCGAGGACAACAGGGACGGCGAGAGCTTCAACCGGTCGTGGAACTGCGGTGTCGAGGGACCGACCGACGATCCCGACGTGCTCGCGCTGCGGGCGCGGCAGCGCCGCAACTTCCTGGCGACGCTGCTGCTCAGCGAGGGCGTGCCGATGCTCGCGCACGGCGACGAGCTCGGGCGCACCCAGCAGGGCAACAACAACGCCTACTGCCAGGACAACGAGCTCGCCTGGCTGGACTGGGACCTGGACGACGAGCGACAGCGCCTGCTGGAGTTCACGCGACGCCTGGTGCAGCTGCGCCGCAGGCACCCGGTGTTCCGGCGCCGCCGCTTCTTCGCCGGCCGGCCGGACCACGGCGGCGAGTCGGAGCTGCTGGACATCGCGTGGTTCACCCCGACAGGCAGTCACATGGACGACCTGGCCTGGGAGAACGACGAGGCCCGCGCGGTGATGGTCTTCCTCAACGGCTCGGCGATCGTCGAGACCGACGGGCGTGGTGACACGATCGCCGACGACTCGTTCCTGCTGCTGTTCAACGGGCACTACGAGCAGACGACGTTCCAGCTGCCGCCGCCCGACTTCGGCGCGCGCTGGACGGCCGAGCTCGACACCGACGGGCAGGTGCCGGCCGGCCGGGCGCTGCGGGCGCGCGCCAAGGTCCACCTCGCCCCCCGGTCGTGCGTGCTGCTCAGCAGGCCGCCGGAGCCGTCGGCTCAGCCGGCGGCCTCCGTCAGCGCACCGAGCCGGGACAGCGCGCGGTAGTACTTCTTGCGATACCCGCCGGCGAGCATGTCGTCGGCGAACAGCCCACGCTCGCCGGTGCCACCGAGCACCACGGGCACGTCCCGGTCGTAGAGCCGGTCGACGAGCACCACGAGACGCAGCGCCACGTCCTGGCTGGCCACCGGGCCCACCCCGGTGAGACCGACCAGGCCGACGCCGTCCAGGAGCGCGCCGTACCGGCTCGGGTGGACGCGCCCGAGGTGGTCGAGCAGCGCGCCGAAGTCGTCGAGCGTCGCGTCGGGACGGGCCGCCACGGCTGACCGCACCTCGTCGTCCGTCAGGCCCGGCCGTCCGGTCGCCGCGGTGCGGTGCCGGTAGTCGGGTCCGTCGATCCGCAGCACCTCGAACCGGGACGCCATCGCCTGGATCTCCCGCAGGAAGTCCTCCGCGGCGAACCGGCCCTGCCCGAGCGACTCCGGCAGCGTGTTCGACGTCGCGGCCAGCGCGACGCCGCGGTCCGACAGCTCCCTGACGAGGCGCGTCATGAGCATCGTGTCGCCCGGGTCGTCGAGCTCGAACTCGTCGATGCACACCAGCGCGTGGCGCGCCAGCGCCGCCACGGTCGCCGGGAAGCCCCACGCCCCCACCAGGTGGGTGTACTCGACGAACGTGCCGTACGCCGTGCCCGGCGCCCCCACCGCATGCGCCAACGAGGCCAGCAGGTGCGTCTTTCCGACGCCGAACCCGCCGTCGAGGTACACCGCGGGACGCGCGGGCAGCCGGCGACGGAAGCGCGGCAGCGCGGGTGGGTGTGCCACGACGTCGGCGACCTGCCGCAGCCGGGCCAGGGCGGCGGTCTGCGAGGGGTGCGCCGGGTCCGGCCGGTAGGTGTCGAAGCGCTCGCGCGCGAAGTGCCGCGGCGGGACCAGGTCGGCCAGCAGGCGCTGCGTGCTCGGCGCCGGCCACCGGCCGACGAGCGAGCCGGGCAGGCCGACGCGGTCGGCGATCGGCTCGGCCTGGGTCACGGTCGCCCACCCTACGTCGGGTCCGCACGCCGCTCGCCGGCGGCCGGCGATGGGTAGCGTGGACGCCCGTGACGCAGGCGGTGAGTCTCGAGGTGCTGGTGCCAGGTGTGCTCGCGGGCACCGTGCTCGCCGAGGACGACGACGAGGCGCTGCTCGCGCTGTTCGACGACCCCGCCGTGCGCCCCGCCACCGGCGCCCACGTGCGTGCCGTCATGGTGGCCTCCCTCGACGGCGCCGCCACCGGACCGGACGGACGGTCGGGGTCCCTGGCGGACGCCGCCGACCACCGCGTGTTCGGCGCGCTGCGGGCGCTCGCCGACGTGGTGCTGGTCGGCGCCGGGACCGTCCGCACCGAGGGGTACGGCGACGTGCAGGTGCCGCCGCGGCTGCGCGCCGCGCGCGCGGCACGCGGGCGCGCCGAGCGCCTCGAGATGGCGGTGGTGACCGCCACGGGGGCCGTTCCCGAGGCTGTCCTGGACGCCGGAGCGATCGTCGTCACCGCGTCCGGTGCGCCCGCACTGGCGGCGTTGCGCGACCGGCTCGGCGACGACCGGCTCATCGTCGCCGATCCCCCCGGTCGGGACGCGGGACCGGCCGGTCGGGTCGACGTCGCCGGGGCCGTCCGCGCGCTCGCCGCTCGGGGCCTGACACGGATCCACGCCGAAGGCGGTCCCCACCTGCTCCAGGAGCTGCTCGCGGTGGGTGCGGTCGACGAGCTGTGCCTCACCCTGGCCCCGCAGCTCGTCGGCGGCCTGGCCCGCCGGCCGCTCGTCGGCGGCGACCCCACGCCGCCCGGACGGGGCCTCGCGCCGCTCGCCGGAACGACCCGACTCGAGCTGCTCCACCTGCTGCGGGGAGGCGACACGCTGCTGGGACGCTGGCGGGTCGCCTAGGCTCCCGCCATGGCCGACACGATCGTGGTCCTCACCGAGGACGCGCTCTCCCCCGACGACGTCACGCACGTCGTCGCCCTGCACCCCGACGAAGACCTCGCCTACCGCGTGCTGGTGCCCGCGGACACCGAACGGCCGCTGCTGCCATGGGTGCTCGACTCGCTCAGCCTGGGCGAGCTGCGCGTCGCCTGGGAGCGTGCCACCGGGCACGAGCCGACGGCTCCGCAGGCCAAGGCGACCGCCGAGCAGCAGCTGCGCTGCACGCTCGATGCGCTCGCGGCCGCGGGACGGCAGGCGACGGGCATCGTCGTGGAGGACGACCCGCTGCCCGCGCTGCGGGCCGCGGTCGCCGAGGACGGCGCCCGCGAGATCGTCGTGGCGACGTACCCGCACCTCGTCGAAGACACCTTCCACCGTGACTGGGCGTCCCGTGCCCGGGACGCCCTGCGGGTCCCGGTGCTGCACCTCTACCTGGGCACGAGCGAGCTCGGGTGACGCGCGAGGCCACGCGCTACGGCAACGACGACTTCGTGCCGGTCATCCTCGGCACCGGCCTGGGCGCGTACGCCACGGCGCGCGCGCTGCACGAGGCGTACGGGGTCCGTTCGCTCGCACTCGGGCGCGCCGCGCTGCACGAGACCGCCCGCTCCGCGATCCTCGACGTCCGGGTCCACGCGTCGTTCGGCGAGCCGGACGCGGTCGTCGCGACGCTGCGTGAGCTCGTGGCCGAGCTGCCCGGTCGCACCCGGGTGCTGTTCGCGACGATCGAGTACTACACCAACGTGCTCATCGACCACCGCGCCGAGCTCGCCGCGGACTACGTCATCCCGCTGGTCGACGAGCCTCTCAAGCGGCGCGTCATCGACAAGACGGACTTCTACCGGACGTGCGAGCAGCTCGGCGTGCCGTACCCGCGCACCGTCGTGGTGCCGCCCGGCGAGGACGACGACACGCTCGGCGACGCGCTCCCGTTCGGCTACCCGGTGATCCTCAAGCCCTCGGACACCGACACGTACCCGCGCATCGCGTTCGAGGGCAAGCAGAAGGTGTACCGGGTCCACGACGCCCACGAGCTGCGGGACGTCGTCGGGCGGATCCACCGGGCGGGCTACGCCGGTGACCTCGTCGTCCAGGAGCTGCTGGCGGGCGACGAGCACGTGATGCGCGTCGCCAACACGTACTCCGACCGGCACGGCACCCTGCGGATGGCCTCGCTCGGCCAGGTCGCGCTCACGGAGTGGAACCCGCAGCTCGTCGGGAACAACAACGCGATCATCTCGGTGCACGACGAGACGCTCGTCGCCTCGCTGCGCCGGTTCCTCGACGGCATCGGCTACGTCGGCGCGGCGAACTTCGACGTCATGCGGGACGCCGACGGTGTCGACAAGCTCCTCGAGGTCAACCTGCGCACCGGCGCGACCGCCTACTACGCCACGGCCGCGGGCGCGAACATCGCCCAGCGGACCGTCGAGGAGCACGTGTACGGCCGGACTCCCGAGGACGTCGTCACCACCGAGGAGCGCCTCTGGGTCAACGTGCCGTACCCGGTGCTGCTGTGGTTCGTGCCCCGGTCGCTGCGCGCCCAGGTGCGTTCCGTCGCGCGACGCGGTCGGGTGCACACGCTGCGCTACCGGGCCGACCGGTCGCTGCGCCGCCGGCTCGAGGTGGCGCGGCTGGACCTGCGCCGGTCGCTCGACTACGTCAGGTACTCCGCGGCGCGCCCACGACCCTGAGCACGACGTCCGCGGCTCGGCGGGCCTGCGTGACGTCGCCGCCGGTGGGCAGGTTGACGACACGCTCGACGAGGTCCTCCGAGACGGCGAGGCGGCCGTCGCCCGGCGTGTACCCGTAGCGGGCCGGGTCCCCGACCCCGGGGAACAGCGCCGGTCGGTACCAGCTGCCGGCGTAGACCCCGGCCGCGCCCAGCGCCTGCAGGATGCGCACCGCGGTGGGGCCGTCCGCGGCGAAGAACGGCCAGCGCACGAGCGGGTCGTCGGGCCGGGCGGACGCCGGGACCTGCACGGCGTCGCCGAGCAGGCGCTGGTACTCCGCGACCGCGGCGGCACGACGCCGCTGGACCGCGTCCAGGCCGGGCAGCGCGGCAGCCACCTGCCGGGTCATCCACGCCGACGGGCGCATCGGCCGGTACGGCAGCCGGCCGCGGGCCTCGACCGGCGCGACGGCAGGCTCGAACACGCGCAACCGCGTCAGGGCGCCGCGCAGCGGCGCCGCGACGGCGCGCGGCAGCCGGTTGAGCACGCCGACCTGTGTCCGGTACACGCGTGCCAGCGCGTCCAGCCGTGGCCCGGCCGCCGGCAGGCCCGCGAGCTCGTCGACCAGCGACCGTCGCAGCGCGGCGTCACCGGTCGCCGGGTTGACCCAGACCGCGCCGCCGAACCTCGTGGGCAGCACCTTCTCGATGCCGAACGAGTGGACCGAGACGTCCGCGATCGGGGCGCCGGAAGCGTCCCGGGCCATCCGGGTCGCGCAGTGCGCCGAGTCCTCGACGACGAGCGCGCCGGCGGCCCGCGCGGTCGCCGCGACGCGCGCCGCCCGGTCGTCGTCCACGATGCCGAACGTGTGCTGCACGACGACGGCACGCACCCGGTCCGGCAGCACCAGGCTGTCGGGGTCGATCGAGACCGTGGCGGCGGACACGTCGGCGTGCACCGGCGTCAGCCCGGCCACGAGGATCGGATCCACCGCGGTGGCGCACGTGAAGATCTGCGTGACGACGTCCCCCGGGCCCCGGATCTCGCGCAGCATGTCGAAGACGACCTGCAGGCCGTAGCGCGCCTTGAAGACCAGGAACCAGTCGGCCGGATCGGTGCCGGTCCGTGCGGCGAGCGCGGCCGTGACGGCCCGGGTGTCCGGGTCCGGGGTCATCGGCCCACCCCGCGCAGCCGCTGGAGCACCGGTCCGAGCGCCGCGTCGAGCTCTCGCACCCGCAGCACCCGCATGAGGACGACGTACACGGCGACCATCGTCGTGCCGACGGCCGCGCACACCAGGACCGCAGCACCCCAGCGCAGCCCCGCGGGCCCGGTGGCCCGCGTCATGGCCGTGAGCAGCGCCCAGCCGACCCCGGCCGCGACCGCCGCGGCCAGGCCGGCCTTGAGGTGCACCGCGAGCACGCGGTGGCCGTCGATCCCGGACAGCTTGCGCCGCATCCCTCGCACGCGGGCGAGCACCGAGATCCAGGTGGAGATCGTGGTCGCGGCGGCCGCCGCAACGGCCCACCAGGCGACGTTCAGCCACCGCGTGCCCAGCCACATGACGAGCACGAGGGAGACCGTCGCCAGCACCTGGATGACGAAGATGCCCCGGCCGTCGCCGAACGCGTAGTACATCCGCTTGGCGATGACGGTCGCTCCCATGGCCACCAGCCCGGGCGCCATCGCCTGGAGCACGGGCGCGCTCACGTCGACCTCGTGCTGGGTGATCGTCGGCAGCAGCGCCTTCATGAGCGGCGCGGCGAGCACGACGAGCACCGCGACGGAGAGCACCGAGAACACGCCGGCCATCCGCAGCGCGGTCGACATGTCGGCGCGCACGCCGGCGAGGTTGCCCGTCGACGCCGCGGCGCTCATCCGGGGGAACAGGGCCGTGACGATGGAGACCACCACGAGCGAGTGCGGCAGCAGGTAGATCGTCAGCGCGTTGGTGAACGCCGCGTTGCCGGCGGCCAGTCCCCCGGCAGTCATCGCGGCGCCGGCCGCCGACGTGAAGTTCTTCAGGTAGGCCACGCCCACCTGCTCGAGCGCCACCGCGCCCAACGTCCACCCGACGACCTTGCCGGCGGT
Source organism: Actinomycetes bacterium (assembly GCA_021793675.1). Lineage (GTDB taxonomy): Bacteria > Actinomycetota > Actinomycetes > Actinomycetales > Cellulomonadaceae > Cellulomonas. The sequence continues at coordinate 32,480 of JAJYSG010000008.1, read as the reverse complement.
CCGCAGCCCCAGGCCGTGCAGGCCGAGGCGCAGCGACCAGTGGAACCCGCCCCGCCGCAGCGCGACGACGAGCAGCAGCGCCTGGATGACGATGCCGAGCGTGGCCGTCCCGGCCAGCAGCACCGTCTGCCCGGTCGTCCACCCGACCAGGCTCGGACCGTTCTTGGGGGCCACGCCCCAGATCGCCACGAACGCGCCGAAGCCGGCGATGGAGACGATGTTGTTCGCCACCGGAGCCCAGCCGATCGCGGCGAACTGGCCCCGCGCGCTGAGCGCGTCGCCGAGCACGCCGAACAGGCCGTAGAAGAACATCTGCGGGATGCACCAGTAGCCGAACGCGATGGCCACGGCCACCTGCTCCGGCCGCCAGCCACCGGCCAGCGTGAACAGCCGGACCAGCACCGGCGTGGCCGCCACCAGCACCACGGTGAGCGCGGCGAGCACCACGGTGGTCAGCGTCAGGAGCTTGTCGAGCCGCTCCTTGGAGTCCCGCGTCGCGATCGCCGCGATGATCTGCGGCATGAGCACGGCCTGGATGGCGCCCGTCGACAGCAGCGCGAACAGCATGTTCGGCAGCGTGTTGGCCACGTCGAACGCGTCCGCCACGGGGCCGACGAGGCCGATCGCCGCGACGAGCAGCATGCTGCGGGCCAACCCGGTGCCGCGGGACGCGAACGTCCCCACCGTCATGGCGATCGAGCCGCGGCGCAGCCGCTCGTCGCTCAGCCGGTCCTCGGTCCCGGCGTCGGTCACGAGGCGTCCGTCGCGTCGCCGCCACGCACGCGGCGCAGCGCGCGCAGCGTCCGCTTGGCGGTGGGCAGCAGCCGGGTCCACGCGTCGTACAGCGGCGAGAACGGCACGTCCAGCGTGCCGACCATGGCGTCCTCGTGCTTGGCCAGGCTGCGCTTGAAGTCGCTGATCCCGTCGTTGAGCAGACCGTTGAAGTCGAACCGCGACAGGCCGTCCTGCTGCGCGATCTCGACCGAGCGCCAGTAGACCGGGGTCGTCGCGCGCATCTTGCGGCCGGCGGCGGTGCCGCCCCCGTAGAGCTGGAACGAGGTGCGGGCGGAGTTGATGCACCACGAGAAGGACACCGGCGCGTCGTCGAGGTACGCCGCGACGAGCACCGAGCGCTCGCCGAGCTCCCGGTGGACCGACAGGTAGTACTCGTCCGAGTGCAGCGCGAAGTCGGCACGCCGCGCCGTCTCCCGGTACACGTCGAGGACCCTTCGCACGTCGCGCTCACCGGTCACGCGGCGGATGTCCATGCCGTCCCGCGCCGCCTTGCGGATGTCGTGCCGCGGCGAGCGGTCCATGGCGGCGAGCAGCACGTCCGGCGACCTCGTCAGGTCGAGCACGACGGTCGTCGGCACCAGCACCGGAGCCCGGCCGGGGCGCAGGCCCAGCACGTGCGGACCGGTCTCGGCGGGCCAGTCCGGCTCGAACGAGACGCCGATGCCGCCCACCGTGTCGCGGCACCAGGCCACGACGGCCGCGGTCACCGCCGCCCGCCGTTCGCCCGACCCGGTGCCGTCGTCGCCGACGACCACCGGTCCGCGCGGCACGTAGGAGAGCCGTCCGAACGGCGCGGGCAGGCGCCTCACGAGGACCTGCGCGAGCCCGACGAGATCCCCGCCGTCGGTGATGCGCAGCCGGTACGGGGTCCACGCCCCGGCGGCCTTCACCTGGCCCCAGCCCCACAGCTGCAACGGGTGGCCGCCCAGGGCCAGGACGTCACTGTCCCACGCGTCCCGAGACGTGACGAGGTCGGCCGTCAGCGCGGTCGCCGGCACGTCAGACCTCGCCCTCCCGCCGGTCGCCGGACCAGTCGGTGTGGAACGTGCCCGCCTTGTCCACCCGCTGGTAGGTGTGCGCACCGAAGTAGTCGCGCTGCGCCTGCGTGAGCGCGGCCGGCAGCCGGTCGGCGCGCACCGCGTCGTAGTAGGCCAACGACGACGCGAACGCCGGTGCCGGCACGCCGTGCGTCGCGGCGGCGGCCACCACGCGCCGCCACGCGCCCAGGCCCTCGCCGACGACGCCGGTGAAGTACGGGTCGGCGAGCAGCAGCGGCAGGTCGGGGTCCCGGGTGTAGGCCTCGGTGATCCGGTCCAGGAACTTGGCACGGATGATGCAGCCGCCCCGCCAGATCCGGGCCATCGCGCCGCGGTCGATGCCCCACCCGTACTGGCTCGAGGCGGCGGCGATCTGGTCGAAGCCCTGGGAGTAGGCGACGACCTTGGAGGCGTACAGCGCGGCCCGCACGTCGTCGACGAACGCGGCCTCGTCGGCCACCGCCCACGGCTCGGCGTGCGCGGGCAGCACGCCCCGCGCCGCCTGCCGCTGCGCCACGCCACCGGACAGCGCCCGCGCGAACGTCGCCTCGGCGATGCCGGTCACCGGGACCCCGAGGTCGAGCGCGTTCTGCACGGTCCAGCGCCCGGTGCCCTTCTGCTCCGCGCGGTCGGCCACGACGTCGACGAACGCCCGGCCGGTCTCCGGGTCGGTGTGCGCCAGCACGTCGGCGGTGATCTCGATGAGGTAGGACTCCAGGTCGCCCTCGTTCCAGGACGCGAAGGCCTCGCCGACGCGCGCCGCCGACCAGCCGAGCCCCTGACGCAGCAGGTCGTAGGCCTCCCCGATGAGCTGCATGTCGGCGTACTCGATGCCGTTGTGCACCATCTTGACGAAGTGGCCGGCACCGTCCGGGCCGACGTGCGTGCAGCAGGGCTCGCCGTCCACGTGCGCCGAGATGGTCTCCAGGATCGGTCCCAGCGTGGCGTACGCCTCGCGCGTGCCGCCGGGCATGATCGACGGTCCGTTGAGCGCACCTTCCTCGCCGCCCGACACGCCGGTGCCGACGAAGTGCAGGCCCTGGGCGCGCAGCGCGGCCTCGCGCCGCACGGTGTCCGGGAAGTGCGCGTTGCCGGCGTCCACGACGATGTCGCCGGCCTCCAGCAGCGGGGTGAGCTCCTCGATCACGGCGTCCGTCGCCGGGCCGGCGTTGACCATGATGACGACGGTCCGCGGCCGCGCCAGGCCGGCGACGAACTCGGCCATCGAGCCCGACGGCACGAACGTGCCCTCGTGCCCGAACTGGGCGACCAGCGCGTCGGTGCGCGCCTGCGACCGGTTGTGCACCGCCACCGCGTACCCGTGCCGCGCCAGGTTGCGGGCCAGGTTCCGACCCATCGTCCCCAGACCCGTCACGCCGATCTGCGCCAGGGCGTCCGCCATCCGAAGGCTCCTTCGTGTCGTCCGGGGCGCGCCGAGCCGCCTCATGCGACCCCGCCCGCCCATCGGCGCGGCGTGCGCCCTGGCCAGCCTAGTGCGGCCCGGCGTGCCGGACGTCGCCGGGTACGGGGGTGCGCCTACCCTCGCCTCGTGCCTGCCCCCGAGGACGTGCCCGAGGAGTTCATCCGGGCGCTGCGGTCGCTGCGTGCGGTCACCGTCCGCCCCGAGGTCGTGCTCGACGAGGTCCCCGGGCCGGCGCGCATCGCCCCGTACTCGGCCGCGCTGACGGCCGAGGTGCGCAGCGCCCGCCGGTCGGTGTCGGCCGACGAGCTCGCCTCGGGGCGGTTCGTCGTGCTCCACGACCCCGCCGGCCAAGAGGCCTGGGACGGCAGGTTCCGGCTCGTCACGCTGGTGCGTACCGCGGTCGAGCCCGAGGTCGGCACCGACCCGCTGCTCGCCGAGGTCGCCTGGAGCTGGTTCACCGACGCGCTCGCCGCAGCGGGACCGGGCGCCCACGCGGCGGCCGGCACGGTCACCCGCGTGCTGTCCCGCAGCTTCGGCTCGATCGAGCGCGGCAACGAGAGCAGCGAGCTGGAGATCCGCGCGTCGTGGACGGCGGACGACGACGACCTCGGTCCCCACCTGCTGGCGTGGGTCGGCCTGATGTGCACCGCGGCCGGCCTGGAGCCCGTGCCGGAGGGCGTCACCCCGTTGCAGCCTCGTCGTTGATCATCCGATGGGGGGTTCAAGGCCCACCGGGGTCCTGCCGATGAGCCCGGTGTGACCATGGACCCGGCGCGCCCCGACCTCGTCGGCGTCCGCCCGGTGGTCCCCCGCCAGGCCCCGCCGGAGGCCCGCCAGCCGATGTGCATCGTCGTCGCCGAGATCGGCGACGGTGACGGCGAGACCCTGGTGCGAGCGCTGCACCGGCGAGGGCTGCCGCGGGTCGTCGTGCTCGCGCGCCGCGCGCACGACGCCGAGATCCTCACGCTCCTCACCGGAGGCGTGCGCGGCGCCGTCGTGGGCGAGACCGACGCGATGCCGGCACTGGTGCCGGCCGACGCCGAGGAGGTGCCGCGCCGGCCGGACCTGTCGGACCGGGAGATCGAGGTGCTCCGACGGGTCGCCGACGGCCACTCGAACCGCCTCATCGGCACCGAGCTGGGGCTGTCGGCGCTCACCGTGAAGAGCCACCTGGCGCGGATCTCGCGCAAGCTCGGCACGGGCGACCGCGCCCAGCTCGTGGCGATCGCCATCCGCGCCGACCTGCTGGAGTGATCCCCCGGACTGGCCGCCGCTCGGCGCGGGGTGCGCCGAGCCGGCTGCCGCCTCGCCTACGGTGAAGGCTGTGAGCTCCCGTACCGACGATCTGCCCGACGACCAGGCGGAACGTCGACCGTCTGACGCCGCCCCGCGGGACGAGTCGGACGACCCTGTCGCGCCGGACGACGCCGTGCCGGACGACGCCCTGCCCGAGCGCGTCGTCGTCCCCCTGCTCGAACCTGCCGACGGAGTGCCGGCGGTCATCGACACGCCGGCCGCGCTGGCTGCTGCGATCACCGCCTTCGAGGCGGGCACGGGCCCGGTCGCGGTGGACGCGGAGCGCGCCTCCGGATACCGCTACGGGCAGCGCACCTACCTGGTGCAGCTGCGCCGGGAGGGTGCCGGCACCGCGCTCATCGACCCGGTCGCCCTGCCCGACCTGTCCGGGCTGTCGCAGGCCCTGGTCGGCGTCGAGTGGGTGCTGCACGCGGCGTCGCAGGACCTGCCCGGGCTCGCGGAGCAAGGCATGCGGCCGTCGCGCGTGTTCGACACCGAGCTCGCCGCGCGACTGCTCGGCATGGAACGCGTCGGTCTGGCCGCGGTCGTCGCCGACACGCTCGGGCTCGGCCTCGCCAAGGAGCACTCCGCGGTCGACTGGTCCACCCGCCCGCTGCCGCACGAGTGGCTGCGCTACGCCGCACTGGACGTCGAGCTGCTGGTCCCGGTCCGCGAGGTGCTCGCCGACCGGCTCGCCGAGGCCGGCAAGGCCGTGTGGGCCGCCCAGGAGTTCGAGGCCGAGCGCACCGCGCCGGCCGCCCCGGTGCGGGTCGAGCCGTGGCGTCGGGTCTCCGGGCTGCACGCGATCCACGACGCCCGCCGGCTGGCGGTCGTCCGAGAGCTGTGGGAGACGCGCGACCACAACGCGCGCCAGCGCGACATCGCGCCCGGCCGGGTGCTGCCGGACCGGGCCATCGTCGCCGCCGCCGACGCGTTGCCGCGCTCGGTCCCCCAGCTCGTCGCGCTGGCGCCCTTCGCCGGTAAGGGCACCCGCCGCCGAGCGGCGCTCTGGCAGGCGGCGATCGACCGGGCGCTCGCGCTGCCCGACGCCGAGCTGCCGTCGGTGCGCGGGCCCCACACCGACGCCCCGCCACCGATCCGGGCCTGGCCGGAGCGCGACCCGCGGGCGGCGGCCCGCCTCGCCGCGGCCCGCACCGTCGTGCTGGACACGTCCCAGACGTGGCAGACGCCCGTGGAGAACCTGCTGCAGCCCGACCTGCTGCGGCGGCTCTGCTGGAGCCCGCCCGCCACGCCCGACGCCGCCGCGGTGGCCGCCGCGCTCACCGCCGGTGGCGCCCGCCCGTGGCAGGTCGAGCTGCTGGCCGACCGCCTCGCCGCCGCGCTGCAGGGCGTCGTCGGCTGACGTAGCCTGCGGGAACGGCCGGCCGGTCCCCACGGCCGCAGCGGACGACGACGTCTGGAGAGCCATGTCGCAGACCGCCACGCACCCGCCCGAGCGCGTCGCCCGCACCACGGTGCGCGACGTCCCGCTGCCTGGTGGCGGCGTGCTGCTGCTCGTCACGGTGGACAACGGGTCGCCGTCCCCGACGACGCTCGGCCCGCAGGGGCTCGCGGGGCTCGCCGCGACGCTCGCGGAGGTGCGGCAGCGGGTCCATGGCGGCGGCGTCGCGGCCGTGGCGGTGACCGGCAGACCCGGGATGTTCGTGGCAGGCGCCGACCTGACGTACGTCGCACGCGTCGCCGCGCGCCAGGAGGCCGCCGAGCTCGCCCGGGCCGGGCACGCCGCCTACGGGATGCTCGCCGACCTCGCGGTGCCCACGTTCGCCTTCGTCGGCGGCGCCGCGCTCGGCGGCGGCCTCGAGCTCGCGCTCGCGTGCCGCTACCGCACCGTCGCGTCGGACGTCACCGCGCTCGGACTTCCGGAGACGTCGCTCGGGCTGGTGCCCGGGTGGGGCGGCGCGTACCGACTGCCCCGGCTCGTCGGGATCGGCGCCGCGATCGACGTCATCCTCGACCGGCCCGCGGCCCACCGGACACTGTCCGCCGCCGAGGCCGCCGCGATCGGCCTGGTCGACGCCGTCCTGCCGCCCGACGGGTTCGTCGCGGCCTCCGTCGCGTGGGCGGCGCGCGTCGTGGCCGGCGAGGTCGTCGTGCCGCGGCGGGCACCGGACGGCGACCTGGCCTGGTCCGCGGCGGTCGCCCGCGCGCGGCACCGCCTCGACGCGACCAGCCACGGGTCACGGCCGGCCCCGTACCGCGCCCTGGACCTCCTCGAGCAGCTGCGCCCGGATCCCACGGTCCCCGAACGAGACCTCGGGGAGCCGGACGCGGCCGCCGCCGCGGAGGACGAGGCGCTCGCCGACCTCGTCATGACCGACGAGAACCGCAGCGCGGTGTACGCCTTCGGCCTGGTCACCAGCGCCCGGCGGCCCTCGGAGGCGCCCGATGCCGCACTCGCCCGGCCCGTGACGGCGGTGGGCGTCGTCGGTGCGGGGCTGATGGCCACGCAGATCGCCCAGCTCGTCGCGCACCGGCTCCGCGTGCCGGTGGCGCTTCGGGACGTGGACGACGAGCGGGTCGCCGCCGGGTTGTCCGCGCTGCGCACCGCCGTGCAGCGGCAGGTCGCGGCCGGACGGCTCGCGCCCGACGAGGGTGAGCGCATCATCGGCTCGGTCTCGGGCTCGGTCGACGTCGGCGTCTTCGCCGGCTGCGACCTCGTCGTGGAAGCGGTCACCGAGGTGCTGGCCGTCAAGCGGCAGGTGTTCGCCGAGGTCGAGGCGGTGGTGGCGCCCGGGACGATCCTCGCGACCAACACGTCGGCACTGTCGGTCACCGCGATGGCGGACGCGCTGACGCGCCCGGAGCGCCTCGTCGGCCTGCACTTCTTCAACCCCGTGGCGGCGATGCCCCTCGTCGAGGTGGTCCGCACGCAGCGCACCGACGACACCGCCCTGGCGACCGCGTTCGAGGTGGCGGCCCGGCTCGGCAAGAGCGCGGTGGGCGTGCGCGACCGCCCCGGCTTCGTCGTCAACCGCCTGCTGGTGCTCCTGCTCGGCGTGGTGCTCGGCGCCGTCGAGGACGGCACGCCGGTCGAGGTGGCGGACCGCGCGCTGGACCCGCTCGGCCTGCCCATGCCACCGTTCGAGCTGCTGCAGCTCGTCGGGCCGGCCGTGGGCCTGCACGTGCTGACGTCGCTGCGGGCCGACCTCGGCGACCGCTTCCCGGCCTCCCCCGGGCTGGCGGCTCTCGTCGCCGCGGGGACGCCCCTCGTCCGCCCGGCACCCGAGCCCGGGCTGCCGCGCCGCGTCGATCCCGCGATCCAGGCGGCGTTCGGTCGCGGCACCGCCCCGCGCGACGAGGCCGGCGTCCGGGACGCCGTGCTCACCGCGCTGACCAGGGAGGTCGGACTCATGCTCGACGAGGGCGTGGTGGCCGACCCGCGGCAGATCGACCGGTGCCTGCTGCTCGGTGCCGGCTGGCCCTGGCACCTCGGCGGGATCACGCCGTACCTCGACCGCTCCGGGCGAAGCGAGCAGGTGCTGGGGCACCGGCTGCTGCCCGACGGCACGGCGGGCGTGCCGCGCTGAGGACGCAGCCGCCGGACGCGCCGACGGTGCACAGACGTCGGCCCCCGGACGTTGCCGTCCGGGGGCCGACGGGGTGCTGTCACCGCGGCAACGCTCACCAACCGCGGGGACGACGGTCCGGCGCCGGGCGCGCCAGGCCGAGCGTGGGGATCAGGCCGTCTCGTGGAACGTGCGGCTCAGCACGTCCAGCTGCTGCTCCTTCGTCAGCTTGACGAAGTTCACCGCGTATCCGGAGACCCGCACCGTGAGGTTCGGGTACTGCTCCGGGTGGTCGATCGCGTCCTGCAGCGTCTCGCGGCTCAGCACGTTGATGTTCGCGTGGTAGAGGCCCTCGCCCATGCCGGCGTCGAGGATGCCGACGAGGTTGGTGACCTGCTCGTCCTTCGTCCGCCCGAGGCCGCTCGGCGTGATCGTGTTCGTCAGCGAGATGCCGTCGAGCGCGTCGTCGTAGTCGAGCTTGCCCACCGAGAGCATGGAGGCGACCATGCCGTGCGTGTCCATGCCGTTCTCCGGGTTGGCGCCCGGGGCGAACGGCGTGCCGGCCTTGTGGCCGGACGGGAAGGCGCCGGTGGCCTTGCCGTAGACGACGTTCGACGTGATGGTCAGCACGGACTGCGTCGGCACCGCGTCGCGGTACATCGGCAGGTGGCGGATCTTGTCCATGACGGTCCGCACCACGAGCGCCGCGATCTCGTCGGCCCGGTCGTCGTCGTTCCCGTAGACCGGGAAGTCGCCCTCGGTGATGTAGTCGACGACGAGGCCCGTCTCGTCCCGCACCGGGTAGACCTTGGCGTACTTGATGGCCGACAGGCTGTCCGCGACGATCGACAGACCGGCGATGCCGCAGCCCATGGTCCGCACGATGTCGTCGTCGTGCAGCGCCATCTCGACGGCCTCGTAGGCGTACTTGTCGTGGCTGTAGTGGATGATGTTGAGCGCCTCGACGTAGGTCGCGGTGACCCACGACAGCATCGCGTCGTACTTGGCCCACACCTCGTCGAAGTCGAGTGCTTCGTTGCCCTGGACGCCCTCGTGACCAGGCACGATGAGCTTGCCGGACATCTCGTCGCGGCCGCCGTTGACTGCGTAGAGCAGCGACTTGGCCGCGTTGACGCGGGCCCCGAAGAACTGCATCTGCTTGCCGACCGTCATCGGCGACACGCAGCACGCGATCGCGGCGTCGTCGCCCCAGTGGCAGCGGATCTGCTGGTCGGACTCGTACTGGATCGCCGAGGTCTCGATCGAGATCGCGGCGCAGAACTCCTTGTACCCGGCGGGCAGCTTCGGGTCCCAGAAGATCGTGATGTTGGGCTCCGGCGCCGGGCCGAGGTTGCGCAGGGTCTGCAGCAGCCGGAACGAGGTCTTCGTCACCAGCGGACGGCCGTCCTCGCCGAAGCCCGCATCGCTCCACGTCGCCCAGTACGGGTCGCCGGAGAAGATCTGGTCGTAGTCGACGGTGCGCAGGAAGCGCACGATCCGCAGCTTGAGGACGAGCGCGTCGATGACCTCCTGCGCGAGCTCCTCGGTGAGGGTGCCCGCGGCGAGGTCACGCTCGGCGTAGACGTCGAAGAACGCGGAGAGGCGGCCGATGCTCATCGCCGCGCCGTCCTGGCTCTTCACCGACGCGAGGTACCCGAAGTAGGTCCACTGCACGGCCTCCTGGAAGGTCCGCGCCGGGCGGCCCAGGTCGAAGCCGTAGCTCTCGCCGAGCCGCTTGAGCTTCTTCAGCGCCTTGACCTGCTCCGCGTGCTCCTCGCGGTACCGCGCCCAGCTCTCGCTGAACGGCTGGTCGGCGATCGAGTCCTTGTCCGCGTTCTTGGCGGCGATGAGCGCGTCGACCCCGTACAGGGCGACGCGGCGGTAGTCGCCGATGATCCGGCCGCGGCCGTAGGCGTCCGGCAGGCCGGTGATGATGTGCGACGAGCGGGCCGCGCGGATGCGCGGGGTGTACATGTCGAAGACGGCCTCGTTGTGGGTCTTGCGGTACTGCGTGAAGATCCGCTTGACCTCGGGGTCGATCTCCTTGCCGGCCTCCTTGAGGGCGGTCTCCACCATGCGCCAGCCGCCGTTGGGCATCATGGCCCGCTTCAGCGGCGTGTCGGTCTGCAGGCCGACGACGACGTCGTCGTCCGCGCTGATGTAGCCCGCGGGGAACGCGTCGACGTCCGCGGGGGTGTGCGTGTCGACGTCGTACACGCGCCGCTCACGCTCGACGGCCAGGTAGTCGCGCTCGAGGGTCTCCCAGGTGCGCAGCGTCTTGGCGGTCGCGCCCGCGAGGAACGAGGCGTCCCCCAGGTACGGCGTGTAGTTCCGCTGGATGAAGTCCCGGACGTCGATGCTCTCGGTCCATGGGCCTGTGGTGAACCCGTCCCAGGCCGTCTCGTCGGTCGCGACGGCGGGGATCTCGGTGATCGTCATGGCGTCCCTCCTTGGGAATGCCACCAGCCTAGGTTTGAGACATGGGATGACTTGAGACAAAGGTCCCATCTTTAGCGAATGACCAGGTCGGGAGTTATGTGACGCTCATCACAAGGAGCCGACGGCCGGCACGGCGCGCGCCAAGAGCGCAGCCGCGCAGGGCGGCCCGGGCGCCGTCCCGGACCGGCACCGCTGCCGTCAGTGGACCTCGAGGCCCCGAGCGCGGAACTGGTCCCGGACCCGCTCGACGAGCTCCGGCGTCGGCGGTCGGGTGTCCCCCAGCTCGTACCGCATGCCCAGCTCGTCCCACTTGTCGCGGCCCATCTGGTGGAACGGCAGCACCTCGACGCGAGCGACCGTCGACAGCGTGCTCACGTAGTCCGCGACCGCCTCCACGTTGTCCCGGGCGTCCGTGAGGTCGGGGACGAGCACGAACCGGATCCACATGGCCACGCCGTGGTCGGACAGCCGCCGGCCGAACTCGAGCGTGGGCGCCAGCTCGCGGCCCGTGACCCGGGTGTAGGTGTCCGGGATCCCGGACTTGACGTCGAGCAGCACGAGGTCGAGGTCGTCGAGCATGGCGTCCGTCGCCGCCGCGCCGAGGAAGCCCGACGTGTCGAGCGTCGTGTGGACGCCCATCTCCGTGGCGCCCCGCAGCACGCGCGCGACGAACGCGGGCTGCATGAGCGGCTCGCCGCCCGAGAGCGTCAGGCCGCCCCCGGTCGCCCGGAACACGCCCCGGTAGCGCGCCACCTTCTTCAGCAGCTCGTCGGCCGTGACGTCGGTGCCCCGTCGCATCTCGAGCGTGTCGGGGTTGTGGCAGTACAGGCAGCGCAGCGGGCAGCCGGCGAGGAACACGGTCAGCCGGGTGCCCGGCCCGTCGACGGCCGTCACGAGCTCCCAGGAGTGCAGCGAGCCGAGCTCGCCGCTGCGCACCTGCGCGAGCCGCTCCGGCCGGTCGAGGTCCGTCCCGGCCAGGCCCTGGGTGCCCTGACCCGCCGTCCGGTGCGTCGAGCCGCCGACGAGGGGCGTGCCGAGCTCGACGACGGGGGCGCCGTCGGTGCCGGTGCTCATGATCGCTACACCGTCACATGGAACGTGCGGCTCAGCACGTCGAGCTGCTGCTCGCGCGTGAGGCGGACGAAGTTCACCGCATAGCCCGACACCCGGATGGTGAGGTTGGGGTACCTGTCGGGGTTGTCCATCGCGTCGAGCAGCGTGCCCTTGTCGAGGACGTTGAGGTTGAGGTGGTAGCCGCTGGAGAGCATGTAGGCGTCCAGCAGGCCCACCACGTTGGCGACGCGCTCCTCGTCCGTACGGCCCAGCCCGTCGGGCGTCACCGAGGTGGTCAACGAGACCCCGTCCTGCGCGTCGGAGTACGGCAGCTTGGCGACGGACAGCGCCGAGGCCAGCATGCCGTGCGTGTCGCGGCCGTTCATCGGGTTGGCGCCGGGGGCGAACGGCTCGCCCGCGCGCCGGCCGTCCGGCGTCGAGCCGGTGATCCGCCCGTACAGCACGTTGGACGTCACGGTCAGCACGTTCTGGGTGTGCAGCGCGTTGCGGTACGTCGGCATCCGCCGGATCTTCGTCATGAAGCTGTGCAGCAGGCTCGCCGCGATCTCGTCCACGCGGTCGTCGTCGTTGCCGAAGCTCGGGTAGCCGCCCTCCACGGCGAACTCCGTCACCAGCCCGTCCGTGGTGCGCAGCGCGTGCACCGTGGCGTACCGGATCGCCGACAGCGAGTCCGCGACCACCGACAGCCCGGCGACGCCGCAGGAGAGCGTGCGCAGCACCGTGCGGTCGTGCAGCGCCATCGCGAGCCGCTCGTAGGAGTACTTGTCGTGCATGAAGTGCACGCAGTTCAGGGCGTCGACGTACGTCTCGGCGAGCCAGTCGAGCGTGCGGTCGAGCTTGGCCAGCACGTCGTCGTAGTCGAGGAGCTCGCCCTCCACCGGCGCCGAAAGCGGCGCCACCTGGCGCCCCGTCACCTCGTCGCGCCCGCCGTTGATGGCATAGAGCAGCGCCTTGGCCAGGTTGATGCGGCCGCCGACGAACTGCACCTGCTTGCCGATGCGCAACGGCGACACCGCGCTGGCGATGGCCGCGTCGTCGCCCCACGCGCTGCGGATCAGCTCGTCCGACTCGTACTGCACGGCCGAGGTCTCCAGCGAGACGCGGGCGCAGAAGTCCTTGAACCCCTGCGGCAGCCGGTCGCTCCACAGCACCGTGAGGTTGGGCTCGGGCGCCGACCCGAGGTCGCGCACCGTCTGCAGGAACCGGAAGGAGCTCTTGGTCACCAGGGGGCGCCCGTCCTCCCCCATGCCACCGATCGTCTCGGTGACCCAGGTCGGCTCGCCCGCGCACAGCTCGTCGTACTCCGCGGTGCGCAGGAACCGCACCAGACGCAGCTTGATGACGAGGTCGTCGACGAGCTCCTGCGCCTCCTCCTCGGTGATCCGCCCGGTGACGAGGTCCCGCTGCAGGTACACGTCGAGGAACGTCGACGTGCGCCCGAGCGACATCGCCGCACCGTTCTGCTCCTTGATCGCCGCCAGGTACGCGAAGTAGAGCCACTGCACCGCCTCGCGCGCAGTGGCCGCCGGCCGGGAGATGTCGTAGCCGTACGACGAGGCCATCGCCGCGAGGTCGGCGAGGGCGCGGATCTGCTCGGCGAGCTCCTCGCGGTCGCGGATGACCTCCTCGGTCGACCGCTCCATGTCGAGGGTCGCCTTCTCCAGGCGCTTGGCGGCGACGAGCGCGTCGACGCCGTACAACGGCACCCGGCGGTAGTCGCCGACGATCTGGCCGCGACCGAAGTCGTCCGGCAGACCGGTGATGATCTGCGCGCTGCGGGCGGCCCGCACCGCGGGCGGGTACACGTCGAGGACGCCGTCAGCGAAGGTCTTGCGGTAGGTGGTGAACACCTCGTCGAGCAGCGCGGGCGCCTCGTAGCCGTGCTCCTCGAGCGCCTGACGCACCGCCTGCCAGCCGCCGTTCGGCATGATGGCGCGCTTCAGCGGCTCGTCGGTCTGCAGGCCGACGACGATCTCGCGGTCCTTGGCGACGTACCCCGGGGCGTGGGACGTGATGCGTGACGGGGTGGTGGCGTCCACCCGGTAGTCACCGACGCGCTCGGCGGCGATCAGGCCCTCGACGGTGGCCCACAACGACCGGGTCCGCGCGGTGGGACCGGCGAGGAAGCTGCCGTCGCCGCAGTACGGCGTGTAGTTGCGCTGCACGAAGTCCCGGACGTCGACCTCGTCGACCCAGGGCCCGCCGACAAAACCCAGCCACGCACCGGGCAGCGCGTCCACGGCCTCACGCGCGCGCGTGTCGCTGGGCATCGGGCCCCCTTCGGGTTGGCGTCACCAGGCATCGACGCTGGTCATGACGGTATCCCGAAAATACATGGGATGTCTCGGGACTATCGTCCTCGGTGGGGGCTCCCGGGCGGCTCCTCGAGCGCCGCCAGGGTGTCGGCCGCGATGTCGTTCGGCCGCAGCCGGAGCGCGTCGACGAGCTCGTCCCGCGTGGCGTGCGGCAGGAACTGCCGTGGTACACCGAAGGCCCGGACCGGAGTACCGATGCCCTGCTCACGGGCGCGCTGACCGAGCGTCGCACCCGCACCACCCTCGACCAGGCCGTCCTCGACGCACACCACGTGGTCGTGCTCCCCCGCGAGCTTGACGAGGGCCGTCGGCACCGGGATCACCCATCGCGGGTCCACCACCGTCACCGCGAGCCCGTGCGCCGCCAGCAGCCGGCCGACCTCCAGCGCCGTCGGGACCATGGGCCCCACGCCGACGACGAGCACACGGCGCGCGTCCGGCGTCGCACCCTCGTGCCGGGCGAGCACGTCCACCCCGTCCCGGTCCTCGAGGGCCGGCACCGGCTCCGGCACCGGACCCTTGGGGTACCGGATGACGGTCGGGGCGTCGTCGACGTCCACCGCGACGCGCAGCGCGGCCCGCAACGTGTCCTCGTCGCGCGGCGCCGCCAGGCGCAGCCCGGGCACCATGGCGAGCATCGCGACGTCCCACATGCCGTTGTGGCTCGGTCCGTCGTCGCCCGTGATGCCGGCCCGGTCGAGCACGAAGGTCACGCCCGCGCGGTGCAGCGCGACGTCCATGAGCATCTGGTCGAACGCGCGGTTGAGGAACGTCGCGTAGACCGCCACCACCGGGTGCAGGCCCGCGAACGCCATGCCCGCCGCCGAGGCCGCGGCGTGCTGCTCCGCGATCCCGACGTCGAACACCCGCCCCGGGAACTCCGCCGCGAACGGCGCCAGGCCCACCGGCTGCAGCATCGCCGCCGTGATCCCCACCACGTCCGGCCGGCGCCGCGCGATGCGGACGATCTCGTCGGCGAACACGCTGGTCCAGCCGAACCGGGAGGGCGCCACCGGCAGACCGGTCTCCGGATGGATCTGCCCCACGGCGTGGAAACGGTCGGCGACGTCCTGCTCCGCCGGGGAGTAGCCGCGCCCCTTCTCGGTGATGACGTGCACGATCACCGGTCCGCCGTACGCCTTCGCGCGCCGGAGCGCCTGCTCCACCGCCCGCTCGTCGTGCCCGTCGACCGGACCGACGTACTTCAGCCCGAGGTCCTCGAACATGCCCTGCGGGGCGACGATGTCCTTGACACCCTTCTTCACGCCGTGCAGGGCGTCGTACACCATCCGGCCCGGCGCGCCCGAGCGGCGCAGCGTCGACTTCCCCCACGACAGCACCGACTCGTACGACCTCGCGGTGCGCAGCGCGTCGAGGTGGCGGGCCAGGCCGCCGATCGTCGGCGCGTACGAGCGGCCGTTGTCGTTGACGACGACGACGAGCCGGCGGTCCTGGCCGGCCGCGATGTTGTTGAGCGCCTCCCAGGCCATGCCCCCGGTCAGCGCGCCGTCCCCGACGACGGCGACGACGTGCCGCTGCGGCTGGCCACGCACCTCGTTCGCCTTGGCGATGCCGTCCGCCCAGCTGAGGGCCGCCGACGCGTGCGAGTTCTCGAGCACGTCATGCACCGACTCGGCACGGCTCGGGTAGCCCGACAGGCCGCCGGAGCGGCGTAGCCGGGAGAAGTCGGTGCGGCCCGTGAGCAGCTTGTGGACGTAGGCCTGGTGCCCGGTGTCGAAGACGATCGTGTCGCGCGGCGACTCGAACACGCGGTGCAGCGCGATGGTCAGCTCGACGACGCCGAGGTTCGGGCCGAGGTGGCCGCCGGTGCGGGACACCTCGGCGACCAGGAAGCGCCGGACCTCCACCGCCAGCGCGTCCACCTGGCGCGACGTCAGTCGACGCACGTCGGCGGGCGAGCGGATCTCCTCGAGCAGACCCACACCCACCTCCGCGCACTCCTGGGCGACGCCGCCCCCCGCAGCACCGGTGGGCGTCGGGCGTGGCGACGCCCGGCCGTCCACTGTAGGTCGTCCGCGGCCGCCGCGTCGCACCCACGTGGTGCGAACCTCCCGCGGCGGACCTAGCGTCGACCTCACGGCCGTCCGGCAGGTGACGCCCCCGAACCCGAGGGAGAGTGGTGCATGCGCGCACACGCCACGCGTCGGCTGCGTGTGCTGGCCGGTCTCCTCGGCCTCGTGACGTTGGCGGCCTGCGACGTGGCGGCCCCCGCGGGCGGCACCACGAGCCCGGACGGCACCAGTCCGTCGCTGACCGTGCTGATCGGCTCCGGTGGTGACGCACAGACCCAGGCCGTCACGCAGGCCGTCCAGGCGTGGTCCCGCGTGACGGGCACGTCGGCGACGGTGCGCGCCTCGACCAACATCGACCAGGACCTCGCCCAGGCGATCGCGTCCAGGCGACCGCCGGACATCGTGGACGTCGGGGCCGAGGCGTTCGCGGGGTACGCGGCCCGAGGGACGCTGCTGGCCTACGGCGACAAGCTCGGTGCGGTGACGGACTTCTACCCGGCACTGGTGCAGCAGTTCACGTACCAGGGCAAGCTCTACTGCGCGCCGCGGGATCTCACGACGCTCGCCCTGGTCGTCAACACCGACGACTGGACCGCGGCGGGCCTCACCGACGCCGCCCTCCCGACAACCTGGGACCAGCTGGCCGCCGACGCCAAGAAGCTCACCACCGCCGGGCGCGTCGGGCTCGTCGTCGACGCGAAGTACGACCGGCTCGGCGTCTTCATGGCGCAGGCCGGCGGCACCATGGTCAGCGCCGACGGCAAGACCGCGACCGTCGACAGCGCCGCCAACCTCACCGCGCTGAGCTACGTGAAGTCCCACCTCGCCGACGGCACGTTCGCCTACCCGTCCAGCCTCGGCGCCGCGTCGGGCACCGACGCGTTCGCCACCGGCAAGGCCGCCATGACCATCGCCGACAACGGGATCGTGGCAGATCTCGCGGCCGCCGACCCGTCGCTCGGATACCGCGTGGTGCCGCTGCCGGCCGGCCCGGCGGGCCTGGGCACGCTCGAGTTCGGCACCTGCTGGGGCATCACGGCCGCCTCCCGGCACCCGGCGGAGGCCGTCGACCTCGTCACCTACCTCACCGGACCGGCGCGGCAGGCCGACTTCGCGGCCACGTACGGTGCCATGCCGTCGTCGCAGTCGGCCACCGCGGCATACCTGTCCGCCCACCCGGCGCTGCGGGCCTTCACCGACTCGGCGTTGTTCGCGTCGAACCCCGTGACGACGAACGGCGCCGCCCCCGTCGTCGCGCAGTTCGACGCCCAGCTGAAGAACCTCGCGTCGAGCGATCCCCGGGCGATCCTGCAGACCGTGCAGACCGCGTTGCAGGCGACCCTGTCCGCGGGCCCGTAGCGGCGACCGGCGACCTCGGAGGGCCGGTTACGATGGCTCGAAAGGGGTTTGCCATGCGCTTCCTGCCCGGCCACCAGGCCACGCACGACCTCACCTACGGCGACGTGTTCCTGGTGCCGTCCCGGTCCGAGGTGTCCAGCCGGTTCGACGTCGACCTGGCGACCGACGACGGCACCGGCACGACGATCCCGGTGGTCGTCGCGAACATGACCGCCGTCGCCGGCCGCCGGATGGCCGAGACGGTGGCGCGCCGCGGCGGCATGGCGGTGCTGCCGCAGGACACGCCCTCCGACGTCGTCGCGGACGTGGTCGCCAAGGTCAAGCGCTGCCACCCCGTCGTCGAGACCGCCGTCACGGTCACGCCGCACGACACCGTCGGCGAGACCCTCGCGCTCATCGGCAAGCGCTCGCACGGCGCGGCCGTGGTGGTCCAGGACGGGCGGCCGGTGGGTGTGGTCAGCGAGGTGGACTGCACCGACGTCGACCGCTACACCCAGGTCGCCGAGGTGATGGCCGCCGACCCTCTGACGATCGACCTGACCCTCCTCGAGCAGGGCGGGCCGTCCGGCCTGCGCACGGCGTTCGAGCGACTGCACGCCGCGCGCCGCCGGTTCGCGCCCGTGGTCGAGGAGTCCGGCCGGCTCGTCGGTGTCCTCACGCAGGTCGGGGCGCTGCGCTCGTCGATCTACGTGCCCGCGCGCGACGAGCAGGGCCGGCTGCGCGTCGCCGCCGCGATCGGCATCAACGGGGATCCCCGGCGCAAGGCCGCCGAGCTGCTCGAGGCGGCCGTCGACGTGCTCGTCGTCGACACCGCCCACGGCCACCAGCGCAAGATGCTCGAGGCACTGGCCGCGGTCCGCTCACTGACGCCGGACGTGCCCGTGGTGGCCGGCAACGTCGTCACCGCGGAGGGTGTGCGGGACCTCGTCGAGGCGGGCGCGGACGTGGTCAAGGTCGGCGTCGGACCGGGCGCCATGTGCACCACACGCATGATGACGTCCGTGGGGCGGCCGCAGTTCTCCGCCGTGCTGGAGTGCGCCTCCGAGGCCCGCCGGCTCGGCCGCCACGTCTGGGCCGACGGCGGGGTGCGCTACCCGCGCGACGTCGCGCTCGCCCTGGCCGCCGGCGCGTCGCAGGTGATGATCGGCTCGTGGTTCGCGGGCACCCACGAGTCGCCCGGGGACCTGCACGCCGATCCCGACGGGCGGCTGTACAAGGAGAGCTTCGGTATGGCCTCGGCCCGCGCCGTCGCGGCCCGCACCCGCGGCGGCTCGGCGTTCGACCGCGCCCGCAAGGGCCTCTACGAGGAGGGCATCAGCTCCTCCCGGATGTACCTGGACCCCCACCGCCCCGGCGTGGAGGACCTGCTCGACCAGATCACCTCCGGGGTGCGCTCGGCGGCCACCTATGTCGGCGCCACGACCCTTCCGGAGTTCTCCGAGCGCGCCGTCGTCGGGCTGCAGTCCGCCGCCGGGTTCGACGAGGGCCGGCCGCTGCCGGACGGCTGGTGACCGCGGTGGCCGACGGGACCGGTGGGCCGGGCCCCGTCCTCGTCCTCACCCACGCACCCCACGAGGGCCCCGGGCTGATCGGGCCCCTGCTCGGGGCGCCGTACCGGGTCCGGACCGTCCTCGACGAGCCCGAGCCGCACCTGCCCGCCGCTGGCGACCTGGCCGGACTGGTGGTCATGGGCGGCCCCATGGACGCCGACGACGTCCGCGGGCACCCCGGGCTGGCCGCCGAGACCAGGCTCCTCGCCGAGGCCGTCGCCGCCGGCGTCCCGGTGCTCGGGGTGTGCCTGGGGATGCAGCTGCTCGGACTGGCGCTCGGGGCTCCGCTGCTGCGGCGGGCCTCGCCGGAGGTCGGGTTCGGCCCCGTGCAGGTCGTCGCCGACGACCCCGTGCTCTCGGCGCTCGGTCCGGCCGGCTCGGCGCCCACCGTGCTGCACTGGCACTCGGACTGCGTCGAGCTGCCATCCGGCGCGACGCTGCTCGCCGGCACGGCGACCACGCCCGTGCAGGCGTTCCGCGCCGGGTCCGCGCTCGGCATCCAGTTCCACGTCGAGCTCGAGGCCAGCCACCTGGCGCTGTGGCTGTCGACCCCGGACATGGTCGGCGACCTGTCGGACGACGAGGTCGCACGGATCCGCGCCGACGGCGCCACCGCGCTGCCCGGGCTCGCCGCCGCGGGTGCCGACCTCGCCACCCGCTTCGCACGCCAGGTCGCCGGGCGCACCCGAGCCGAGGCCGCGGCGGCGGCCCGGTGACGGCGACGCCCCCGGGCACGGGGGCGCGGGACCAGCTCGCGGCGCTCGTCCGGCGTGGCATCGACTGGCACGCCGACGCCACCCGGGTGCTGGCGGTGCCGGACGGTGCACGGCACGCCGCGGTGCTCGTGCTGTTCGGCCGGCTCGACAGCGTGCCGGCAGGTGCCGGGGGCCCGGTGCCGGACGAGCTCGACGTGCTGCTGCAGCGCCGTGCCGCGACGCTGGGCCACCACCCCGGCCAGGTGTCCTTCCCCGGCGGTGGTGTGGAGCCGGGCGAGACGCCGGAGCAGGCTGCCGTGCGGGAAGCCGTCGAGGAGACCGGGCTCGACCCGGCGGGCGTCGAGGTGCTCGGCAGGCTCGCCGATCTCGCGCTCCCGGTGAGCAACCACCGGGTGACGCCCGTGCCGGCGTGGTGGGCACGCCCGTCGGCCGTGGCGGCGGTGGACCACGCGGAGACCGTCGACGTGTTTCGCGTGCCGGTCGCCGACCTGCTCGACCCGGCGCACCGTGCCGTGGTCGCCCATCACCGCGGCGGGGCCACGGTGCGGACCCCCGCGTTCGAGGTCGCCGACGTGCTGGTCTGGGGGTTCACCGCGATCGTCCTCGACGGGCTGTTCGACGCGCTCGGCTGGACCCGGCCGTGGCCGCGCGAGCGCACGGTGCAGCCGTGACGCACCCGCGGCACGAGGTCGAGGTCTCCGATCGGCTGGTGCGCACGCTCCTGGCGGCCCAGCACCGCGACCTCGCGGACCTGCCGCTCGTGCGTGCGGCCCAGGGCTGGGACAACGTGACGTTCCGGCTCGGACCGGAGCTCGCCGTCCGGCTGCCCGCGCGTGCGGCGGCCGCTCCGCTCGTCGCGCACGAGCAGCGGTGGCTGTCCGTGCTGGCTCCCCTGGTCCCGGTCCCGGTGCCGGTCCCGGTGCGCGTCGGACGTCCCGGCGCCGGCTACCGGTGGCCGTGGAGCGTCGTGCCGTGGCTGGCCGGCCGCCCGGCCGACGCGCTGACCCCGGCGGACCGGGACGCCTGGGCCGAGGAGCTGGCCGCAGCCCTGGCCGCCCTGCACCAGCCGGCCCCGGCAGACGCGCCCGCCAACCCGTTCCGGGGCGTGCCGCTCGCGGCGCGCGACGCCGCGGTGCGCCCACGCCTGGCGGCCCACCCGCTGCGCGACGCGCTGCTGCGCGCCTGGCGGGACGGCCTGGCAGCACCGGCGTGGGACCGCCCGCCGGTGTGGTTGCACGGCGACCCGCATCCGGCCAACCTGCTGGACGAGCACGGGCACCTGGCGGGGATCCTCGACTTCGGGGACGTCACCGCCGGCGACCCGGCGTCCGACCTCGGCGCCGTGTGGGCCATGTTCACGCCGTCGGGGCGGGCCCGGTTCTGGGACGCCTACGCCGCCGCGTCGCCGTGCGGCTCGCCACAGCTCGCGGCGCTGGCCGTCCGCGCTCGGGCCTGGGCCGCCGCCCTGGTGCCGACGTACACCGCGCACCCCGAGCAGCACCCGGGCCTGGCGGCCGCGGGCGGGCACGCGCTCCGCGAGCTGACGGCCGGACCGCGCACCGCAGCACCGCGCTGACCGCCAGCCCCCTCGGTCGACCGGCGCCGGCCCCGGCCCGTCACTGCCGGGCGCGGCCCCGACGGTTGGCCCAGGTGGCCAGCACGGCGAAGGCCGCCGCCCACGCCACCCAGTTGAGGACCAGCAGCCACAGCGGGTCCACCTGGCTGCTCGTCACCGAGTGGCCCTGCATCTGCGACCACCGCACGAGCCCCGCGTAGCCGTACATCGGCGTCCACCGCGCGATCTGCTGCACCGTGCCGGACAGCGGCACGAACAGGTTCCCGAAGAACGCCCAGACGACGAGCGAGGCGGACGCCACGCCGATCGCGGTCTCGGAGCGGAACACCTGGGCCACCACCAGGCCGTACAGCGCGAACAGCGACGACCCGAGCCACGCGACGAGGAACGTCACGATCCACACCCACAAGGCGCTGACGTGCGCACCGGTCGCGGCGCCGACGACGGTGACGGCGAGCGCCCCGACCGCCGAGACGGCCAGCGCCACGACGACCTTGGTGGCGACGAACGCCGGTGGCCGCAGCGGCGTCAGCGCGAGCTGGCGTCCCCACCCCTGCAGCAGCTCCATGGCGGCCGAGGCCGCGATCGAGGTGGCGCCCACCGACGCCCCGTACGCGGCCATGGCGCTCATGACGTAGAACCGCGTGTCCCCCCGGCCCACCACGTCGGCGCTCGCGCCGAACGCCGTGCCGAACAACAGGTACATCACCACGGGCAGCGCGATGACGAAAGAGATGTACATCCCGTCGCGCAGCTGCCGCACCAGGTCGATCCGCAGGTAGGTGACGTTCACCGGGCCTGGCCCTCCCCCGTCAGCGCCAGGAACGCCGACTCCAGCGTCGGGGCGGCGATCTCCAGGTCCCGCCCGCCGAGCTCCGTGAGCAGGAGACGGGCCACGTCGTCCGAGGACGTGCCGTTCACGGTGACCCGGTCGCCCGCACGGTGCACCTCGCGCACCCCGGGCACCGCTCGCAGCCGCGTCAGCACGCCGTCGGCCGCCCCCGGCACCGTGGCCAGCACGGTGCGGTCCCCGACGATCCCCCGCAGCTGCGCGGTCGGTCCGTCCGCGAGGATCCGGCCGTGGTCGACGAGGACGGTGCGCGGCGCGAACGCCTGCGCCTCCTCCAGGTAGTGGGTCGCGAACAGCACGGTGCGACCGTCCCGGGTCTCCTCGTGCATCGTCTCCCAGAACGAGCGGCGCGCGCCCACGTCCATCCCGGCCGTCGGCTCGTCGAGCACGAGGACCTGGGGATCGGGCAGCAGGGCAAGAGCGAACCGGAGCCGCTGCTGCTCCCCGCCGGAGCAGGACCGGACCTTGCGGCGCGCCAGGTCGGCGATGCCGGCACGCTCCATGACCGCCTCGACGCGCGAGCGCGCCCGGTGCAGCGCGGCCACCGCCAGCACCGTCTCACCGACGGTGAGATCGCGCAGCAGGCCACCCGACTGGAGCACCGCGGACACCCGGCCGCCCCGCGCGGCCATCTCGGGGCTGCCACCCAGGACCTCCACCGTGCCGGCGGTCGGGAGGACCAGACCGAGCACCATGTCGAGGGTGGTCGTCTTGCCGGCGCCGTTGGGGCCCAGCACGGCGACGATCTCGCCGGCGTCGACCTGCAGGTCGACGCCGTCCACCGCGACGACGGGCGCCGGCGACGAGGGGTACACCTTGCGGACACCGCGCAGCGAGAGCACGGGGGCGGAGGCAGTCACGGCTCCCACCCTGACCCACGCCAGGGCTGCCCGTCCAGAGGACGCGCAGCCCTGCCGGTGCGCCTCAGGCGACCCCGGCCACCTGCCGCAGCACGTACTGCAGGATCCCGCCGTTGCGGTAGTAGTCCGCCTCGCCGGGGGTGTCGACGCGCACCACCGCGTCGAACGCCACCACGGAGCCGTCGGCCTTCGTCGCGCGCACCGCCACCGTGCGCGGGATGACGCCCTCGTTGAGGGCGGCGATCCCGGTGATCTCGAAGGTCTCGGTACCATCCAGGCCCAGCGAACCGGCGGTCTCGCCCTCGGGGAACTGCAGCGGGAGCACGCCCATCCCGATGAGGTTCGACCGGTGGATCCGCTCGAAGCTCTCCGCGACGACCGCCTTGACGCCCAGGAGGCTGGTCCCCTTCGCCGCCCAGTCGCGCGACGAGCCGGAGCCGTACTCCTTGCCGCCGAGCACGACGAGCGGGACGCCCGCGGCCCGGTAGGCGACCGACGCGTCGTAGATCGTCGCCTGCTCGCCGGTGAGGAAGTCGACGGTCATGCCGCCCTCGACCCCGGGCACCAGCTGGTTGCGCAGCCGGATGTTGGCGAACGTGCCGCGGATCATCACCTCGTGGTTGCCGCGGCGCGAGCCGTAGGAGTTGAAGTCCTTGCGCTCCACACCGTGCGCCTCGAGGTACTGCGCCGCGGGGCTGCCCGGCTTGATGGAGCCGGCGGGGCTGATGTGGTCGGTCGTGACGGAGTCGCCGAGCTTGGCCAGCACGCGGGCGCCGGCGATGTCCGTCACCGGCTCCGGGCTCGCGCCCATGCCCTCGAAGTACGGCGGCTTGCGCACGTAGGTCGACGCGGCGTCCCAGCCGAACGTGTCCCCCACGGGCGTCGGCAGTGACGTCCACCGCTCGTCGCCGGCGAAGACGTCGGCGTAGTCCTGCGTGAACATGCGCCGGTCGATCGACGAGTCGATCGTCTCCTGGACCTCCTGGGGGCTGGGCCAGATGTCCCGCAGGAACACCGGCGAGCCGTCCTCGGTGCGGCCCAGCGGCTGGGTCTCGAAGTCGAAGTCCATCGTGCCGGCCAGCGCGTACGCGATGACCAGCGGCGGGCTGGCCAGGTAGTTCATCTTGACGTCGGGGTTGATGCGGCCCTCGAAGTTGCGGTTGCCGGAGAGCACGGAGACGACGGCGAGGTCGTGCTCGTTGACGACGGCGGAGACCTTCTCGTCGAGCGGGCCGGAGTTGCCGATGCAGGTGCCGCAGCCGTAGCCGACCAGGTGGAAGCCGAGCTTCTCCAGGTACGGCCACAGGCCGGCCTTCTCGTAGTAGTCCGTCACCACCTGCGAGCCGGGCGCCATCGAGGTCTTCACCCAGGGCTTGGCGGTCAGGCCCCTCTCGACGGCCCTCCTCGCCAGCAGACCGGCGGCGAGCATCACCGACGGGTTCGACGTGTTGGTGCAGCTGGTCACCGACGCGATCGCCACCGCGCCGTGGAACAGCTCGAACGTCGTGCCCTTCGCGTCGGTCACCGGATACCGGGCGTGGCCGTCCGCGCTGTAGGCCGGGGCGTCCGACGCCGGGAACGACTCCTCGTCCGCCTCGTCGACGCCCGCGAGCTCGGGGACGTACGACGGCAGGTCACGCTCGAACTGCTGCTTGGCGTGCGAGAGCGCGATGCGGTCCTGCGGGCGCTTCGGGCCGGCGATGGACGGCACCACGGTCGACAGGTCGAGCTCGAGGTACTCGGAGAACGCCGGCTCCCACGCCGGGTCGTGCCACAGGCCCTGCTCCTTGGCGTACGCCTCGACGAGCGCCACCTGCTCGTCGGAGCGCCCGGTGAGGCGCAGGTAGTCCAGCGTCACCTGGTCGACGGGGAAGATGGCCGCGGTCGAGCCGAACTCGGGGCTCATGTTGCCGATCGTCGCCCGGTTGGCCAGCGGCACCGCGGCCACGCCCCCGCCGTAGAACTCGACGAACTTGCCGACGACGCCGTGCGCCCGCAGCATCTGGGTGATCGTCAGCACCACGTCGGTGGCCGTGACGCCCGCGGGGATCTCGCCCGTCAGCCGGAAGCCGACGACGCGCGGGATGAGCATCGAGACCGGCTGGCCGAGCATCGCCGCCTCGGCCTCGATGCCGCCGACGCCCCAGCCCAGCACGCCGAGGCCGTTGACCATCGTGGTGTGCGAGTCGGTGCCGACGCACGTGTCGGGGTAGGCCTGCAGCGTGCCGTCGACCTCGCGGGTCATCACCACGCGCGCCAGGTACTCGATGTTGACCTGGTGCACGATGCCCGTCCCCGGAGGCACCACCTTGAAGCCGTCGAACGCCGTCTGGCCCCACCGCAGGAACTGGTAGCGCTCGTGGTTGCGCTGGTACTCGAGCTCGACGTTCCGCTCGAACGCGTCGGGCCGGCCGGCGACGTCGATCTGCACCGAGTGGTCGATGACGAGCTCGGCGGGCGCCAGCGGGTTGATCCGCGTCGGGTCGCCCCCGAGGTCGGCGATCGCCTCGCGCATCGTCGCCAGGTCCACGACGCACGGCACGCCCGTGAAGTCCTGCATGATCACCCGCGCGGGGGTGAACTGGATCTCCGTGGCGGGCTCGGCGTCCGGGTCCCAGCTCGCCAGGGCGCGCACGTGGTCGGCGGTGATGTTCACGCCGTCCTCGGTGCGCAGCAGGTTCTCGGCCAGCACCTTGAGGCTGAACGGCAGGCGCTCCAGACCGGGCACCGCCGCCAGCCGGAAGACCTCGTACGACGTCTGTCCGACCTGCAGGGCTCCCTTGGCACCGAACGTGTCCACGCTGCTCACTGCGGCTCCTTCTCCGGCTCGTCCCGGGGGATTATCTCGACGTCAAGATATCACCGGGCGTCCGGCAGCGACCGCCGAACGGCCGCGTCGCGGCCCGGTGTCTCGTCAGGCGGGCGCGCCGCCGGCCTGCTCGAGCTCGTCCGACACCTTGCGCTCGGCCTCGACCGCCCGCTCGTACGCCCGGTGGTCGTACTCGGGCGTGCCCTGCTTCGCGAGCTCCTCGGTGACCTGGCGCTTGGCGCGCACCAGCCGCTCGGCCATCTCGTCGTGTGCCTGTCCCATCGCCGGTCCTCCCCTCGTGCGGATCCGTCCTGCTGCGGTTCCCACGGTAGGCGCCCCGCGAGGCGGGGGCCCGACGAACCCGCTCAGCGCGTCAGGACGGCGACCGCCTCCACGTGGTGCGTCATGGGGAACAGGTCGTGGCCGGTCACGGCGTCCAGCGTGTAGCCCCGCGCCCCGAAGAGTGCGACGTCGCGCGCGAGCGCCGCCGGGTCGCACGCCACGTAGACCACCCGCCGCGGGGCCAGCGCGGCCACCGCGTCCACCACGCGGCGCCCGGCCCCCGTGCGGGGCGGGTCGAGCACGACGGCATCCGCGCCACCGACGCCCGAGGCCAGCACCCGGGCGACGTCACCCGCGCGGAGCGTCACCTGCGGACGGTCGTGCACCAGGCGGCGCGCGTCCCGGACCGCCCGGTCGTCGCCCTCGACCGCGACCACCGCACCGTGCTCGCCGACGGCGTCCGCCAGCGGCAGCGTGAACAGGCCGGCCCCGGAGTACAGGTCCAGCACCCGGCCACCCGTCAGGTCGCCGACGGCCTGCAGCACCGCGCCGACCAGCACGGCCGGCGCCTCCCGGTGGACCTGCCAGAACCCGGAGGCGGTGACGCGGTACGTCCAGCGCCCGGTGCTCGTCGCGACGTGCTCCTGCACCGTCGAGCGCGCGTTGGGACGCGGGTCGGCACGGCCGTGCGTGAGGTCGTAGGGCGCACCGTCGACGAGCACCACGCCGCCCGGCGCACCCGCCGGGACCACCACCTCGATCCGGGCCGCCGCGGGCCACCGCCGCTCGAAGATCCCGAGCCCCGCGATCTCCTGGGAGGCCAGTGGCATGTCACGCAGCGGCAGGACCTCGTGCGAGCGGTACCGGTACATCCCGGCCAGACCCGCGTCGTCCGCGACGAGGTCGATCCGCGTCCGCCACGCCAGGCCGCCGCGCTCGTCGTCGCCCGGGGCCGCCACCACGGGCACCGCACGCTCGTCGTGCGCCAGACGCCGCAGCTGCTCCTCGAGGACGGCCTGCTTCCAGGCGCGCTGCGCCGGCAGCGCGACGTGCGCCAGCTCACCGCCGCCCACACCGCCCGGGCCGGCCGCCGGCCACGCCGACGGCACGCGGTCCGGCGAGGCCTCGAGCACCTCCACCGCGTCCGCGCGCCAGAACGACCTGTCGTCGCCCGTCTCGGTCAGCCGGGCGCGCACCCGCTCGCCGGGCAGCGCGTGCCGGACGAACACCACACGTCCGTCGAGCCGCGCGACGCAGTGCCCGCCGTGCGCGACCGGCCCGACGACGAGCTCCACCCCCTGCGGTTCAGTAGCCACGGGGCAGCGTCCCCGGCGCGTACTCCTCGAGCCCCGTCTGCCCGACGCTCGACGACAGCTGCCACGGCACCGACGCGACCACGACGCCCGGCGTGAACAGCAGACGCGCCTTGAGGCGCAACGCGCTCTGGTTGTGCAACAGCTGCTCCCACCAGTGACCGACGACGTACTCCGGGATGTAGACCACCACGAGGTCGCGGGGGCTGCCCCGGTGGATCGAGCGCACGTACGAGATCACCGGCCGGGTGATCTCGCGGAACGGCGAGTCCAGCACCGTGAGCCGCACCGGGATCTCGAGGGCGTCCCACTGCTCGCGCAGCGCCGTCGCCTCGTCGGCGTCGACGCCGACCGTGACGGCCTCGAGCTCCTGGGGACGGGAGGCGCGCGCATAGGCGAGCGCGCGCACGGTCGGCCGGTGCAGCCGGGAGACCAGGACGATGGCATGCACCCGGCTGGGCAGCGCACGCACCTCGGTCAGGTCGTCGCCCAGGGCGAGCTCCTTGCGCACCCGGGCGTAGTGCCGGTTGATCGCCTTCATGACGACGAAGACGCACATCATCGCGAGGATCGCGATCCACGCGCCCCGCACGAACTTGGTGACGAGCACGACGACCAGCACGACGGCCGTCAGGCAGAACCCGAAGGCGTTGATGACGCGCGACCGGCGCATCGCGGCGCGCCGCGCCGGGTCCTGCGTCGCGGTCAGCTCGCGGGTCCAGTGCCGCGTCATGCCGAGCTGGCTCAGCGTGAAGCTGACGAACACGCCGACGATGTACAGCTGGATGAGGTGCGTGACCTGGGCGTGGAACGCCCAGATGAGGACGATCGCGCCGGCGGCCAGCGTGACGATGCCGTTGGAGAAGGCCAGCCGGTCCCCCCGGGTGTGCAGCTGACGCGGCAGGAACCCGTCGCGGGCGAGCACGGAGCCGAGCACCGGGAAGCCGTTGAACGCGGTGTTCGCCGCCAGCACGAGGATGAGGCCGGTGACGATCGCGATCACCACGTACATGAAGCCGCCGCTGCCGAAGACCGCCGCGGACAGCTGGCTGATCACCGGGTGCTGGACGTAGGAGGGGCCGACGGGCGTGCCGCCCGAGACCAGCTGGTCGGCCGGGTCGTCGGCCAGCTG
The DNA here is from genome assembly GCA_021793675.1 of Actinomycetes bacterium. Lineage (GTDB taxonomy): Bacteria > Actinomycetota > Actinomycetes > Actinomycetales > Cellulomonadaceae > Cellulomonas. The sequence continues at coordinate 4,094 of JAJYSG010000008.1, read as the reverse complement.
CAGGTGCGTCGCCCGGGCCAGCAGCAGGATCGACAGCATCATCGTGATGGCGGTGCCACCGAGCAGGGCGAGCGTCGTGGCCGCGTTCCTCGACTTCGGCGGGCGGAACGAGGGCACGCCGTTGCTGATCGCCTCGACGCCGGTGAGCGCCGCCGAGCCCGACGCGAACGCCCGCAGCACGAGGAACGCGCCGGCCAGCCCCGTCAGGCCGACGCCGTAGCCCGCCTCGGGCTTCAGCTCGAACCCCGCGCTCTGCGCCAGCGGCAGCGTGCCGGCGAGGTACCGGATGCCGCCGACGACGGCCAGCGCGCCGATCGACGCCATGAACAGGTAGGTCGGGATCGCGAACGCGGTCCCGGACTCGCGCACGCCGCGCAGGTTGATGAGCGTGAGCAGCACCACGACGACGATCGCGAACGTGGTCTCGCGGCCACGCAGCACCGGCAGCGCCGTCGCAGCGTACTGGGCACCCGACGACACGGACACGGCCACCGTCAGGACGTAGTCGACGAGCAGCGCCGAGGCGACGGTGACGCCGGCCGTCGGGCCCAGGTTGACGGTCGTCACCTCGTAGTCCCCGCCACCGGACGGGTAGGCGTGCACGTTCTGCCGGTACGAGGCGACGACCGTGAGCATGACGACCGCGACGGCGACCCCCACCCACGGGGAGACCACGAGCGCCGAGACGCCCACGAGGGACAGCGTCAGCAGCACCTCGTCGGGGGCGTAGGCCACCGACGAGAGCGCGTCGGACGCGAACACCGGCAGCGCGATGCGCTTGGGCAGCAGCGTGTGCCCGAGCCGCTCGCTGCGGACCGGACGGCCCAGCAGCAGGCGCTTGGCGGCGTCGGAGAGGTCGGGCACGGTGCCCGATGCTATGCCGAAGGCCGCTCTCGGGCGCCAGGGACCTGCCCGCCGTGCAGCCCGGCTCCGGCCGCGTCCGGTGGCGTCGGGTCGGTATAGCGTTCCGCCTCGTGCACTTCGTCATCATGGGCTGCGGCCGGGTCGGCGCGACCCTGGCCATGTCGCTGCAGGGTCGCGGACACTCGGTCGCGGTGATCGACCAGAACGCCGACGCGTTCCGCCGGCTGGACGCCTCGTTCGAGGGCAAGAAGGTCACCGGCCTCGGGTTCGACCGCGACACGCTCACCCAGGCCGGGATCGAGGACGCCTTCGCATTCGCCGCGGTGGCCGACGGCGACAACTCCAACATCGTCGCGGCGCGGGTGGTCCGCGAGACGTACGGCGTGAAGAACGTCGTCGCGCGCATCTACGACCCGCACCGCGCGGAGATCTACCAACGGCTGGGCATCCCGACCGTGGCCACGGTGCGCTGGACCACCGACCAGGTGCTGCGCCGGCTGCTGCCCGCCGACGCGACCGACGAGTTCCGGGACGCCTCCGGACAGATCAGCCTGGCCGAGGTCGACGTGCACCCGGACTGGGTGGGTCACCCGCTGCGGCACCTGGAGCGCGCCTCCGGAGCGCGCATCGCCTTCCTCACGCGCTACGGCGACGGCATCCTGCCCGACGACCAGGCCGTCCTGCAGGAGAACGACGTGGTGCACGTCCTGGTCCGCGTCGCGGACCTGCCCGAGGTCGAACGCATCCTCAGCCACACCCCGGAGGTGACCGAGTGAGGGTGATCATCGCCGGCGCCGGGTCTGTCGGACGTTCCATCGCGCGCGAGCTGCTGGCCCACGAGCACGAGGTGACGCTCATCGACCGGCAGCCCACGGCGATGCGCGTCGCCCAGGTGCCGGAGGCCGAGTGGCTGCTCGCCGACGCCTGCGAGCTCCCGACGCTGCGGGACGTCCACACCGAGACGTGCGACGTCATGGTGGCCGCCACGGGCGACGACAAGGCGAACCTCGTCATCGCGCTGCTGGCCAAGACGGAGTTCGGTGTGCCGCGCACGGTCGCGCGCGTCAACAACCCGAAGAACGAGTGGATGTTCGACGAGGCGTGGGGCGTGGACGTCGCGGTGTCCACGCCGCGCATCATGACGGCGATGGTCGAGGAGGCCGTGGCCGTCGGCGACCTGGTCAAGATCTTCACGTTCCACCAGTCGCGTGCCGACATCCTCGAGCTGACGCTCCCGCCCACGTCACCCCTCGTCGGCGTCCTCGTCGGCCAGGTGATGTGGCCTCAGGACACCGTGCTGGCGTGCATCGTGCGGGACACCCGCCCCATCGCTCCCAGCCCGGACGACACGCTCGAGGCGGGCGACGAGCTGCTCTTCGTCACGGGACGGGACGTGTCGGAGGAGACCCTGCTGACGCTGCTGATGGACGGACAAGACGCCAGCTGAACCACAGCACGAGCGCGGTCAACGGCAGGCCCATCACCAGCTTGGCGGTGCCCAGCCACGCCACCTCGGCGCTGCGGTACAGCGGCACCTGCACCGCGAGCCGCAGCGCGAACATCGCCACCCACGGCCATGTCGCCAGGGCGTACCGGCGGGCCAGCGTGCGGTCGGAGCGCCATGCCACCACGCGGCCCCAGGCCCCGCCGGTCAGCGGGCCCCGCGCGTCGAACAGGCCGACCACCAGCCCGACCAGCGGGAACCCGGCGAGGATCGTCGCCAGGGTGCCGACCCCGTACGCGACGTTGACCCACAACCCGTAGAGGAAGTAGTCCTGGGCCCGCCCGGTGCGCCAGGCCCACAGCACGCCGACCAGCACGCCGAGCACGCCGGAGAACGCCTGGGTCACCGGGGTGCGTTGCACCACCCGGACGGCCACCGCCAGGAGCGCCGCACCGAGCGAGGCCACGAGCGCCGGCACCATGCGCTGGCCGGCGACGAGGTAGACGACGACGAAGAGCACGCCGGGAGCCACGGACTCGGCCGCGCCGCGCCAGCCGCCGATCGCGTCGGTGGCGGAGAACTCCGTGCCGGTCAGCGCCCGCAGGCCGCGGCCGCCGCCCGTCGAAGGCTCGTCGGGCGTCGAGCTCGCCGCGGCCTCCGGCTCACTCACCGGGACGGGGGGCCAGCTCGTAGCGGGGGTTGAACAGCGTGCGACGACCGTCGACCTCGCACACCAGGCCTTCGGCGCGCAGCCGGCGGCCGGGCTCGACGCCGTGGATCTCTCGACGGCCCAGCCAGACCAGGTCCAGCGAGCCGGTGCCGTCGTACAGCTCGGCCTCCAGCGCGGGCACGCCCTCGCGCGGGCGCAGCGTCACCGAGCGCAGCACGCCGGAGACCGTGGCCCGCGACCGGTCGCTGAGGTTCGCCATCGGCGTGCACCCGACCGCGCGGGCCGACTGCTCACGCTCCTCGTCGGCCTCGATCTCGGCGCGCGAGGCGAGCACCTGCTGCATGCGCTGCTTGAAACCCATGGTCAGCGGATCTCCGTGATCTCAGGACCGCGCGTCAGCGGGTCGAAGTCAGGTTCGGGACGGTCCTCGGCGGGCACGTCACCGACGACGGGCGCGGCGCCCGGCAGGCGCAGCGCCAGGAGGTCGCGGGGCGGGCGCGCCTCGTTGCCGCGCACGACGACCGTGTGGGCGAAGACCTGTTCGAGCCGCTCGGCGGCACCCGGGTCCACGGCGGCCTTGCCCGTGATGACCCCCCGCAGGAACCAGCGCGGGCCGTCGGCACCGATGAACCGGGCCGGACGGTGCCCGGTGCGCCCCTCCGGGGTCCGCACCGGCATGCGCGCCAACAGCTCGCGGCCGAACGGGCCGGGCAGGTCGTCGACGGTGCCGCCCTGCTGGGTGATCGACTGGGCGATCTCGCCGCGGATCTCGTCCCAGATGCCCTCGGTGCGCGGTGCGGCGAAGGCCTGGACCTGGAGCATCGACTCGTCGAGCGACACCGAGACGCCGGTGATGACGCCGGTGCCCTGGTCGACCTCCATGCGCAGCTCCATCCCCTGGATGCCGGGGATGCGCACGGCACCGAGGTCGACGCGGGCGACGTCGGGGGCGTCGTCCTCCGCGTCCCACGGCCCCCCGGTGCGCTCGCCGGCCGGCTCGTCCTCGAGGACGGGCTCCGGCTCGTCGATGACGGGTGCGGTCTCGTCAGCTGCCACGTCGTCGGTGGTGGCGTTCTTGTCGCCACGCCGGAACAGGGCCAAAAAGGTAGTTATATA
>JAJYSG010000046.1 GCA_021793675.1 Actinomycetes bacterium | reverse complement strand
TCCAGGCGATCCGCGCCGACCGCGGCCTCGCAGCCGCGGAGCGGGCGCGCTGGAAGCAGATCTCCCAGCTGCAGCGCCAGGTGGCGCGCGGCACGCGGGGTGACTAGGCGCTGCTGCGCGCAGGCGTGCTGAGGGCCGAATCCCATCGAGTGCGGCCCCGGCGGGCTCGGGCACGAAGCCGAGAACGGTGGCTCGTCGGGGTAGCCGCCGCCTCCGGCGGTCGGGATCTCCTCGGGCACCCGCCGCGGCGGCAGCCGGAGAACCGGCAGGTGACGTCGCGGACCCGCATGGCGCGGCGCAGGTCCTCAGGGATGCGATAGCGGTCGCGGCCCACCGACAGGACGGCTCCGGTCTCGGGGTGGGTGAGCACCCGCACGAACGACAGGGCGTCGGCAGCCAGCATCCGGGCGGTCTCGATGTCGATCGGGCCGACGCCCTCGACCTCCGCAGGCTCGCCCGAGCGCCCGAGCGCCCGAGCAGGGAGAGCACCGGCACACGACGCACTCGGACGGGTGGCGATCCGTCGGGGCCGTCGGCCCGCCCTACGCCCCCTCGCCCGTGCGCCACTCGTCCTCGCGACGCCGCCCGCCGCGGGCGTCGTGCTCGCGCACGCTGTCGCCCCCGAGCCACGCCGACGCGGCGCTCATGGCCCGGCGCGCGAGGCGGTCCACCTCCCGCAGGGCCGCCGAGCGCTGGTCGGACTGCCAGAGGTTCACCGCGCCGCCCTCGTCCTCCGTCGCCAGCTCGACGATGGCGTGCAGCCGTGCCGCCTGCTGCAGCACCCGCAGCCGCTGCGGCCAGGCCCGCAGCTCGTCGGTCAGCCGGGCGCCGGGCAGCGAGCCGTCCCGGACGGCGGCGATGCGATCCGCGGCGTCGGGACGCCACCGCGCGACGTCGAGCTGCATCAGCGCCTGCGTCGCGAGGATCAGCCCTTCGCGCAGCCCGCGCTCGGCGTCGTCGAGCGACCCGACGGCGGCGTGGAACCCGGTGCGCCAGTCCTCGATCTCGTCCGTGCGCCACGTCACGGTCGCGCCGGGCTCCAGCAGCGAGCCGAACCGGTGGATCTCCGGCACGATCGCCAGGTCCCAGCCGTCGTCGTTGCTGTGGACGAGCACGGCCTCGCCCGCCACAGGCGTGGTCGGGTGCCCGACGAGCGGGTCTCCCGGGGCCGGCAGGACGGCGGCGACGTCCCAGGCCCGCTCACCGATGTCCTCGATGAGCTCCCGGAGGTCGGTGTACCGGCCGCCGACCACGTCGTGCGGTTCGTCGTCCCCGACGACGACCGCCTCGGCCCGCCGGCTGTCGCCGGCCTGCAGCCACAGGGCGAGGATCACCGAGCGGGGCAGCTCCAGGGTGGACATGACCACCACGGTACGTGCGCCGGGCGACCCGGTCCCAGCCGGCTGTCGGACCCTCTCAGCCGACGGCGTGCACCGGAGCCGTCAGCGGCGTACCCGACATGTCGCGCCGCTGGTCCACGTCGGGGAGCGGGATCGCCTGGCCGCCGGACCCCACGGCCCGCGCCGGCGACGGCCCCACCCAGGCGAGGATCAACGCGTCCTCGCCCTTGAGGAACCGGTGCGCGCGCACGCCGCCGGTGGCCCGCCCCTTGCCGGGGTAGGCGGCCAGCGGCGTCACCTTCGCCGTCCCGGCCTGGGTCCCGGGCAACGCGGACGACGAGCCGGCGACCGTGACGACCAGCGGGTCCGCCGTCCCGGCCGGAACCACGTGGAAGGCCACCACGGACGCATCCGGCGCGAGCTTGATGCCCGCCATCCCGCCGGCCGGCCGGCCCTGCGGCCGCACCGCCGCGCCCGGGAAGTGCAGCAGGGACGCGTCCGAGGCGACCAGCACGAGCTCGTCGTCGTCGGCCGCCGCCGCGGCGCCCACCACCTCGTCGCCGTCCTTGAGCCCGACGACCTCCCAGGCGTCCCGGTTGCCGGGGACGTCGCCAGGAGCGACGCGCTTGACGGTGCCCTGCGCCGTGCCGAGGGCCAGCGGGGGAGCCGCGGGGTCGAGCGAGGCGAGCGCCACCGCGCGCTCGCCGCGGTCCAGCTGGAGCAGCTCGCCGACCGGAACGCCTCCGGACAGCGACGGTGCGCCGTCGGTGGGCGGCAGCCCCGGCAGGTCGAGGACCGACAGTCGCAGCATCCGCCCTCGTGACGTCACCACGCCGACGTCCGCTCGGGCGGTCGTGGTCACGGCACCGGTGAGCGCGTCGTGGCGATGGCGTGCGCCGTCGCGCACGACCGGTTCGCCGGACGCGGTCCGCGCCAGCAGCCCGGTGGCCGACAGCAGCACCCAGCACGGCGTGTCCGCGATCTCGAGCGGGGTCGCGCCGGCGCCGGCCCGTGCCGGTGCGGCGGCGGCGGTGGTGGCGGCGCCCCCGGCGGACTCCAGCAGGATCGTGCGACGCGGTGTGCCGTAGGCCGCGGCGACCTGCGCCATGTCCTCGGACACCGTGGTGCGCAGCAGGTGGTCGTCGGCCAGCAGCGCCTCGAGCGCCGCGATCTCGGCGAGCAGCTCGGCCTGCTCCCGCTCCAGCTCGAGCCTGGAGAACCTCGTCAGCCGCCGCAGCCGCAGCTCGAGGATGTACTCGGCCTGCACCTGCGACAGGTCGAACACCTGCATCAGGCGCGCCCGGGCGCCCTCGGCGTCGTCCGACGACCGGATGACCTGGATCACCTCGTCGATGTCGAGGATCGCGACGAGCAGGCCTTCCACCAGGTGCAGGCGCTCCCGCCGGCGGGCGAGCCGGAACGCGGACCGCCGCCGCACCACGGTCAGCCGGTGCTCGACCCAGACCTGCAGCAGCTCGCGCAGCCCGAGGGTGCGCGGCTGGCCGTCGACGAGCGCGACGTTGTTGATGGCGAACGAGTCCTCCAACGGCGTGGTGCGGTACAGCTGCTCGAGCACCGCCTCCGGGTCGAACCCGGACTTGACCTCGACCACGATGCGCAGCCCGTGCGTGCCGTCGGTGAGGTCGACGGCGTCGGCGACGCCGGAGATCTTCTTGGCCTTGACGCCTTCGGCGATCTTCTCGATGACCTTCTCCGGCCCCACGCCGAACGGCAGCTCCGTGATGACGATGCCCTTGCGCTTGGCCGTGACGTTCTCGATCCGCGCGGTGGCCCGGGTGCGGAACTGGCCGCGCCCGGTGCGGTAGGCCTCGCGCACCCCCTCGAGCCCGACGATCTTGCCGCCCCCCGGCAGGTCCGGTCCCGGGACGAAGCGCATCAGGTCGTCGAGCGTCGCGTCCGGGTGCATGACGAGGTGGCGGGCGGCCGAGACCACTTCGACGAGGTTGTGCGGCGCCATGTTGGTGGCCATGCCCACGGCGATCCCCGACGCGCCGTTGACCAGGAGGTTCGGGATCGCTGCGGGCAGCACCGACGGCTGCATGAGCTTGTTGTCGTAGTTGGGCACGAGGTCCACGACGTCCTCGTCGACCCCCTGCGTCATGGCCATCGCCGCCGGCGCCAGGCGCGCCTCGGTGTAGCGGGACGCAGCCGGGCCCGCGTCGAGCGACCCGAAGTTGCCGTGCCCGTCGACGAGCGGCAGGCGCAGCGAGAACGGCTGCGCGAGCCGGACCATCGCGTCGTAGATCGCCGAGTCGCCGTGCGGGTGGAGCTTGCCCATGACGTCGCCCACGACGCGCGCGCTCTTGACGTAGCTGCGGTCGGGGCGCAGCCCCATCTCGCCCATCTGGAAGAGGATCCGGCGCTGCACCGGCTTCAGCCCGTCGCGGGCGTCGGGCAGCGCGCGCGCGTAGATGACGGAGTACGCGTACTCGAGGTACGAACCCTCCATCTCCGACGTGACGTCGATGTCGACGATCTTCTCGACGATGTCGTCGGGCGGGAGGGACGGGCTGGGACGGCGCGCCATGCGAGCGGTACTCCTGGGGTCGGGCGACGTGACGGGGTCATTCTCCCCGGCGCGCGCACGGCCCCGGCGACGGCGCGCGGCCGGGGCTCTAGCCTGTCCGCATGGTCGAGCCCACCGGGGCCGGTGCCGCGGCCGCGCCCGGCTATCCCGCGGCGTGGGAGGCCGACGTGGTGCTCCACGACGGGACGACCACCCGGGTGCGTCCCATCCGACCTTCCGACGCGGACGCGCTCCAGGCGTTCCACATGGCGCAGTCGGAGCGGTCCACGTACCTGCGGTTCTTCCACCAGGTCGACCGGCTGCCGCCGCGCGACCTGGAGCGTCTCGTCGACGTGGACCATCGCGACCGGGTGGCGCTCGTCGCGGTCGAGGGCGCCGCAGAGCGGATCATCGGCGTGGCGCGGTTCGACCGCGTCGACCCCCACACGGCCGAGGTCGCGTTCAACGTCGCGGACGCCCACCAGGGCAAGGGCCTCGGCTCCGTGCTGCTGGAGCACCTCGCGGCCGCGGCTCGCGAGCGCGGGGTGCGCCGGTTCGTCGCCGAGGTGCTCCCGGCCAACGGCCGGATGCTGGGGGTGTTCCGGGACGCCGGGTACGAGGTGCGGCAGCGCACCGAGGAGGGGGTCGTCGCGGTCTCGTTCGACATCGACCCGACGGACCGTTCGCTGGCGGTGATGGCGGACCGCGAGCACACCGCCGAGGCGCGCTCGATGCGGGCGTTGTTCGAGGCGCGCAGCGTGCTGGTCGTCGGCCCGGGCGACGGTGGTCGCGCGCTGCACGCCGCGATCGCGCAGCGGGTGTGCCGGTCGCTCGGGCCGCAGGCCGTGGCCGGCCACCTGGCCGTGCACGCCGTCGGCGTGGTGGGGGAGGCGGTGCCGGGCATCACCACGTGGGGATCGCCGGACGAGGTGCCCGGACCGGTCGACGTGGCCGCGCTGACGGGCGACGCGGACGAGCTCGTCACCCTGGTCGGCACGCTCGGCCGGCTCGGGGTGCGCACGCTCGTCGTGCTCTCGGGCGGGTTCGCGGAGGAGGGGCCGGCGGGCCTGGACCGGCAGCGGTGGCTGCTGCGTGCCGCGCACGGCGCGGGCATGCGCCTGGTGGGGCCCTCGTCGTACGGCGTGGTCGCCATGGGGCCGGACGGTGTGCTCGACCTCTCGCTGGCCGAGCGGCTGCCGGGCCCGGGACCGGTGGGCCTCTTCTGCCAGTCGGCACCGTTCGCGGTCCCGTTGCTGGCCGCGCTGGAGCGTCGCGGGCTGGGACTGTCGCAGTTCCTGTCCGCCGGCCACCGGGCGGACGTCTCCGGCAACGACCTCATGCAGTTCTGGGCGGACGACGAGCGGACGGCCGCGGTGGGTCTGCACCTGGAGTCCATCGGCAACCCGCGCAAGTTCTCCCGGGTCGCGCGGCGGCTGGCGGCCCGCAAGCCCGTGGTCGTCGTCACGGCCGGCGGCGGCACCGGAGCGGTGGTGCCGCCGGGCCACGCGGTGCCCGTGACGCGGGCGCCCGGGCGCGCCTTCGCAGAGGTGCTGCGCCAGTCCGGCGTGATCCGGGTGGACACCACCCACCAGCTCGTCGACGTGCTGCAGCTGGTGACCGGCCAGCCGCTGCCGGGCGGTGGCCGGGTCGCGGTGCTGTCGTCGTCGCAGTCGGTGGGTGCGCTCGTCGCCGCGCTGCTGCGGGCGCACGGGCTGGTGCCGGGTCGCCTCGAGGTGGTCGCCGAGGACGCGTCCCGGGAGCGGCTGCGCCTGGCGGTGGCAGCGGTGTACGACGACCCCGGCGTGGACGCCGTCGTGGTGGTGAGCGCGCCGGTGCTCGGCGGCACCGACCGTGACGTGGCCCGCGCGGTGGCCGGCGCGGCGGCCGCGACGGGCCGCACCACGGTGGCCGTGGTGACGGGCCTGCTGGGGCTGACGCCGGATCTCACGGCGCCGGACGCGGCGGGTGTGGACCGCGCGGTGCCGGCGTACTCCACGCCGGCGGACGCGGTGCTCGCGCTGAGCCACACCGTGGGCTACGCGCTGTGGCGGGCCGCCGACCGTGGCCGGCCGCTCCATCCCGCCGGCGTGGACCTGCGTGCCGCGCGGCACCTCGTGGAGGAGCGGATCGCGCCCGACGCCCCCGTGGAGCTGGATGCCGCGGCGACGGCCACGCTGCTGGCGACGGCAGGGATCGAGGTGCTGCCGTCCCACGACGTCCGGGACGCCGACGAGGCGGTTGCCGCGGCGGCCACCGTCGGGTACCCGGTCGCGCTCAAGACGACCGCCCCCGCGCTGCGTCACCGGGCCGACCTGGGAGGTGTCCGCCTCGACGTCGCGGACGAGACCGGGCTGCGCGCCGCGGTGGCGCAGGTGCTGGCCGCCGCCGCCGGGTACGACCCGGGCACCGCGGCGGCGCCGCTGCAGGTGCAGGCCATGGCCGAGAAGGGCGTCGCGTGCGTGCTCCGCTCGAGCGAGGACCCGCTGTTCGGTCCCGTCGTCGCCTTCGGCGTCGGGGGCGACGCGACCGACCTGCTGGACGACGTCGGGTACGCCGTGCCGCCCCTGACCGACACCGACGTGGCGGCGCTCGTGCGCGAGCCGCGGGCGGCGGTCCGGCTGTTCGGGTACCGCGGGCTCCCCGCCGGAGACGTCGCGGGGCTGGAGGACCTCGTCAGCCGCGTCGCGGTCCTCGCGGACGGCCTGCCCGAGCTGCGCTCGCTCGAGCTCAACCCGGTGGTGGTGGCTGCCGGGGGCGTCGCGGTGCTGGGCGCGCGGGCGACGCTGGGGCGGGCGGACCGCACCGACGCCACGCGTCGGCTGTCCCGTACCTGACCGGCGGTCCCGGGTCCGGCGAGGATGGGAGGATGGTCCGGTGCCGCTGATCGCCGAACTGCACCGTGACCTCGACCGTGCCGGGTACTACCCCGAGCTGGTCGCCGACGTGCTGGACGTCGCGCTCGCCGACGAGCCGGTGGTCGCGCACCTGGTGCAGCCGGAGACGACGTTCGACGCCTCGGAGGTGCGTCGCCACGTCACCGTGCTGGTGCTCACCCCGACACGGCTCGTCGTCGCGCACGTCGACGACCACCCGGCCGATCTGGAGCATCCCTCGGCGTCCGCGGCGGCCACCACGGAGGCGGTGCCGCTGCGCGAGGTGCGCTCGGTCGCCCTCACCCACGTGGTCGCCGAACCGCAGCGGCACCACGCCGGCGACGGCCGGGTGGAGGTCACGCTCGCGCTCGGCTGGGGATCCGTCAGCCGGATCGACCTCGAGCCCGCCGGCTGCGACGACCCGCAGTGCGAGGCGGACCACGGCATGACCGGCACCGTGTCGCCCGACGACGTCGTCGTACGGGTGAGCGCGGCCGCCGAGGGCTCGCAGGCGGTGCGCGCGGCGGTGGCGTTCGCGCGGCGCCTGTCCGCCGCGACCACCGGTCGATGAGCGGGTTCGTCGACGGTCTGGTGCGGCCCGGCGAGGCCGTTCCCTGGCTCGGCCAGGTGCTGCCGGGCGTCGCCGGCGCCGTGGGGGCGTCCCTGCCCGGCGCCGAGGAGGCGCGCCGGGTGCTCGGGCTGCCGCGTGCCGAGCGTGTCTGCGTCGTGCTCGTGGACGGCCTCGGGCACGCCAACCTCGCGGAGCGGGCCGGGCACGCACCGTTCCTGCGCGCCCTGCTCGGTGCCTCGACGCCGTTGACCACGACCTACCCGTCCACCACCGCGACCGCGATGGGCAGCTTCGGCACGGGTCTGCGGCCGGGGCAGACCGGCATGCTCGGCTACACGGTCCGCGACCCGGCGACCGGCCGGCTCGGCACCATGGTGTCCTGGACGGACCTGCCCGACCCGGCCGTGTGGCAGCCCGCGCCGAGCGTGCCCGAACGGCTCATCGCCGCGGGCGTCCCGGTGACGAGCGTCGGCCCGACGAGGTTCGCCGGCTCCGGCCTGACACGCGCCGCGCTGCGCGGGCCCGCCTACCGCGGCGCCGACACGCCCGACGACCGTGTCAACGCCGTCGTCGACGCGCTGCGCCGGCCCGGGGTGGCCTACCTCTACTGGGGCGAGGTCGACCGGACGGGTCACCGGTTCGGCTGGCAGTCCTGGCAGTGGGGTGACGCGTTGGCGGCGGTCGACGGCAGCCTGGGGACGCTCGCCCGGCGCCTGCCCCGCGGCACGGTCCTGGTGGTGACGGCCGACCACGGCATGGTCGACCACGACCCGGCGCAGCGCTGGGACGCGGCGACGGATCCCGTGCTGTCCCGCGACGTCGAGCTCGTCGCGGGCGAGCCCAGGGCGCTGCACGTGCACCTGACCGGGGGCGCCGACCCGGACGTCGCGCGCGAACGGTGGCGGGCGCGTCTGGGCGACGCCGCGGTCGTCGTGACGCGCGAGCAGGCGCTGGCCGAGGGCTGGTTCGGGCCGGTGCGCGCGGAAATGGTGCCGGTGGTCGGCGACCTGGTGGTCGCGCTGCGGGGCCGCGCGACGGTCGTCGACTCAAGCACCCAGACACCCGAGGCGATCGCCCTCGTCGGGGTGCACGGCTCGCTGACCCCGACGGAGATGATGGTGCCGTGGCTGGTCACGCTGACGTGAGGATCTGACGGTGTCCGAGCTGGTGTTCTTCTCCGGGACCATGGACAGCGGCAAGTCGACGCTGGCCCTGCAGACCGCCCACAACCACGCCGCGCGCGGGCGCGACGGTCTGCTGTTCACCCGGCAGGACCGGGCCGGCCGCGCCGTCATCTCCTCCCGGCTGGGCCTGGAGCAGGCCGCGCTCGAGGTCGACGACCGAACGGACTTCTGGTCCGAGGTGATCGGACGTCGGCTGCACGGCGAGCCGGTGGACTACGTCGTGGCCGACGAGGCCCAGTTCTACGCGCCGGCGCAGGTGGAGCAGCTCGCCCGGGTGGTCGACGAGCTCGATGTCGACGTCTACGCGTTCGGCATCACCACCGACTTCCGGGCGCGGCTCTTCCCCGGTTCGGCGCGGCTCGTCGAGCTGGCGGACCGCGTCGAGGTGCTGCAGGTGAAGTCGCTGTGCTGGTGCGGCGCGGTCGCGACGCACCAGGCGCGGACCGTGAACGGCGAGATGGTGGTCGAGGGCGAGCAGGTGCTCGTCGGCGACACCACGGCCGGCGCCACGATCGCCTACGAGGTGCTGTGCCGTCGCCACCACATGCGGCACATGACGCAGACGGTCGCCCGCGCCCAGGCGGTGGAGCCGCAGACCCTGCAGGCCGCGGTGGAGCACGAGGGCTGAGCTACTCCGGCTTGGCGCCGAACACGATCTCGTCCCAGCTCGGCACCTTGGCCCGGCCGCGGCGGGTGCGCGGGCGTTCCTCGGAGGGCGTCGGGGCGTGCGTGCGCTCGGCCTCGACCGGTGGCGCCGACACCGTCGCCGGCGCGGGCTCCGGGGCGGCGACCGCTGCCGGGGGGATGGTGGCCGGAGGCTCCTCGTGCGCTGCCACGGCGACCGGCCGCGGGTAGACGCGCGTCTGTGCCTGGGCGTCGGCGTCCACCGGGTGGGCGCCCGGCGGTGGCGAGTCGAACCCGAAGTCGAACGCGTGCTGCGGGCCGAAGCCCTCGAAGCCGTCGCCGTCGTCCTCGAGGTCGACGTCGAGCGGTTGGCGGTGGCCACGCCGCGCGGACAGCGCGTCGAGCATCGCGCCGGTCCGGTCGACGGGCGCGGCCTCCGGCTCGACGACCGGAGCCGGCAGCGTCACGTCGAACACGACGTCGCGCACGGCGGCGAGGTGGCGGCGCGCCACCGGCTCGTCGAGCTCGGTCTCGGACAGCCAGCGCGCCTCGTCGTCGGCGGCCGTCAGCACCCGGGCCGAGGTGTCGAACGCCCACCGGGCCTCGCGCGGCTCGTCGGCCACCTCGAACCGGGCGAGCACCGACCACGGCAGCGAACCCTCACGGGCGGCGTCCCACGACAGGCTCGCGACGTCCACGCCGCGGGCGGCGAGCCGGTCGGTGACCAGGTCGCCGAGCGTCGGCGCCCCCGGCTCGTGCCGGACCGGGGTCTCCCGGGCCAGCTCGGCGACGTACTCGCGCTCGGCGATCACCGGCCCCTCGTAGCGCCGGACGGCGACCAGCGCCAGCCCGGCGGACTCTGCGACCTCCTGCGCCGTGGCGCCGGCCCGGATCCGCGCCTGGATCTCCCGGGGTGACATCACGCTGGCCTGCTCGGCGCGCAGCTGCTCGAGCTGCGGCCGGTCCCGGCGCACCGCGGCGCGCAGCGGCTCGTCGATCCGCAGCCGGAACTGCTGGCCGTCGGAGGTGGCCAGGATCAGGTGCTCGCCGTCGTCGTGCAGACCTACCAGCTCGACCTCGCCCATGCTGCCTCCCTTCGCGGGCTCCAGGCTCTCACCCGATCGGGCGCCGGTGCTGCACCTTCCCCCGGTGTGGCGCGGCCGGCGACGTCGGCCCGGCCGGGCCGTGGGGCAGGATGGGCCGCGTGACGACGCCGGACGTGGACGTGACGGAGCTGCTGACGATCGCCGAGCAGGTGGCGCGCGAGGCCGGCGCCCTGGTGTCCGACGGCCGCCCGGACCGGGTGACGGTCGCGGCCACGAAGTCCAGCCCGCAGGACGTCGTGACCGCCATGGACTACGCGTCGGAGGAGCTGGTGCGGCGCCGGCTCGCGCAGCTGCGACCGGACGACGGCGTGCTGGGGGAGGAGCGCGGCCTCCTCGCCGGCGCCAGCGGCGTCACGTGGGTGGTCGACCCGATCGACGGCACCGTCAACTACCTGTACGGCCAGCCTTCGTACGCCGTGTCGGTCGCCGCGGTGACCGGCCCGGCGGGGCAGGCACCCGACCCGCGGACCTGGACCGTCCTGGCCTCGTGCGTGCACGCGCCGACGCTCGGGCTGACGTACACCGCGGCGCTCGGCCGCGGGGCGTGGCGCGACGGGGTCCGCCTGACGATGGGCGCCGGGCCCGGCGACCTGTCGGACTGCCTGCTCGGCACCGGCTTCGGGTACCGGGCGCCGCGGCGCGCCGCGCAGGGACGTGTCGTCGCGGCGCTGCTGCCGCTGGTGCGGGACATCCGGCGTATCGGCTCCGCGGCGGTCGACCTGTGCTCGGTGGCGGCCGGTTCCCTGGACGCGCACTACGAGCGCGGCCTGCAGCCCTGGGACCTGGCAGGTGCGTCGCTCGTCGTGACCGAGGCCGGGGGCGTCGTCGCCGGCCTGCGCGGACAGCCCGCGAGCGACGCGATGACGGTGGCCGGGCCACCGGCGCTCGTGGCGCGGCTCACCGCCCTGCTGGCAGATCTGGGCGCCGACTCGGACGCGTGAACGCATGTGCCGCGTCCGCCGCACAGGTTGGCGTTCGCGCCGTCCGACGACATGGTGCACAATCCCTGCGCGCACTGCGCCGGTGCCGGGAACAAAACCCCGCGCACGGCGCTTGAGCACCCGTACCACCACAGACAAGACACGGAATGCGAGCCCACATGGCGACCGACTACGACGCACCGCGCAAGCTCGAGGAAGACCTCACCGAGGACTCCCTCCAGGAGCTGCAGGCTCGCCGCTCGGACAAGAACTCGGGTGTTGTTGACGAGGACGAGACCGAGGCTGCCGAAGGCTTCGAGCTGCCGGGCGCCGACCTGTCCGGCGAGGAGCTCTCGGTGCGGGTCCTGCCACGGCAGGCCGACGAGTTCACCTGCTCACGCTGCTTCCTGGTGCATCACCGCAGCCAGCTGGCGTACGAGCGCGACGGACAACCCGTCTGCACGGAGTGCGCGGCCTGACGCCACGCACCCCCCGCACGGCCGGTTCCCCTCGGGAGCCGGCCGTTGTCGTGCCGTCGTCCGGTCCGGGCTCAGCCGCCCGAGGGGGCGGCGCCGAGCATGGCGGCGAGGGCCTCGGGGCGACGCGTCGAGACGATCCAGTAGGGCGTCGGGTCCTCCGGGTCGACGAGCTCGACGCGCACCGCGGTGTGCACCCAGCCACGCAGGCAGACGTAGGCGCGGGCGTCGAGGTCAGGGCCCAGCGCGGCACGCAGCGCCTCGCCCGACAGCGGGGTGGCGGAGCCGAGCAGCGTGACGGGCACGTGTGCCGAGCCGGCGCGCAGCTCGCCGTCGCCGACCGCGACGCGCGGCGTCAGGGCGGCCGCCACGACCAGCGCCAGCGCCACCCCGGCGATGCCCACGCCCCACGCCAGGGCGGTGCTGATCGGGAACAGCACCAGCCCGACCAGGGCGCCCAGGCCTGCCGCGACCAGCCAGCCGGTGGGACCCGGCCACAGCCGTTCGTGGAAGGCGTCGTTCACGTGCGCAAGCATCGCATCGCCACGGATCGACGTGAACCGGCCGTCCAGCAGGTAGGGTCGGCCACCGTGACCGAGCCCAGCATCGAGGTGCTCATCCGGCGCCTCGACCCGGAGCTCCCGCTGCCGACGTACGCGCACCCCGGCGACGCCGGCGCCGACCTGGTGACCAGGGTGGACGTCATGATCGCGCCCCACGAACGCGTCACGGTCCCGACCGGCGTGGCGATCGCGCTCCCGGACGGGTTCGCCGCGTTCGTGCACCCGCGTTCCGGCCTGGCGGCCCGGCACGGGCTGACGATCGTCAACGCGCCGGGCACCGTGGACGCCGGGTACCGCGGCGAGCTCGCGGTCACGCTGCTCAACACCGACGACACCGCTCCGGTGGTGCTGCGCCGCGGCGACCGGATCGCGCAGCTCGTCGTGCAGCGCGTGGCGCGGGCGCGCTTCGTCGAGGCGGAGCGGCTGCCCGGCTCGCACCGCGGCGACGGCGGCTTCGGCTCGAGCGGTGGCTGGTCCGCACCGGTCCCGCCGACGAGCGACACTGGACACTGACGCACAACGCGCGACGACGCGTGCCGAGCACGCCCAGAGGAGACAAGCACCGTGGCCCTGTTCCGGCGTGGCGACAAGAACGCCACCACCGACGACGTGGCAGCTGACGAGACCGCACCCGTCATCGACGAGCCGGAGCCCGTCCTCGAGGACGAGCCGGCCGGCGAGCGCACCGGGG
>JAJYSG010000045.1 GCA_021793675.1 Actinomycetes bacterium | reverse complement strand
CGTCGACGATGGCCCCGCAGTCGACCGACACCACGTCGCCGGGCACCAGCACCCGGGGGCCGGGGATGCCGTGGACCACCTCATCGTTCACCGACACGCACAGCGTCGCCGGGTAACCCTCGTACCCGAGGAACGAGGGCACGCCTCCGGCCTGGCGGATCACCTGTTCCGCGATCGCGTCCAGGTCGGTGGTCCGCAGACCGGGCCGCAGCGCGGCGCGGACCGCGTCCAGCGCGTCGGCGACGACGAGGCCGGCGCGCCGCATGGCACGGACCTGCTCAGGCGTCTTGATCTGGACGCGTTCCCTGACCACCGGGCAGGACGGCCTCAGCGAGCCGCGGCAGGGGCGATCGCGTGCAGCAGCCGCTCGGTGACCTCATCGACGTCACCGATGCCGTCGACGCGGACCAGCGCGCCGCGGTCCGCGTAGACCTTGGCGATGGGGGCCGTCTGCTCGGCATAGACGTCGAGCCGGTGCCGGATGACGTCTTCGGTGTCGTCGGCGCGTCCCTCGATCGTCGCCCGCTTGAGCAGGCGGTCGACCACGGCGTCGGCGTCCGCGGTGATCTCCACCACGGCGTCCAGCGACGTGCCCGCGTCGACGAGCATCGCGTCGAGCGACCGGACCTGCGCCAGGTTGCGCGGGTACCCGTCGAGGAGGAAACCGTCGGCGGCGTCCGGCTGCGCCAGCCGGTCGCGCACCAGGTCGTCGGTCAGCTCGTCGGGCACCAGGGCGCCCCGCGACGTGTACTGCACCACCTGGCGTCCCAACGCGGTGCCGCCGGCGATGTTCGCCCGGAAGATGTCCCCGGTCGAGATCGCCGGCACGCACAGGCGCTCCGACAGCCGCGCCGCCTGGGTGCCCTTGCCGGCACCGGGCGGACCGAACAGAACCAGACGAACGCTCACCTCAGGAACCCTTCGTAGTGCCGCTGCTCGAGCTGGGCCTGGATCTGCTTGACCGTCTCCAGTCCGACACCAACGATGATGAGGATCGACGAGCCGCCAAAGGGGATGTTCGTCCCGACCTTGAGCACGACGAAGGCGACCGTCGGCACCAGCGCGACGAACGCGAGGTACAACGAGCCCGGCGCCGTGATGCGGGTGATGACGAAGTCGAGGTACTCGGCGGTCGGCCGGCCGGCACGGATGCCGGGGATGAAGCCGCCGTACTTCTTCATGTTGTCCGCGACCTCGTCCGGGTTGAACGTGATCGCCGTGTAGAAGTAGCAGAAGAAGATGATGAGCACGGTGTACAGCACGATGTGCAGCGCCGAGCTCTGCGAGGCCAGGTACCGGCTGACCCACTGCACCCAGCTCGAGGCGGGGTTCCCGAACTGGGCGATGAGGCCCGGGACGGACAGCAGCGAGGAGGCGAAGATGATCGGGATGACGCCCGACATGTTGATCTTGATCGGGATGTAGGTGCTCGAGCCGCCGTACATCCGGCGGCCCACCATGCGCTTGGCGTACTGCACGGGGATCCGCCGCTGGGACTGCTCGACGAACACCACAAGCCCGATGACCACGATGATGATGGCCAGCACCGCGATGAACTTGCCGACGCCGCCGTCACCGCCGGCGATCGACCACATGTTCGACGGGAACCGCGCCGCGATCGACGTGAAGATCAGCAGGGACATGCCGTTGCCGACGCCGCGCTCGGTGATGAGCTCGCCGAGCCACATGATGAGGCCGGTGCCGGCCGTCATGGTGATGACCATGATGGTCAGCACGGTCCAGGTCGAGTTCGGGATGACGGAGACCGAGCACCCCTGGAACAGCTGGCCGGACCGCGCCAGCGCGATGATCGTCGTCGACTGCAGCACAGCGAGGCCGATGGTCAGATACCGCGTGTACTGCGTGAGCTTGGTCGTGCCGGACTGGCCCTCCTGGTGCAGCTCCTCGAACTTCGGGATGACCACACGCAGCAGCTGGACGATGATGCTCGCGGTGATGTACGGCATGATCCCGAGCGAGAACACCGAGAGCTGCAGCAGCGCACCGCCGCTGAAGAGGTTGACGATTCCCAGCAGGTCGTTCGCCTTGGTCTGCTGCACGCACGTCTGCACGTTGGGGTACGAGACGCCCGGTGTCGGCAAGAACGAACCCAGCCGGAACACCACCATGATCCCGATGGTGAACAGCAGCTTGCGCCGCAGGTCGGGCGTCCGGAACGCCCGCACGAATGCGCCTAGCACCTGACCTCCTGGTACCGCCCGAAAGCGGGTTCCGCCCCGACCAGGATGCCCTGGCCGGCCCGCCCGTGACGCGTCACGAGCACCCCGCGCACCCTAGCCGATGCCGGGAACGTCTGGGGGCCCCGGCAGCACAGCCACCGCGGCCCCCAGCCGAACGTCCGTCCTGCGTCAGTCCTGCGCGACGACGGTGCCGCCGGCAGCCTCGATCTTCTCCTTGGCGGACGCCGACAGGGCGTCCACCGTGACCGAGACCTTGACCGTCAGCTCGCCGGTGCCGAGCACCTTGACCGGCTGGCCCTTGCGGACCGCGCCCTTGGCCACGAGGTCGGCCACCGTGACGTCGCCGCCGTTCGGGTACAGCGCCGAGAGCTTGTCCAGGTTGACCACCTGGTACTCGACCCGGAACGGGTTCTTGAAGCCACGGAGCTTGGGCAGCCGCATGTGCATCGGCATCTGCCCGCCCTCGAAGCGCTCCGGCACCTGGTAACGGGCCTTGGTGCCCTTGGTGCCGCGGCCCGCGGTCTTGCCCTTGGAACCCTCACCACGGCCGACGCGGTTCTTCGCCGTCCGGGCGCCCGGGGCCGGGCGCAGGTGGTGCACCCGTAGGGTGCCGCCCGCGCCGGGCTTCGCCGCGTCCTGCGCCGCCTGCGCGGCGGCCGCCGTCGGCTTCGCCTTGGGGGCAGCCTTCGCCGCCTCCGGCTCCGCCGCCTCGGCCTTCGCCGCGGCAGCCTTCGTGGTGCGCGCCGGCGTGGTGGCGGCCGTGCCGGCCTCCCCCTTCGCCGCCGCCGGCTTGGTGGCCTTCTCGGCGGCAGGCTTGGCGGCAGCCTTCTTGGCTGCCGGCTTCGCCTCCGTCGTGTCCTCGGCCTTGTTCTCGTCGGCCATGCTCACTCGACCTCCTCGACCGCGACGAGGTGGCGCACCGTGCGGACCATGCCGCGGATCTCAGGGCGGTCCTCCTTGACGACGACGTCGCCGATCCGCTTGAGGCCCAAGGTGCGCAACGTGTCGCGCTGGTTCTGCTTGCCGCCGATGGCGGACCGGGTCTGAGTCACCTTGAGGCGGGCCATCACGCACCCGCCTTCGCAGCCGCCGCAGCGGCCCGACCCGCGGCCTGCGCCCGCAGCAGCGGGGCCGGCACCACGTGGTCGAGCGGCAGGCCGCGGCGAGCCGCGACCGCCTCCGGCTGCTCGAGGCCCTTGAGGGCCGCGACGGTGGCGTGGACGATGTTGATGGAGTTCGACGACCCCAGCGACTTCGTCAGGACGTCGTGGATGCCGGCGCACTCGAGGACGGCGCGCACCGGGCCGCCGGCGATCACACCGGTACCCGGCGAGGCCGGCCGCAGGTAGACGACACCGGCCGCGGCCTCACCCTGCACGGGGTGCGGGATGGTGCCCTGGATGCGGGGGACGCGGAAGAAGCTCTTCTTCGCCTCCTCCACGCCCTTGGCGATCGCCGCGGGCACCTCCTTGGCCTTCCCGTAGCCCACGCCGACCGTGCCGTCGCCGTCACCGACGACGACGAGCGCCGTGAAGCTGAACCGGCGACCGCCCTTGACGACCTTGGCGACACGGTTGATGGTCACGACGCGCTCGACGAACGCGCTCTTCTCGGCAGCCTCCTGCCGACGGCCGCCGTCGCGGCGGTCGCGACGCTCGCCGCCCTCGCGACGCTCGCCGCCCTGCCCGCCGGCAGTGGTGTTGCTGCGTGGTCCAGCAGCCATCAGTGGATCCTCTTCTTCGTCTCGAGCGGCTGGGTCCGGGCGACGTTCATAGCGCCAGACCTCCCTCGCGGGCACCGTCGGCCACCGCGGCCACCCGGCCGTGGTACTTGTTGCCACCGCGGTCGAAGACGACCGCCTCGACACCTGCGGCCTTGGCCCGCGCCGCGAGCAGCTCGCCGACCTTGCGCGCCTTGGCCGTCTTGTCGCCCTCGGCCGCCCGCAGGTCGACCTCGAGGGTCGACGCCGAGGCGATGGTGCGACCCACGCCGTCGTCGACCACCTGCGCGACGATGTGGCGCGCGGAACGGGTGACGACGAGACGCGGACGGGACGCCGTGCCGACGACCTTCTTGCGCAGGCGCAGGTGCCGCCGCTGGCGGGCGACCTGCTTGCCCTTGCCCTTGATGCTGATCGCCATGGCTTACTTACCAGCCTTTCCGACCTTGCGACGCACGACCTCGCCCTGGTACTTCACGCCCTTGCCCTTGTACGGCTCAGGCTTGCGGATCTTGCGGATGTTCGCGGCGACCTCGCCCACCTGCTGCTTGTCGATGCCCGCGACGACGAAGCGCGTCGCGGTCTCGACGGTGAAGGTGATGCCCTCCGGGGGCTCGACCGTCACCGGGTGCGAGAACCCGAGCGCGAACTCGAGGTTCGCGCCCTTCGCCTGCACGCGGTAGCCGGTGCCGACGATCTCGAGCGTCTTGCTGTAGCCCGCCGTCACACCGGTGACCAGGTTGGCCAGCAGCGTGCGGGTCAGGCCGTGCAGCGAGCGCGAGGTGCGCTCGTCGTCGGGCCGGGTCACGACGAGCGCACCGGCCTCGTCGCGCACGACCTGGATGGGCGCGGGGACCGTGTGCGTCAGCGTGCCCTTGGGGCCCTGCACGGTCACGACGTTGCCCTCGATGGTGACGTCCACGCCGGTCGGGACCGGGACGGGGATCCTGCCGATACGGCTCATGGCTGTTCTCCTTCCGTCCTGGTACTCACCAGACGTAGGCGAGGACTTCCCCGCCCACGCCCTTCTTGGCGGCCTGCTTGTCGGTCAGCAGGCCGGAGGACGTGGACAGGATCGCCACACCCAGGCCGCCGAGCACCTTCGGCAGGTTGGTCGACTTGGCGTACACGCGCAGGCCCGGCTTGGACACGCGCCTGACGCCGGCGAGCGCACGCTCGCGGTTCGGGCCGTACTTCAGGGTCACGACGAGGTTCTTGCCCACCGGGGCGTCCTCGACGGTCCAGCCCGCGATGTAGCCCTCGGCCTGCAGGATCTCCGCGATGTGCGACTTCAGCTTGGAGAACGGGATCACCACGCTGTCGTGGTGCGCCGTGTTCGCGTTGCGCAGTCGCGTCAGGAGGTCTGCGATCGGGTCGGTCATGGTCATGGGGCGTCGCCCCTTTCTCGCCGGGGTATCCGAACGGGCTCGTGCCCACCCGGACCTACCGACGTCGTCGGTTGCTTACCAGCTGCTCTTGGTGACACCGGGGAGCTCTCCCCGGTGGGCCATCTCGCGCACGCAGATGCGGCACAGGCCGAACTTGCGGTACACGGAGTGCGGACGCCCGCACCGCTGGCAGCGCGTGTAGCCACGCACGGCGAACTTCGGCTTCGCGTTCGCCTTGTTGACGAGGGCGGTCTTCGCCATGGTCAGTTCTCCTTGAACGGGAAGCCGAGCGCACGGAGGAAGGCCCGCGCCTCGTCGTCGGTGCTGGCGGACGTGACGACCGTGATGTCCATGCCACGCACGCGGTCGATCCGGTCCTGGTCGATCTCGTGGAACACCGACTGCTCGGTCAGGCCGAAGGTGTAGTTCCCGTGGCCGTCGAACTGCTTGTCCGACAGACCGCGGAAGTCACGGATGCGGGGCAGCGCGATCGACAGCAGCCGGTCGAGGAACTCCCACGCACGGTCGCCGCGAAGCGTGACGTGCGCACCGATCGGCATGCCCTCGCGCAGCTTGAACTGCGCGATGGACTTGCGGGCCTTGGTCACCATCGGCTTCTGGCCGGTGATGGCCGTCAGGTCGCGCACCGCGCCCTCGATGAGCTTGGAGTCCTTCGCGGCCTCGCCGACGCCCATGTTGACGACGACCTTGACCAGCCGGGCCACCTCGTTGACGTTCTCGTGACCGAACTGGCTGAGCAGCGCGGGCTTGATCTCGTCCGCGTACTTGGTCTTGAGCCGCGGCGTGGCCGGGGCCTCGATGGTCTGCGACATCAGATGTCCTTACCGGAGCGCTTGGCCACGCGGACCCGGACGGTCTTCAGCTTGCCGTCGCGCTCGATCTGCTCGGTGCGGTAGCCCACCCGGGTGCCCTTCTTGGTCTCCGGGTCGACGAGCATCACGTTGCTGATGTGGATGGGGGCCTCGACGATCTCGATGCCACCCGTGGTGGTACCGCGCTGCGTCTGGTTGATCTTGGTGTGCTTCGTCACGCGGTGGACGCCTTCGACGACCACCCGCTGCGACTCGGTGAGCACCTCGAGCACCCTGCCCTGCTTGCCGCGGTCCGCGCGGTTGCCGGAGATGACGACGACCAGGTCGCCCTTCTTGATCTTGGCCATGGTCAGAGCACCTCCGGAGCCAGCGAGATGATCTTCATGAACTTCTTGTCGCGCAGCTCACGGCCCACCGGGCCGAAGATGCGCGTCCCACGGGGCTCCCCGTCGTTCTTGAGGATCACGGCGGCGTTCTCGTCGAACTTGATGTACGAGCCGTCGGGCCGGCGGCGCTCCTTGCGGGTGCGCACGACGACAGCCTTGACGACGTCACCCTTCTTGACGTTGCCACCGGGGATCGCGTCCTTCACGGTGGCGACGATGACGTCGCCGATGCCGGCGTAGCGGCGACCCGAGCCACCGAGCACGCGGATGCAGAGAATCTCCTTGGCACCCGTGTTGTCGGCGACGCGCAGCCGCGTCTCCTGCTGGATCATTCCTTCACTCCTGTCGTCTGGCGGGTTCTCGGGTCGCCGTCGGGCGTCCCGAGCCTGTCCGAACGTGTAGTTGCCGTGGTGCACACGGGCGCCGGGCGCCCGCGGGCAACTTCAGACCGTGACTACTTGGCCTTCTCGAGGATCTCGACCAGCCGCCACCGCTTGGTGGCCGACAGCGGCCGGGTCTCCATGATGAGCACGAGGTCGCCGATGCCCGCCGAGTTGAGCTCGTCGTGCGCCTTGACCTTGCTCGTACGCCGCATGACCTTGCCGTAGAGCGGGTGCTTGACCCGGTCCTCGACCTCGACCACGACGGTCTTGTCCATCTTGTCGCTGACGACGTAGCCACGGCGCGTCTTGCGATACGCGCGGTGCTCGGCCGTGGCCGTCGTCGACTCGTGCTTGGTCGTCACTTCTGCCTCACTCGCTCGGGCTCGGAGCAGTACGAATGCCGAGCTCGCGCTCGCGCAGGATCGTGTAGATCCGCGCGATGTCGCGGCGCACGGCCTGGAGCCGGCCGTGGCTCTCCAGCTGACCGGTGGCCGACTGGAAGCGCAGGTTGAACAGCTCTTCCTTGGCCTTCTTCAGCTCCGCGACGAGACGCTCGTCGTCGAACGCGTCCAGCTCGCTCGGCGCCAGGCCCTGGGTTCCGATGGCCATCAGCTGGCACCTCCCTCACGCACCACGAAACGGGTCTTCATCGGGAGCTTGTGCTGCGCGCGGCGCATGGCCTCGCGAGCCAGCGGCTCCGGGACACCGGCCAGCTCGAAGAGCATGCGGCCGGGCTTGACGTTGGCGATCCACCACTCGGGCGAACCCTTGCCGGAACCCATGCGGGTCTCAGCAGGCTTCTTCGTCAGCGGACGGTCCGGGTAGATGTTGATCCAGACCTTGCCGCCACGCTTGATGTGGCGGGTCATGGCGATACGAGCGGCCTCGATCTGCCGGTTGGTGACGTAGGCGGGCTCGAGGGCCTGGATGCCGAAGTCACCGAACGCGATCGTGGTGCCACCCTTGGCGGCACCGTGCCGGTCGGGGTGGTGCTGCTTGCGGTGCTTCAGCCTGCGCGGGATGAGCATGGCTCAGGCCTCCGTTCCGGTCTCGGTGGGAGCGTCGCCCGCCGTCTCGGCGGGGACCTCGGCACGCTCGGTGCGCCGAGCACCGGCGCGCGGGCCACGCTCCGGGCGGTCGCCGCGCTCGGGACGCGGGCCCCGGGACGGCCGCGGGGCGGCGGTGGCCTGCTCGCGGGCGTACTCCTTCTCGGTCATGTCGCCCTTGTAGACCCACACCTTCACGCCGATGCGACCGAAGGTGGTGCGAGCCTCGTGCAGGCCGTAGTCGATGTTCGCGCGCAGCGTGTGCAGCGGCACGCGCCCCTCGCGGTAGAACTCCGTACGGCTCATCTCCGCGCCGCCGAGGCGACCGGAGACCTGCACGCGGATGCCCTTGGCGCCGGCGCGCTGCGCCGACTGGATGCCCTTGCGCATCGCGCGGCGGAACGAGACGCGGCTCGCCAGCTGCTCCGCGATGCCCTGGGCAACCAGCTGCGCCTCGAGCTCGGCGTTCTTCACCTCGAGGATGTTGAGCTGCACCTGCTTGCCGGTGAGCTTCTCCAGCTCACCGCGGATGCGGTCGGCCTCCGCGCCACGACGCCCGATGACGATGCCCGGGCGGGCGGTGTGGATGTCGACGCGAACCCGGTCACGGGTGCGCTCGATCTCGACCTTGGCGATGCCGGCCCGCTCCAGAGCCGTGCTCATGAGCTTGCGGATCTGCACGTCCTCACGGACGTAGTCGCGGTAACGCTGACCGACCTTGGTCGAGTCGGCGAACCACCGCGAACGGTGGTCGGTCGTGATGCCCAGGCGGTACCCGAGCGGGTTGACCTTCTGGCCCACTAGCGGGTCCCTCCCTTGGTGGCGGCCGGCTCGGGGACCGAGACGACCACGGTGATGTGGCTCGTGCGCTTGAGGATCCGGCCGGCACGGCCCTGCGCCCGCGGCCGGAACCGCTTGAGCGTCGGACCCTCGTCGACGTAGATCTCCGAGACGACCAGGTCCGCCTCGTCGAGCCGCTCGCTGTTGCGCCGTGCGCCCTCGACCGCGTTCGCGATCGCCGACTGCACCGTCTTCAGCACCGGGACCGCCGCAGCCTGCGGCGCGAACCGCAGGGTGTTGACGGCCTCGTCGGCCTTCTTGCCACGGACGAGGTCCACGACGCGGCGTGCCTTCAGGGGCGTGACGCGGACGAACCGCGCCTTCGCCATGGCTTCCATCGTTGTCTCCTGTTCCTACCGGGTGCTCACCGCTGCTGCCCCTCGCGGGTCAGCGGCGGCGGCCCTTCCGGTCGTCCTTCTCGTGGCCGCGGAACGTCCGCGTCGGGGCGAACTCGCCGAGCTTGTGGCCGACCATCGACTCGGTGACGAACACCGGGGCGTGCTTGCGGCCGTCGTGGACGGCAAAGGTGTGGCCGAGGAAGTCCGGCGTGATGACCGAACGGCGCGACCACGTCTTGATGACGTTCTTCGTGCCGGCCGCGTTCTGGACGTCCACCTTCTTCTGCAGGTGGCCGTCCACGAACGGGCCCTTCTTGAGGCTGCGAGGCATGTGCTCCTGCTCTCCTGTCAGCGCTTCTTGCCGGTGCGCCGACGGCGCACGATGAGCTTGTCGCTCGGCTTGTTCGGACGTCGGGTGCGGCCCTCGGGCTGACCCCACGGGCTGACCGGGTGCCGGCCGCCGGACGTCTTGCCCTCGCCACCACCGTGCGGGTGGTCGATCGGGTTCATCGCGACACCGCGGACGGTCGGGCGCACGCCCTTCCAGCGCGAGCGTCCCGCCTTGCCCAGGCTGATGTTCGCCTGCTCGGCGTTGCCGACCTCGCCGACCGTGGCGCGGCAGCGCAGGTCGACGTTGCGGATCTCGCCGGACGGCATCCGCAGCTGCGCGTAGGGCCCGTCCTTGGCGACGAGCTGGACCGACGCCCCCGCGGAGCGCGCGATCTTCGCGCCGCCGCCGGGCCGCAGCTCGATGGCGTGGATGACGGTACCGGTCGGGATGTTGCGCAGCGGCAGGTTGTTGCCGGGCTTGATGTCCGCCGTGGGACCGGACTCGACGAGGTCGCCCTGGCTCAGCCGGTTCGGCGCGAGGATGTAGCGCTTCTCACCGTCGGCGTAGTGCAGCAGCGCGATGCGCGCCGTGCGGTTCGGGTCGTACTCGATGTGGGCGACCTTGGCCGGCACGCCGTCCTTGTCGTTGCGCCGGAAGTCGATCACCCGGTACGCGCGCTTGTGACCGCCGCCGTGGTGGCGGGTCGTGACGCGACCGGACGAGTTGCGACCGCCCGACTTGGTCAACGGACGGACGAGCGCCTTCTCCGGCTCCGAGCGCGTGAGCTCGGCGAAGTCGGCGACCGATCCACCGCGGCGACCCGGGGTCGTCGGCTTGTACTTACGGATAGCCATGTCTGATGTCCTTCCGGGCCGCTCAGCCGACCGGTCCGCCGAAGATGTCGATCGAGCCCTCGCGGAGGGTGACGATCGCACGCTTCGTGGCCTTGCGACGGCCGATGCCGAATCGGGTCCGGCGGGCCTTGCCCTGACGGTTCGCGGTGTTGACCGAGTCGACCTTCACGCCGAACACCTGCTCGACCGCGATCTTGATCTCGGTCTTGTTGGCGCGCGGG
This sequence comes from Actinomycetes bacterium, assembly GCA_021793675.1. Lineage (GTDB taxonomy): Bacteria > Actinomycetota > Actinomycetes > Actinomycetales > Cellulomonadaceae > Cellulomonas. The sequence goes on along the minus strand of JAJYSG010000045.1, from coordinate 2,406 downwards.
TCGACCAGGAACGTGTACTTGCCCTCGTCGAGCAGGCCGTAGCTCTTCTCGGAGACGACCGGTGCGATGAGGATGTCGCGCGGGTTCTTGCCGACGTCGGTCACTTGGTCTCCTCCTTGGCCTTGCGCCCGGCGAGGAAGGCGTCCAGGGCACCCTGGGTGAACACCACGTCGTCGCTCACGAGCACGTCGTAGGTGTTGAGCTGGTCGGCGACGAGCAGGTGGACCCGCTCGACGTTGCGCAGCGACTTCCAGGTCTGCTCGTCGGCCCGCTCGACGACGACGAGCACGCTGCGCCGTCCGGACAGGTTGGCGAGCACCTTGACGGCCGACCTGGTCGAGGGCGCGTCGCCCGGGGCAAACCCGGTGACGACGTGCACGCGGCCTGCGCGGGCGCGGTCCGAGAGGGCACCGCGGAGCGCCGCGGCCTTCATCTTCTTCGGGGTCCGCTGGCTGTAGTCGCGCGGCTGCGGCCCATGGACGACGCCACCGCCGGCGAACTGCGGGGCGCGCGTCGAGCCCTGGCGGGCGCGACCGGTCCCCTTCTGCTTGTACGGCTTCCTGCCACCACCGCTGACCTCGCCGCGGCGCTTGGTGTCATGGGTGCCCTGGCGCGCGGCTGCGAGCTGGGCCACCACGACCTGGTGGATCAGGGGGATGTTCGTCTGCGCGTCGAAGACCTCGCCGGGGAGCTCGGCCTGACCGGCCTTCTCCCCGGTGGCGTCCAGGACGTCGACGGTGAGCGTGTCACTCATCGTGGTCACGCACCCTTCGAGGCGGTCTTGACGACGACGACGCCACCCTTGGGGCCCGGGATCGCGCCCTTGACGAGCAGCAGCCCCTTCTCGGCGTCGATCGCGTGCACGGTCAGGTTCTGGGTGGTCTGCCGCTCGTTGCCCATCCGGCCTGCCATCCGCACACCCTTGAGCACTCGGCTCGGGGTGGCGCAGGCACCGATGGACCCGGGCTTGCGGTGGTTGCGGTGCGAACCGTGCGAGGCGGAGACGCCCTTGAACCCGTGGCGCTTCATGACGCCCGCGAAGCCCTTGCCCTTGGTGGTGCCGGAGACGTCGATCGACTGCCCGGCTCCGAACACCTCGACGGTGATCTCCTGGCCTGGCGTGTAGTCGGCGGCGTCCGGCGTGCGAATCTCGGCCACGTGCCGGCGCGGGGTGACCCCGGCCTTCTCGAAGTGGCCCTTGAGCGGCTTGTTCACCTTGCGGGGGTCGATCTGGCCGTAGGCCAGCTGAACCGCGGCGTAGCCGTCAACCTCGGCGGAGCGGACCTGCGTCACGACGTTCGTCCCCACGCCGACGACCGTGACGGGGACGAGGCGGCCTGCCTCGTCCCACACCTGGGTCATGCCGAGCTTGGTTCCGAGCAGCGCCGTGACGGGGCGCGCTGTCTGCTGGGTTGCCATATGAGTGCGTCCTTCCCAGCGAATCAGAGCTTGATCTCGATGTTCACGTCCGCGGGAAGGTCGAGACGCATGAGCGAGTCGACCGCCTTCGGCGTGGGATCGATGATGTCGATCAGCCGCTTGTGCGTGCGCATCTCGAAGTGCTCGCGGCTGTCCTTGTACTTGTGAGGCGACCGGATGACGCAGAAGACGTTCTTCTCCGTCGGCAACGGCACCGGGCCCACGACCTGCGCGCCAGCGCGGGTCACCGTGTCGACGATCTTGCGCGCCGAGCTGTCGATGACCTCGTGGTCGTAGGACTTGAGCCGGATGCGGATCTTCTGTCCCGCCATGGCGTCGTCTACTTCTCTCTGTCGTTCGAACCGGTCCTTCCGACCCCCGCACTCGGGCGTGTCGCGCTGCGCGACGCACCCGCCCGCGGCGTACCTTCCGGTACCGGATCGGTGGTTGCGGTCGAGCCCGTCACCTCCGGGTGACCCCGGGGCAGGTGAGCTCTCCACGTCTTCGCCCGGCCGATGCGAGGCGCGCAGACGCACCACACCCCAGCGGGCAACCCCGCAATTGTGCCAGACGAGGTCGAGGAAAGCCAATCCGCCCCGAGGCGGCACCGCACGCCACCGCACCCGGCGGGTCACCCGCGGCGCGGCCGGCCCCATGGTCGCCGCACCGCGCCCGGCACGGTGACCGCCCCGCTGCTCAGCCGCCACGTCACGGGGAAGGCCCGGGCGCCGTGGCGCCCGGGCCTTCCCGGTGGATCAGCAGCCCCGAGGGGCGACGATCACTTGAGGATCTTCGTCACGCGGCCCGAGCCGACGGTGCGGCCACCCTCGCGGATGGCGAAGCCGAGGCCCTCCTCCATGGCGATGGGCTGGATCAGCTCGACGTGGATCTCGGTGTTGTCGCCGGGCATGACCATCTCGGTGCCCTCGGGCAGCGTGATGACGCCGGTGACGTCCGTGGTCCGGAAGTAGAACTGCGGGCGGTAGT
>JAJYSG010000044.1 GCA_021793675.1 Actinomycetes bacterium | reverse complement strand
CCTGGCCTCTGGTGCCGGGCTTGAGGAGCTCCGCGAGCAGGACCTGAGTGTCCCGTCCCCGAACGCGGTCGCCAAGGCCCGTTCGGTGATCGCGGGGATGCTGGCCGGGGCCGACAGCATCGAGGACCTGAACCTGCTGCGCTCCGGTGCCACGGCCCGGGTCCTGGGCGGGGTCCGGGCGCCCTCGACGTTGGGCACGTTCCTGCGGGCGTTCACCCACGGTCACGTGCAGCAGCTGGACAAGATCGGCGCGGGCCTGCTGTTAGGCGCTGCCTGTGTCACGCGCACGTACACCGGCGAATGCTCCGCTCTGCACGACCAGACTCGCAGGATCGGAGGCACGGGTTGATCGAGACCCTACGGTGTCGGGCGGTTCGAAGGACCTCAGCGCCAGCGGCTGACCGGGACGGGGGCAACCACTGGGTACTGGTACGAACGCCCAGCGCACCGGCACAGTTGCTCGACCTCCCCAGTTCCGTGGTCGGTGAGCCACACCGTCATCGACTTCCCACGCTCGGTAGCACTGAGGATCCGTCCATCGTCTGCAAACCCGAGCACTCGGTGCGCACCATGCCCCGGGGGCTCGACCCGCTGATCCGGGAATCCCGGCAACAGCAAGTCGGCGAGTGTCGCGACGTCATGGGCCAAGACCTGATCAGAACGGGCAATGAGGAACCGACTGGAGTCTGGACTCCACGACAGCGAACCGATCAATTGTGCGTCGGGTACCGAACCGATCAGGACGCCGGAGACGACGTCGAGCAAGCGGATCTGCGGGAGCACCCGTTTGCCTGGGACGAGCGAACCCCATGTGCCCACTGCGACGCGCGTTCCGTCGGGGGACCACTGGATCGGCAAGTCGTCCGCCGCCGAGAAGATCCCTCCGGCGAAGGTGTCGAGCTCATGCGACTCCTCCCGGGCGACATCGACGAGGGTCAGGGTCGTTCGTCCCGCGTTGTACCGCAGGACGCTCTGTTCGGCGGGAGTTGCGTCGCGTGGGATCTCGATGGGCAAGGACCAAGACTCGGCGATCAGTAGGCGCTCTCCGTCACGCGACGCGCCCAACCAGCGACGCGTCATCCGCCCGGGCCGAGGCTCGAAAGGCAGACGGGTCGTCGCCATGTTGCGTAGGTCGAGCCGGAAGATGCCCGTGCTGTACCGCCGGTCCAGGTACTCAAGCGTCGGATCGTCGCGCCAGGCCATCGCCTCAAGAAAGACGACGTGCCCGTCCTCGGCTAGGACCTCACGCGCACTACCACCGTCCTGGCCTCGTGCCGGCAGCAAACGCATCCGATCCGCACCAGCCGTCAGAGCGTGCACGCCATCGTTCTGGCGCACCAGAAGCACGCACGGACAGTCGCTTGGAGCCAACTCTTGGCTCGTGTCGTACTCCGGCGCGTAGCGCGCCTGCCGCACGAGTCGCCCTACTACCCTGCCGGTGCCCGCTCCCCCGCTCACCCCGCGATCGTAGAAGGACACTTGTCGCCATCGCGTTGCCAGCCTCGTGGGTGGTGCAGCAGGGTGGCTCGTGGCCCGATGGGGTCTTGACAAGCAGGGGGATGCTGTGAGGAACGTTCGCCGACGCTTGCTTGCTCTGTGCACTGCTGCCGCCTTGGCCTTGGTTGCTGGGGCGGTGCCTAGCCAGGCCGCCGTGCCGGGGACGACGATTTCGCTGTCCGCCGCAAGCACTCAGGTCCAGTGGAATCAGTCCGCGCAGCTCAGCGCGGCGATCACCGCGGGCGGGATGGGCTTCTGGGACTGGCTGTCGATCTATGACGAGACGGGGCACAGGCTGCAGGCCTGCTCGGTGGGGTCGTGCGCCGCGGGCGGCCGAGTTCCGATCCATGGCAGCCACACCTACACCGCCTACCTGGCGGCGAACGCGCCGGATAACGCACCGCCCGCGGCATACGCGGTGTCGAACTCGGTGACGGTCACGAACATCGGCTGGGTCGGAACGGTGACGCTCACGGCAACGGGTGGGTCCGCTGTTCAGGCGCAAGCCAGCGCGTCCGTCGACGGGTATCCGTACTGGGTGTCCATCTACGACCAGACGGGCCACATGGCGCAGGCATGCTCGGTGCCCAGTTGTACGGGTGGGAGCAGCCCGGCGCCGGGCGATGTGAAGTTCTATCGGGCGTTCGTGGCCCAGGGCGCACCGACCGATTCGCCGCCAAGCAACGATGTTGAAGCGGTCAGCGATGTCGTCGTCGTCTCGAGCGTGCCAACTGACCAGATCGCTGACACTCCCACCGTCGCGGCGCTCATCGCGCAGGTCGAGGCTGCCTACCCCACGGCGGGCGAGGCCTGCCTGGTGTGGGGGTCGGCAATCGTAGGCAACGCTGAGTTCCACTCAAGTGCGACCGATGCCACCTTGGAGTGCAATGCCCTGGGGTTGAAGGCGGCGCTGGTCAAGCTGATCGAGACGGCCGGCGGCGCGGCCCTCGGTGCGCTGCTGGATGCCGCATACAAGACCGCAACCGCTGCGCCCACGGAGACGGCACCCGACCCGACCAACCCGAACGCGCCCCACCCGCAGGCGCCATGGGGTCCGGCCGTCCCGACGAGCCAGACCGACCTCACGCAGCTCGTTGCGAACATCCACAGCGTCAGCACGATCGGACCAAGCACCCACGACGGGCCCACCGCGAACCAGCTCCTCACCGCCGCGCGGGAGTGCCTCGAGCGTGTGCAAGCGGCCTTCTCGGTTGGCCTGCTGGCCGCCGCCGACACGTGCAGCAAGTCCCGGATCCTGTACGTGGGGGGCGCCACCGGCCTGGGGAAGGAAGCGGCCGAACACAACGCCGAGGTCCTGAAAGCCGCCCCGCAGTTGCTCCAACTGGAGTACATGCCCGGGCTGGTGAAGGAACAGAGCGTGTCACGCGACTGGTACGCGAGCCAGCCGTACTCCTCGGCGTGCGCGGATATCGATACGACGACGCAGCAGTGCGACGAGTACCCATTCTTTGCGACCACGGAAGGCGGCCCCGACGCCTACAACACCTACGGACCCGTCGTGCTTGAGGCGATCAACAAAGACGACAACAAGTGGGAAGGAACCGTCTACGGTGCGATGACAAGGACCAGCGCGTGCGGGTTCACCACGCCGGGCAGCGACCAGCACTTCCTGGCTGTGCCGTTGCCGACTGCGGACGTGCCGACGTTCTTCGTGTGCCCGCCGGGGTCCGGCTCGTGAGCGGGGCGCAGGTCGCGGCGTTGCTGCGCCGGTTGGAGCAGGCGATCACCGCTCAGGGTTCGCCGTTCTTCACCGCGGCCGCCCCGCCGATCGATCCCGCACGGCTGGACCAGGCCCAAGAGCAGGTCGGGGTGGTGTTCCCCGACGAGCTGCGGCAATGGTGGCTGTGGCACGACGGCTCGGTGCCGTGGCGTGGGCGTATGGCTGCTCATCTGATCGGAGTGGGCGGTTACTGGCCCCTGTCGCTGGACCGTGCGTTGGCCGAGCGGGAGTACTGGCTCAAGAGCAGGATCCCCGATGCTGTGTGGTGGCCGGACACCTGGTTCCCGCTGGCCCAAGTCGCTCAGGTCAAGTGGCTGAACGCGGACCTGGAGGCATCGACGCCCGACCGGCTGGTCCTGACCGTTGCCGAACTGGACGGCCTGACGTTCGGTGACGAGGTGAGGCTGACATTCCCCGAGCTCATCGAGCAGTGGATCAGCTTCCTCGACGCCCGGTACGCCTGGTGGGACGCGGCCAACGACTGCTGGCAGCACGTGCTGCCCTGCCCGCCCGGCTACGAGCGCTCTCTCGTCATCCCCTGACGGGAGTGCTCGGCCATCGAGCCGTCCCCCGGAGGCAGATGTGACAGGAGACCCGTCGACGCGCTCGCGGCGCCGTTGGTGGCACGGCCAGGTCCTCCAGGCTGTCCGAGTCAGCGACCATCCCAGCCACCACCGCGGTGACCTTGCCCGGCGCGTTCGCGTCGGCCGTCCCCGGCACGCTCACGTGCTCGGCGACCAGACCCATCAGCCCGGCTCGCTGGGCCAGCGCCATCACCGGGACTAGTCCGGCCGTGGACACCAGGGTCGGATCATCGAAGCGCGCGGACTTCACATGGCACACTCGCATTTGCCGGATGCCCTTCTTCCAGGCACGCATGGACCCTCGAGAAGTCCTATCGTCCCAGGTCAGAAGGGCATTCGTGCCCCACGACCCACCCAACAACCCGACCCCATCGGCGGATCCGGGCTCAGCAGGCGCCGTCGCTGCCGAAGGGCACGGTCGCCTACCCCATGACCAACGGGACGAAGGCGGCGGTGGTGGCCGGTCAGCCGGTCCCCACCGCCGTCACGGTGGACATGGAGCAGCGCGCGACCGTGAAGTGGCCCACGCAGTCGGTGACCGCCGCACCCAGCTCGGGGGCCGGACTCGACCAGAAGCAGGCCTTCTTCGCCTGGTTGTCGAGCCGGAAGGCGGCCTTGGGTGGCCGCCGGGTGGTCGTCGCGGTGCGCGACGCGGCCGTGGCCGCGGCGCAGGCCAAGGCTGCCACGCTCGGCGACGCCGCCGTCCTTACGCTGAACTTCTGACACCCGTCAGACCAACACAAGCACCAGCACCGCCTCAGCGGAGGGGCCTGCGGCACGGTCGCATTCCGTGCTTGCGGTCTTGGCGTTCCAGACACGCGCCAACCGCGTCCCAGGATCCGCCGGGGCGACGTCGCTGGTCAGCGGCGTTCTTCCTGGTCTGAGCTAATCTCCCTATCGCCCAGAGGCCCGGCGGATGGGGAGATCAGCGAGGGCAACCCTCGGGCGAACCGCAGGGAGCACCTGCCCGGTGACCCACAAGCGCTGGCCGCAAGGCTACGGCAGAGTCCGTCACGGTCGCGGCCGCTCCAGGTCGGTCATCGTCCGTCACCTCGGGGTCCCCGGACCGCAGGGCCTGCTGGGCATCCAGCAGTCAGCGTCATCGATGCCGTGTCCCGAAGGGGAGTTGGGGGAACGGCTCGTCGAGCGGTTGCCTTCCACCGAGGCATACCCCCAACCGTATTATCGCCGGGGTTGGTGACGGCACGCCGCGCCGGCCCGACGAGAACTGGAGACCCGATGACCGAGCCGCGCCGCACCCTGCACGCCGCCAGGCTGGCGCTGCAGCGATGGACCGCCCGCCAGATCGGCGCGGCCGCCGGCTTCACGCTCGCCTTCGCGGCGCTGCTCGGCATCCCGACCGTGCTGATCCCCAACCCCGTGTTCGGCCGCGAGGTCCCGCCCCAGGCGTGGAGCTACGTGACGTGGGTGCTGTCCTCGGTGCTCGCGGGGATGCTCGCGGCGACGTACGTCCGGCCGGCGCCGGCCCCGCGGGACGTCGCGACCCCGGCGGAGGTGTCCCCTGAGCCGGAGGGCACGACGACCGCGACCGACCGGCCGACCCGCTGGGGGATGGCCGGCGGCGTGCTGACGTGGTTCGCCGTCGGCTGCCCGGTGTGCAACAAGGTCGCCCTGCTCGCCCTCGGCTACGCCGGCACCATGCGCTGGTTCGCCCCGGCGCAGCCGGTGCTGGCCGTCGCGGCCGTGGCGATGACGGCCGGCGCCCTCGTCGTGCGGCTGCGCGGGCAGGTGCTGTGCCGCGTGGCCCCCCACCCCGCCGGCGTCGCGCCGGCGCCGACCGGAAGGACGTGACGCCGACGACCCGCGGAGTCGTGCTGCACCCCCGCAGACGGCCCGCGGTGCGGGCGGGATGTCGCGCGACCTCGCGCTGGCGCACGCGGCGCCGGTAGCGCACCGGCGCGGGCGGGGAAGGATAGGTGCCGAGAGCGTCGTCGATGGGGAGGCAGCCGTGTTCACCTTCGCGACAGCCGGGCGGATCGTCGTCGGCGCCGGCGCGTCCGAGCAGGTGCCGCGGCTCGCGGCCGAGCTCGGCGCGCGCGTCTTCGTCGTGCTCGGGACGCACGGCGACCAGGCCGCGGCGGGGCTGGCCGGGCTGCCCGACGAGGCGACCGTCTGGCGGTGGAGCGGCGAGCCGACCGTCGCGGGCGTCCGCGCGGCGCTCGCCGCGGCCCGGGAGGCGCGGCCGGACGTCGTCGTCGGGTGGGGCGGCGGCTCCGTCGTCGACCTCGCCAAGGCGGTCGCGGTGCTGCTGCACGACGACGGCGACGTGCTCGACCACCTGGAGGTGGTGGGGCGCGGCCTGCCGCTGACAGCGACGGCGCTGCCGGTGGTCGCGGTGCCCACCACGGCCGGCACCGGCGCCGAGGCGACCGCCAACGCGCCGATCCTCTCGCCCGAGCACGGGGTCAAGGCCAGCCTGCGCTCGCCGGCGATGCTCCCGGCGGTCGCCGTCGTGGACCCGGCCCTCACGCTGACGTGCCCGCCCGCGGTCACCGCCTCGTCGGGCCTGGACGCGCTGACGCAGTGCCTCGAGGCGCTCGTCACGCCGAGGGCGAACCCGCTGACCGACGCCCTCGCCCGGGAGGGGCTGGTCCGGGCGGGCCGCAGCCTGCACACGGCCTACCGGCACGGCGACGACCTCGCCGCGCGCACCGACATGAGCCTGGCGGCGCTGCTGTCGGGCATGGCGCTGGCCAACGCCAAGCTCGGCGCGGTGCACGGCCTGGCGGCGCCGCTGGGCGGGATGCTCGGCGCGCCGCACGGCGAGGTGGTCGCGGCGGTGCTCGCGGCGACCGCCGAGGTCAACCTCCGTGCGCTGCGCGAGCGGGACCGCTCCTCGCCGGCGCTGGACCGCTACGCCGAGGCTGCCCGGCTGCTCACCGGCAGCCCGGACGCCGAGGTGGAGGACGGCGTGAGCTGGATCGCCGACACCGTGAGCTCGCTCGGCGTGCGCCCGCTGGCGCAGCTGGGGCTGCGCCCCGACGACCATGCCGCGGTGGCTGACGCCGCGCTGGCGGCGAGCAGCATGGCGGGCAACCCGGTGCGCCTGACGCGCGACGAGGTGCTGGAGATCCTGTCGCGCTCGTCCTGAGCCGGCCTCACGCTCCGGGCGGCGGGCCGGACGGCGCGGGAGCCCCCGGTGCGGGTGGGGGCGGCAGCGTGGTCGTCGTCGGGCGGCGGGGCCAGACGAGCAGCACCGGGCACGGCGCGTGGTCCACGACGAACCGCGTCACCGGTCCGAGGCTGTGCGGACCCAGGCGCTCGAGGTCGCCGTCCCTGGCGAGCACCAGGAGATCGGCACCGGCTGCGGCCTCGACGAGCGCGCGCTCGGGCCGCCCGGTCAGCGTCCGGGACGTGCTCGGTCGGGTCAGCCGTGCCTGCGCGGCGTCGAGCATCGCGGCGACCGCGGCGACCTCCATCGCTGCGATGCGAGCGCCGGGGTCGCGCCCGGCGCGCCCCCGGCCGAGCAGGCCGGCGAACGCGCCGTGCGCCGTGTCGGCGCCCTGACCGGCGGCTGCGGCGAGCAGCGCCACCTCCGCCGCGGGTGGCGCCCACTGCGCCGCGGCGTCGACGCAGGCCGGCCACGTGCCCTCGGCCACCCAGACCAGCACCGCCATCGCGTCATCCTCCTCCGGTGAGGGCGAGCCCGGCCCACAGTGCGGACGTCGCCACGACGATCGAGGCCGGCACCGTCAGGGCACCGAACAGGTGGTACTCCGCGAGCCCGGGCTCGGAGTCGTGCGCCCGGGCGATGCGCCGCCACAGCAGCGTCGCCAGCGAGCCCACGTAGGTGAGGTTGGGCCCCACGTTGACGCCGATGAGCGCGGCCAGCACAGGCCCGGCGCCGTGGCCGGCGAGCAGCGGCAGCAGCAGCAGGATCGCCGGCAGGTTGTTGACGACGTTCGCCAGCACGGCGGCGACCACCGCCACGAGCAGCAGCGCGCCGTACGACGATCCGCGCGGCACCAGGGCGCCCACCGCGGTCGACAGCCCGGTGTCGATGACGGCCCGCACGACGACGCCGAGCGCCAGCACGAACGCGAGGAACGGGAGGTTGAGCGAGCGGCCGACGGTGCCGGCCGTGACGCGGCGGCGCACCAGCGCGTGGCCGGCCAGCCCGAGGGCGCCGGCGGCGGCCACCCAGGCCGGGTCGACGCCCATCGTCGAGGCGACGACGAAGCCGACGAGCGTCACGCCGACGACGGCGGCGGCGACGCCCGGTGCTGCGGCGGGACGGCGCTCCGAGGTCGCGTCACCCCGCACGCCCGCCGCCGCCGGCGCGGTCGGGCGCACGGCCGTCACGTCGACGCCGCTGGCCATGGCGAGGTCGGTGCGGAAGTACCGGCCCACGGCGAGGCGTTCCAGCACGACGAGGAGAACCCACGGCAGTGCCATGAGCCCGGCGAACCGCACGAAGCCGAGCCCGGTCGCCCGGAAGGCCAGCAGGTTGGTGAGGTTGGACACCGGCAGCAGCAGCGACGCGGAGTTCGCCAGGTGCGTGCAGGCGTACACGTGCGGCCGCGAACGGGCTCCGATGCGCGCCGCCGTCGCGAAGACCACCGGCGTCAGCAGCACCACGGTGGCGTCGAGGCTGAGCACGGCGGTGGTCACGGCCGCGATCGCGACGACCGCGGTGAGCAGGCGGGTGGGCGATCCGGCCGACCACCGGGCCATCCCGCCGCCGGCGGCCGCGAACAGGCCCTCGTCCTCGCACAGCTGCCCCAGCACCAGGATCGCCGCGAGGAAGGCGACCACCGGTGCGAGCGAGCGCAGCTCGGCCCACGCGTCGGCGGCGGGCAGCACGCGCAGGGCCACGAGCGCCAGCGCGAGGGGCACGGCGACCGCGGCCTCGGGGATGTTGCGGGGCCGGGCGATCGCCACCGCGAGGACCAGGACCAGGGCCGCGATCGCGGCGAGGAGTCCCAGGCTCACGCGCGGTGGCCGGTCGTCATGGGCCGATCGTCGCGCCTGTCGCGCCGTGCGGCGAGTCGGGCGGTGCGACGCCGCAGGTGGTGGGCGGTCTGCGATATCCCTTGCCAATCGGAGGTTCCTCCGGTTAGGCTGCCGGTCATCAGCGGAGGTTCCTCCGCTCGTGGTGCGGACGAGCAGCCGCACCCGTCGCACGGCAGCCGCCCGGCGTCGTCACAGCATCCTTCGAGCCCGGTCCGTCACGGTCGTCACCGACCCACCGGCGGAACCCGGCTCCCGCACACCCCTGGAGGCGTCATGCCCACCACGTTCCACGGTCTCGCGTACGACGCGTTCGACGCCCAGCTCGCTGCCCACTTCTGGGCCGCCGCGCTGCGTCTCGAGGTGGCGCCCGGGCGCCACGCCCGAGTACGCCGAGCTCGTCGGCGGCTCGTCCATCGGTGCGCCGCACCTCGTCTTCCGGCGGGTCCGGGACGGCCGGGTGCTGCGCACGCCGCTGCACCTGCAGCTGACCACCACCGACCTCGACGGCGAGTCGCGCCGGCTCGTCGGGCTCGGCGCGCGCCGGATGTACGGCGTGCTGGGGACCGAGCAGCGCTCGGTCACGCTCGCCGACCCGGAGGGCAACGCGTTCGACCTGGTCGCCGCCTGACGCTGCGGCTCGGCCGGATCGGCCGCGCCGCAGCGACGTCTCGAGCAGGGTGCCGGGACGCCCGGCGGCCGCCGAAGCCGCCGCGTCCGGTGCCGAGACGCGCGGGTCGGGCTAGCCTCGTGCTGAAGCCCAAGCGAGGTGAGCAACGATGCACGCATCAGTGGGTGACCGGCTCGTCGTCCATGGCCGGACCATCGATACCAAGGACCGTTCGGGCGAGATCGTCGAGGCCCGCGGACCCGAGGGCGGGCCGCCGTTCCTGGTGCGGTTCGCCGACGGGCACGAGGGGCTCGTCTTCCCCGGTCCCGACGTCCAGGTGCTGCCCCGGCAGACCGCCGAGGCGTGACGACGGGCCGCCGGCTCGGCATGACGACGACATGACGACGGGGCCGGGGCGCGCAGCCCCGACCCCGTCGTGATCCCGTGTCAGCGTGCGTGCGCCGCGCGGAACTCCTCGGCGATCTGCTGCGCCTGTGCGTGCACGATCTGGCGGTACGACTCGTACAGGGTCGCGGTGCGACCAGAGGCGGGATCTGCGCTCTGGGCGCGCCACCAGGCGTCTCGTGCAGCGTGGACATCAGCGTCCGTCACCTGGACGAAGACGTCTCGATGCTTCTCCTGGCCTTCCGGCGGGGTCCCCTGCATGCCGACCATCCTCGGCCGTCGGGACCCCGCCGCGTCAGGGCTTCGCCGTGATCTCACCCGGACAACCACTCGTTCGAGGGACGGTCTTTTTGTCCGGCTCCGTCCCGCTTTGGGTCGGTCCCGAGTGGGACCAAGGTCCGTGGTCCTAGGACCAAGGGCCGTCAGGGCAGGATGTGGCCCGCCGCGCGGTACAGCTCGTACCACTCGTAGCGCGTCAGCGTGATGTCCGAGCCCGCCGCAGCCGCCGTGACCCGCGCCGGCGTGGTGGTGCCGAGCACCACCTGCCAACGCGCGGGATGGCGCAGGATCCAGGCCGTCGCGATCGCCTCCGCCGGTACGCCGTACTGGCCCGCCAACCGGCTGATCACCGCGTTGAGCTCGGGGTACGCGTCCGAGCCGAGGAAGGGTCCGTCGAAGAACCCGGCCTGGAACGGTGACCAGGCCTGCAGCGCGATGCCGTGCAGCCGGCAGTAGTCGACGGTGCCGTTGTCGCGGTCGACGGACTGGTCGAGCCCGTTCATGTTGATCGCCGTGCCCTGGGTGAACAGGTTGGCGTGCGTGATCGACAGCTGGACCTGGTTGGCGACGATCGGCTGCGTCACGGAGCGACGCAGCAGCTCCATCTGGCTCGGCTTCTGGTTGGAGACGCCGAAGTGGCGCACCTTGCCGGCGGCCTGCAGATCGTCGAACGCGCGCGCGACCTCCTCCGGCTCGACGAGGGCGTCCGGCCGGTGCAGCAGCAGGATGTCGATGTAGTCGGTCTGCAGCGCCTCGAGCGAGCCGTCCACCGAGGCGACCAGGTGCTCGTAGGAGAAGTCGAAGCTCAGCGGCTCGCGGACGATCCCGGCCTTGGTCTGGATCGTCACCTGCTCGCGGGCCGACGAGGTCAGCTTCATCGCCTCGCCGTAGCGCGCCTCGCACTCGTGGAGGGCGGGACCGTAGACGTCGGCGAGGTCGACGAAGTCGATGCCGGCGTCCGCGGCAGTGTGGACCAGCGTGCGGATCTCGTCGTCGGACTTGTCCGCGATGCGCATGAGCCCGAGGACGACCTCGGGCACGACGAGGTCGGTGCCGGGCAGGGTGAACGTCTTCACGGGTGTCTCCGGTCTCAGCGCGCGGACAGGGTGGTGAGCTCGTCGTCGGACAGGACGAGGTCCGCCGCGGCGGCGCTGTCGACGATCGACTCGGGGCGCGACGCCCCGGGGATGGGCAGGACGACGGTCGCGAGCGACAGCTCCCAGGCGAGCACCACCTGCTGCGCGGACACGCCGTGCGCGGCGGCGACGGCCGCGAACTGCGGGAAGCGGTCGCCGACGCCGCCGGCGCGGGTGATGCCGCCGAGGGGGCTGTACGGCAGGAAGGCGATGCCCAGGTCGGCGCAGCGCTGCAGCGTGTCGAGCGTGGAGCGGTGCGCGGGGGAGAACTGGTTCTGCACCGACACCAGGCGGCCGCCGAGGATCTCGTTCGCCTCGTCGATCTGGGCGACGCTGGCGTTGGAGACGCCGGCCATCTGGACCAGGCCCTCGTCGAGCAGGTCGCGGACGGCGCCCACGGAGTCGGCCCACGGCACGCGCGGGTCCGGGCGGTGGAACTGGTAGAGGCCGATGGCCTCGACGCCGAGGTCCTTGAGGGACTGCTTCGCCGCCTGCTTGATGTAGGTGGGGTCGCCGTTCTGGGTCCAGCTGCCGTCGCCGGGGCGCAGGTGGCCGCCCTTCGTCGCGACGAGGACGTCGTCGGTGCTGCCGCCGTACGTCGTGAGGGCCTTGGCGATGAGCCGCTCGTTGTGGCCGACCTCGCCGGCGAGCAGGTGGTACGAGTTCGCGGTGTCGATGAGCGTCACACCGGCGTCGAGCGCCGCGTGGATCGTCGCGATCGACCGGGCCTCGTCGGGCCGGCCCTCGATGGACATCGGCATGCCGCCGAGCCCGATCGCGCTGACCTGCCGGTTGCCCAGGGTTCGTTGCTGCACGGTGCACCTCACGTGTCGTCGTCCGCGCCCTCACCGGGCGCTGCTGCGAGGCTAGGCGTCCTCTAACATAGAAGTCCAACAACTAGCGGTCATCCGGTCCAGAAGCGGAGCCGATCAATGGACCTGCGTCAGATGGAGTACCTGGTCGCCCTCGCCGACGAGGAGCACTTCACGCGCGCCGCGGCGCTCGCGGGCGTGTCGCAGTCCGGCCTCTCCGCGTCGATCCGGGCGCTGGAGGCCGAGCTCGGGGTCGCGCTCTTCACCCGCACCACCCGCCGGGTGGAGCCCACCGACGCCGGGCTCGCGCTGCTGCCGCACGCCCGCGCGCTGCTCGAGCAGGCCGGGGCCGCGCGGGACGCCGTGGTGCGGGCCACCCACGCGCTGTCCGGGACGCTCGCCGTCGGCGCCGAGCAGTGCCTGGGCGTGCTCGACGTGCCGTCGCTGCTGGAGCGGTTCCACCGGCGCTACCCCCAGGTGGCCATCGACTTCACGCAGGCCGGCTCGTACGACCTGCTGGCGCGGGTGCGTTCGGGCGCGATGGACGTCGCGTTCGTCGCGACGAGCGAGCACCTCGGCAGCCTGACGCGCACCCCGATCGCCACCCGCCCCGTGGTGCTGCTCGTCCCGCCGGAGCACCGGCTGGCCGGTTCGTCGCGCGTGGACTGGTCCGACCTGGACGACGAGGACTTCGTCGACTTCGACCCCTCCTGGGCGGTCCGCTCGCTGAACGACCGTGCCGCGGCCACCCACGGCGTGCACCGGCGGGTGCGCTGCACGGTCAACGACATCCACACGCTGCTCGACCTGCTGCACCGCGGCCTGGGCATCGCGCTGGTGCCGGCCACGATCGCGGCCAAGCCGCAGGCGGCGGGCCTGGCCACGGTGCGGCTGCCCGCGGGGTCGACGCCCACGTGGGAGGTGTCGGCCGTGACCGGCACGGGGTCCTCGCCCGCGCCGCAGCTGCTCGAGCTGCTCGACGGTGCGGTGCCGCCCGCCGTGCCGCTCGAGCCCGTGCCGGCCTGAGCCTGCGAGGATCGGCGCCGTGCGCGCGCTGGTGATCGACGAGTTCGGGGCACTTCCTGCGGTGCGGGAGGTGCTCGAGCCGCCGTGCCCGGACGACGGTGTGGTGGTGCGGGTGGCGGCGACCGGCGTGTGTCGCAGCGACTGGCACGCCTGGCAGGGGCACGACGACTCCGTGGTGCTGCCGCACGTGCCCGGCCACGAGCTTGCGGGCGAGGTGGTCGACGTGGGACCCGCGGTCACCGACTGGCGCG
>JAJYSG010000007.1:14438-57818 GCA_021793675.1 Actinomycetes bacterium | reverse complement strand
CGGTGGCCGCCGACGCCGCGCTGCCGGCGGCGTCACGGAGCGCCGCGGCAGGCGTGCCGGTGACCGTCCCGGCGGCTGCCGTGGTGCCGGCGGTCGCGGCGGGGGAGCCGGCCGCGGCACCGGCGGTGGCTCCGGCACCGGCGGCGGCGCTGGTGGGTGCGGCGCCGGAGGGTGCGGCGCCGGTGGGCGCTGCTGTGGTGGCGGCGGCGGCGGCGGGTGCGAGCACCTCGTCGGCCGCGGGCGCGGCCTGGTCCACCCGGCCATCGGGATGCACGACGAGCGACCACACCCCGTCGGGGTCGCGCACCTGCATCGGCACCGCCGCGCCCACCCGGGCCGCCACGGCCGCCACCCGGGTCGTCACCTCGGCGCCGGCGCCCGCGAGGTCGCCGCGCGCGATGGTCTCGAGGACGCCGTCGATGCGCAGCTCGCCCGTCCCGTCGTCGCGCACCTCGGCCGTGATCTCCGGCACCCGCACCGACGCGACGCCACCCCCGGTCCCGCCGCCGACGTCCGTCATCACAGGCCTGCCCTTCACCGCGTCCGCGACCAGGAGGAGCGGTCACGCCCCGTACCGAATGAAACTACCTCGGGGCAGTCCCGGCGCGCCGAGATGGTCGCAGGTGGGGGGCTCAGCCCGCGGTGGCGACGTCGAACCACACCGTCCGCTGGCCGTCCTGGCTGCGGGTGCTGCCCCAGGCGGTGGACAGCACCTCGACCAGCGCGAGGCTGGTGGCGCTCGACGGCGTGAGTGCCGCGACACCCGGGGCCGTCACGGCGACGCGCACGCCGTCGTCGACGACGTGGAGCCGCACGACGACCTCGTCGTCCGGCGCCCCGGTCCGGACGGCCTCCGCCACGAGCTCGGCGGTGAGCACCTCGACGAGCTGGTTGAGCGCACCGCCGACGCCCGCCGCCGCGACGACCCGCATCACCCAGTGCCGGACGATCCGCGCGGCGCCGGGCTCGGCGGGCAGCGACAGCTCGTGCTCCGCGCCGCGCGCCCGCGCGCTGGGGGCACTCGACAGGTGCCGGACCTCGCCCACCGGAACAGGGTGCACGACGATGCCCGGTTCCGCTGGGCGCGGGCTGTCATGCGCCCGGGTGATATCACCGGCACGCTGCCGAAGCCGCCCGAACCGGCAGGTCAGCCGTTCGCACGGTGGGCCGCCGGCAGGACGCGGCACCCACCCGCATGACAGCACCGTGAGGACCTTTTGCCCGTGACAGATCGGGTGGGTTCCGCTATAATTAGCAGTGGATCCCACAACGATCCCCACAAGGGAAGGCACGATCAACGATGATCGAGACCCAAGGTCCGGCCCTCGAGGCCGAGGCCGCCTACCGTCGCGAGTGCGCCGGACGCTCCTTCGCCGCTCGTCGTGCCGCGTACGAGCGGCGCGCCGCCCACGCGCGCGCCACCCAGAACCCGGTCCCCGTCGCCCGCCACCACGCCATGACGTCCGCGCTGCACGGCTGGCGACTGCGCGGCACCGGGGCGTGGCACGCCGCCCACTGAGGGACCGGACGGCCGGCCTCGCCGTCTCGCGACCCGAGCGGTCTCGGCGCGGCAGGTGCCGGTGACCCTCCTCTCGCCGCCCTGGGCGCGCGACCGTAGCGTGAGCGGGTGGCAGCGCACGACGAGCCCGCGGTGGAGCTCGAGGTCGGTGGACGCACGGTCCGGGTGTCGAGCCCGGACCGGATCTGCTTCGCCGAGCGGGGGCTGACCAAGCTCGACGTCGTGCGCTACTTCCTCGCCGTCGGCGACGGCATCCTGGCCGCGCTGCTGCACCGGCCCACCACCCTCGAGCGGTGGCCGCGCGGGTACGTCCCGCAGGCCAGGCGCGCCACCCGGACCGACCCCCGGGGCGACGCGTTCTACCAGAAGCGGGTGCCGGCGGGCGCTCCGCCGTACGTCGAGACGTCCCGCATCGCCTTCCCCAGCGGACGCGTGGCCGACGAGGTGGCGCCGAGCGAGCTCGCGGTGGTGGCCTGGGCGGCGAACCTCGGCACGCTGACGTTCCACCCGTGGCCGGTGACGCGCGACGACGTCGAGCACCCGGACCAGCTGCGGATCGACCTCGACCCGCAGCCGGGGACGTCGTACCGGGACGCCGCCGTGGTCGCCCCCCACCTGCGCGAGCTGCTCGCCGAGCACGGCCTGACGAGCTGGCCCAAGACGTCGGGCGGCAGGGGGCTGCACGTGTTCGTGCCCATCGAGCCACGGTGGACGTTCACGCAAGCCCGGCGCGCCACGATCGCGCTCGGCCGCGAGCTCGAACGCCGCCTCCCGGACCGTGTGACCACGAGATGGTGGAAGGAGGAGCGCGGCGCCACGATCTTCGTCGACTACAACCAGATGGCCCGGGACCGGACCATCGCGTCGGCGTACTCCGTGCGCCCCAACGCCCGGGCCACCGTCTCCGCCCCGCTCGCCTGGGACGAGGTGCCGGACGTGCGGCCCGACGACTTCGACGTCGTCACGATGCCCGCGCGCTTCGCCGCGGTCGGGGACCTGTTCGCGCCGCTCGTCGCCGGCGGCTCACCGCGGTTCTCGCTGGAGTCGGCGCTCGAGCTGGCCGACCGCCAGGAGCGTGACGACGGGGTCGGGGACCTGCCGTACCCCCCGGAGTACCCCAAGATGCCGGGCGAGCCGATGCGCGTCCAGCCGAGCCGTGCGCGCCGGGCACCCGGCACGTCGTGATGATGCGCCGCGTCCTGCCGGATCCGGTCCGCAGCGCCACGCCGGATCCGTCCGGGTGAAGTCACCCGGACGGGCGACACCCGCCCACCCCGGGCTCAAGCCGGGCCGGGCGGACGACGATGCCCACGTCATGATCGAGGTCTCCGCGTGGAGCGGTCCTGTCTCCGTCACCGCCCGTGAGCTGACCTACCAAGAGACTGCCGACCTCGATCGACTGCGCGCCGTGCTCGCCTCGGCGTGCGACCGGACGGACCCGCGTGCCATCTCCTGGCTGTGGGACTCGATGGTCACCACGCACGGTGGCCCGGCCCCGGCAGGGTTCGTCGAGGCGGTCGCCACCGCGCTCGGCGACCTGCTCGCGGTGCACGTGTCCGGCGCCCGGTGGGCGGTGTGGCCGGGGCCGAGCGGCCCGACCCTCGGCGTGGCGTCGCTCGCGCGACCGCATGCGCCCGTGGTGCCGTTCCTCGACACCCAGGACCGGTGGGACGCCCGCGCCCGCGACTGGATGGCGGACTACCTCTCGCGCGCCGCGGCTCACCTCTCGGGACTCGCGGTGCCGCAGCCGCGGCAGGCGCCGGACGACGCCGCCACCCGCGCCGGCGAGGAGCACCTGGCGGCCACCGTCGCCGCCGCCACCGCCGACCGCACCGTGTACGAGCCGGTCGCCGCGACGCCCGGCTGGTCGCCCCTGGTGCTGCCCACGCGCGGTGCCGCCCCCGCCGAGGTGCCGCAACCAGCCCTGCCCACGCCGGCCCTTCCCCTGTCGACCGTCCCCGCATCGGCTGTCCCCACGCCAGCCGTCCCCACGCCGGCTGTCCCGGCACCGACTGTCCCGGCACCGGCTGTCCCGGCACCGTCCCCGGTCGCCGACCGGGAGCTCCCGCTCGTCGGGCTGGAACGGCCGGTCGCCCGCCGAGAGCTCCCCGTCGCCGAGCCGGAGCGCCTCGCCACCGAGCCGGAGAGCCGCGTCACCGAGCCGGAGCGCCGCGTCACCGAGCCGGAGCGCCTCGTCGCCGGGCCGGCCGTTCCCACCGCCACGCCGTGGGCACCGCTGCCCGCACCATCGGCGCCCGGCGCGGCGGCGCCGGTGCCCGTCACCGCGAACGACGAGCCGACCGCCCGGGTGGCTCCCGCGACGCCCGTCGACGAGTTCGCCCTCGACGCGCTCGACCACGCCATGGTGCTGCTGCGCGAGACCGGGGCGTTCGACCGGGAGGTCTTCGTGCTGCTCATCGACGCCGACGGTCGACGGCGCACCGAGTCGTGCCCGGGCGAGGTCGGCGAGGCGCGGTTCCGGGCGCGCGAGCTGGTGCGCTCGTCGGGCGCCGTACGCGCCGCGACCACGTTCATCGACCGTGACCCGGCCGACCTGCCCGGGCCGCGGCAGACCTTCCCTGCGGTCGTCGTCGACGCCTGGGACGCCGGAGCCGAAGGCGTGCGTGTCGGCCGCCGGTTCGTCGACGACGTGCTGGGCACCGGGCCGCTCGGGCCGCCGCTCGTCGTCGGACACATCGCCCGCCTGCTGTAGCCCCGCGGGGTCGCCTCGGGTCGCCCCGTCCGGCACCCCGAGGAACCGGACCACGGCGCGGCGGTGGACCCGCTGCTCAGCCCGAGGCGTGGCCGGGCGCGCGGCCGCCGTCCCCGACCGAGGCGTCGAGCCCCAGGTACGGCCCGAGCACGCGCGCCAGGAGCCGCAGCGCCGCGTCGCCCTGGCGCCGCGCCTCGTCCGGACCGAGCGTCCAGACGTCCCGGGTGGCCCGCAGCACCATGGAGTCGACGATGTCCGCCACACTGGCCGGGTCGGGCTCGCCGAAGGCCGCCAACGCGGCCACGAGCGGCCCCTGCAGCGACTGGTGGAAGTCGCGCACCGGCCCCGCCAGCAGGTGCGGCTCGACGACCGACGTCAGCACCTGGGCGACGGCCCGCTCGGACCCCGCGAAGAGCACGACGTTGGCCTCCACGTACGCCCAGACCTGCCGGCCCGGCTCCGGGACCGCCCGCATGGCGTCGACCACCGTGCCCGCCCACGCCGGGAAGACGTCCGCGACGACGGCCGCGAGCAGCTCCTCGCGCGAGCCGAAGTACTCGTAGAGGCTGGACCGTGCCAGGCCGGCCCGGGCAGCCACCTCGGCCAGCGTCGGCGCCGCGCCGGTCTCGGCGAGGTGCGCGCGGGCCGCGTCCAGGATCGCGCGGCGCTGGCGCGAGCGATGCTCCGCGACCGTCGGAGCGGTGATGCGCGGCACGGTCACCTCGCTTGGTCGTCGGGGCCGGGGGGCCACCCTATCGTCGGCCATCGCGAGCGCTGCGGACGAGAGGATCGACGACGAGAGCGGCACGCCAGCGACGAGGCTGGTGGCGCGACGCCGTGGCGTGGGGAGCCGCCTGAGAGAATCGAACTCTCGACCTTCTCATTACGAGTGAGACGCTCTGCCGACTGAGCTAAGGCGGCGTCGTCGGGCAGGCCCGACGAGCGTGGCAACTGTACCCGGAGGCCCCGGCGGGCTCCAAAGCGGGTCGGTCCCCGAGCGCGCGCCCGACGAGCCGTCCGTGGAGCGGTCAGCAGCGCGTCCCGGGCGCCGGCGTGGTGCCGTCGAGGAAGTAGTCGTCCACCGCTCGCGTCGCGCACGCGTTGCCGAGGCCGTACACGCCGTGCCCCTCCCCGACGTGCGTCAGCAGCACCGCGGAGGACATCTCCTTGGCCAGCGCCTGGGCCCAGACGTAGGGGGTGGCCGGGTCGTTCGTCGTGCCGATGACCACGATGGGCGGAGCGCCCTTGGCGGAGTAGCTCGTCAGGCCGCCGACGTACGGCTCCGGCCACTGGGCGCACAGCGTGCCGGAGTAGCCGAAGAACTCGCCGACCGTCGGAGCCACCTTCGCGATCGCGGCCGCCTGGGCCCGCATCTGCGTGAGGTCGGTGGTGGCCTTGAGGTCGAGGCAGTTGATCGCGCTGAACGCCTCGGTGGTGTTCGTCGTGTAGGTGCCGTTCGAGGCACGGTCGTAGTAGGCGTCCGACAGCGCGAGGAGGACGCTGCCGTCACCGGCGAGGCCGGCGCGCAGCGCGGTCGTCAGCTGCGGCCAGGCCTGCTGCGAGTAGAGCGGGTAGGCGATCCCGGTGAACGCCAGCGGCGCCGTCAGCCGGCGGCCCGACGAGGTGGGCAGCGGATTGGTGTGGGTGCTGTCGAGCATCGTCTTGATCTGGGCCATCGCATGGTCCACCGGACCGGTCAGGGGACAGTGCGAGCCGGACAGGCAGTTCGTCACGTACGCCCGCAACGCGCCCTCGAACCCTGCGGCCTGGCCCGCCGCCATCTGGTCGGCATCGAGCGTCGGGTCGAGCGCGGAGTCCAGCACCATGCGGCCGACGGTCGTCGGGTACAGGGCGGCGTAGGTCGCGCCGAGCTTGGTGCCGTACGAGTAGCCGAGGTAGTCCAGCGTGCGGTCGCCGACGAGCGCTCGCACGACGTCCATGTCGCGCGCCGAGCTCACGGTGTCCACGTGGCCCAGCACGGGGCCGGTCTTGGCGGCGCACGCCTTGCCGAACGCGCCCCACGCATCGGTCTGCTGCTGGACCCCGGCGGCCGTGCTCAGGTCGAAGTCCGCCGCGGTCAGCTGGTCCATCTGCGCACCGTCGTAGCAGGTCACGGGCGTGCTGCGCTGGACGCCGCGAGGATCGAACGCGACCAGGTCGTACTCGTCACGCACCTCGGCACTGACGATGGTGTCGGCCGTGGACAGGAAGTCGATCGCCGAGGCGCCCGGGCCGCCGGGGTTGACGAGGATCGAACCCACGGGGTCGGCGCCGGTCGCCGCGTCGCGCGCCACCGCGAGCGAGATGGTCGCGCCGTCGGGGTGCGACCAGTCGAGCGGGACCTTGATCGTGGCGCACTGGTCGGCCTGTGTGCCCTGGGGGCACGACGACCAGGCGACGTGCTGCGTGTAGAACTTCGCCGACCCGGCCGGCGCCGCGGCCGGCGGCGTCTGCGCGCTCGGGTTGCTGGTCGGTGCGGTCACCTGGTGCACCGGGGCGACGCACCCGGCGAGCAGCAGGCCCGCCGACGCGATGACGAGGACGGCAGCGGCTCGGCGACGGGTCAACAGCACGGCCACCACGGTAGCCGTCCGACCTTGACGAAGTCCGAACGTTCCGCTGACGGGCCGTGCATCTGCGCGGGGCAGCGTCGGCGACATCGGACCACCACTGAGAGGAGCCACCGATGTCCCGCAGGATCACGCCCCGCGTCGCGGCCGTCGCCGCCACCACACTGCTCGTCACCGCCCTCGGCACCGGCGCCGCCTGGGCCGCCGACACACCGGCACCGTCCCCGTCACCGACGATCACCACCTCGGTGAACGGGAACCAGGTGACCATCACGGCCGACCTGGCGACCGTGCGGGCCGAGTGCGCCCGGGTCACCACGACCGAGAAGCGGCTGAACGCGCTCATCACGCGCATCCAGGCCGGCGCCGACACGCCCGGCTCGGCCGCCTCCCTGCGAGCCCGCGCCCAGCGCGCCACGGCCGCGGGGCACACCGACCGGGCGAACGTCCTCACCGCGCGGGCGACGCTGCGAGCCGACCGGGTGCCCGCCCTCCAGCGCGCCCTCGCGCGGCTGACGACGGTCGACACGGACGTGTGCGCCGTCCTCCCGGCGGCCGGCCAGTGACCACCCCGGGCTGCCGCCGGGGCCCGGGCGGGCGGGGCGTTCCCCGCTCGTCCCGGGGACGAGCGGGGGTGGCGGCCGCCGCGGTGCTCGTCGTCCTCGCGCTGGGCGGCTGCGGCCGTGCGGACGCGACCGGGTCCGCACGGCCGGCCGGCGCCCTGGCGCCCGGCGCGCCCGCCGCCGCCACGTCGCCCGTCCCCGGCACCACGCGCGAAGATGGGCCGACCGCCGTTCCCGGCGGCGCGGCAGCCGTCCAGCAGGCGCTCGACGGGGCGAACGCGCTGGCCGACGAGGTCGACCGGGACATCGCGTCCGACAGCTCGTGAGGAGGTGCCCGTGCCCGGCCTCGTCGTGCTGGCCGAGGACGACCCCGCGGTGTCGTCCCTGGTGAGGCTGTACCTCACGCGGGACGGGTTCGGGGTCGAGGCGCATGCGGACGGCGCTGCCGCGCTCCAGGCCGTCCTCACCCGGCGGCCGGTGGCGGCGATCCTCGACATCGGGCTGCCGGGCCTGGACGGCATCGAGGTGTGCCGGCGGCTGCGGGAGCGCGGCGACCGGACGCCGGTGCTGTTCGTCACGGCGCGGGACGACGAGGTGGACCGGATCCTCGGCCTGGAGCTGGGCGCGGACGACTACGTCACCAAGCCGTTCAGCCCGCGGGAGCTGGTGGCGCGGCTGCACGCCGTGCTGCGGCGGGCCCGCCCGGTGGACGACGACCTGCTGCGCCTCGGTCCCGTGTCCGTGGACGTGACGAGGCGCCGCGTGTACGCCGGCGAGGACGAGGTCCACCTCACGCCGACGGAGTTCGACCTGCTGGCCCACCTGCTGCGGACGCCGGGACGGGTCTGGACGCGCGACGAGCTGCTCTCGGCGGTGTGGGGGTACGGCGGCGGCAGCGGGCGCACGGTCGACGTCCACGTCGCCCAGCTGCGCGGCAAGCTCGGCGCCGGCGCCCCGCTGCGGACGGTCCGGGGCGTCGGGTACGCGGCCGACGAGCGGGGCGGCGACCTGTGACGCGCCGCGCCGTGCCGGGCGTCGCCGGATCGTCGGGTCACGTGGGCGACCGCGGGCGCGCGCACCGGGGAGGCGACCGATGAGCACGAGCCTGACGACGCGCATCACGCTCACCTGCGTCGGTGTCGCCCTCGCAGCGGCCGCGCTGGCCGGCTTCGCGGCGGCCCGGGTGGTGCTCGCGGAGGAGCGGGCGAGCCTCGCCGCGATCCGGAGCTCCGGCACCGTGGACCCGGCCCGGGTGCGCGCCAAGGAGCGCGCGGCGGTGGTCGCCCCCACCCGGCGGATCGATCAGGCCGTGGCCACCGGGTGCCTGGCCGGGCTCGTCGTCGGCCTCCTCGCGGGCACGACGACGGCACAGGTGCTCACCCGGCCGCTGCGCCGGACCGCGGCCGCCGCGGGCGAGCTGGCCGCGGGCCGCCGGGACGTCCTCGTCCCGATCGAGGGGCCGCCCGAGATCGCCGAGGTCGCCGAGTCGCTCAACACCCTCGCGGGGGCGCTGGCGACGTCGGAGGCCCGGCAACGGAGGTTCCTGCTCTCGGTGTCCCACGAGCTGCGCACGCCGCTGACGGCGGTGCGTGGGTTCGGCGAGTCCATCGCCGACGGCGTGGTGACGGGCGACGAGGCGCGGGAGGCCGGGCGCGTGGTGGTCGACGAGGCGGCGCGCCTGACACGGCTCGTCGAGGACCTCCTCGACCTCGCCCGCCTCGGCGCGGACGACTTCCGCCTCCAGCCGGCCGCCACCGACCTCACCGTGCTGCTCGACCAGGCGGCGGGTGCGTGGTCGCCCCGCGCCGAGGCGACCGGCGCCCGGCTCGTCGTCGAACGCCCCGATCGACCGCTCGTCGTGCAGACCGACGCCGGCCGGGTGCGGCAGGTGCTCGACGGCCTGGTCGCGAACGCGCTGCGGCTCACCCCGGCAGGCCGCCCGGTGGTGATCGCCGCCCGGGAGACGCCGGCCGGAGCGGTGCTCGAGGTGCGTGACGGTGGCCCCGGGCTCACCCCGGAGGACTGTGCGGTCGCCTTCGAGCCGGGCGCGCTCGGCGCCCGCTACCGCGACGAGCGGCCGGTGGGGGTCGGCATCGGCCTGTCCCTGGTGCACGGGCTGGTGCAGCGGCTGGGCGGTGGGATCGCCGTCGGCGTCGCGCCGGAGGGCGGCGCCGCGTTCACGGTGAGCCTGCCCGACGCGGGCCTGCCGGCCGGCGGCTGAGCGGACGCGACGGTCACGCCGCTGGCGACGGCTCCGGCGGGCGGCCGGTGAGCAGCGGCACGGCGACCTGGTCGACGACCTCGGCGTCGGAGATGCTGCCCATCTGCATGAGCACGTCGTGCCGCAGCAGGTCGAGGGTCACCTGGACCGCGCGCGGCGTGGCGCGCACCGCCTCGACCTCGCCCCGCACGATCGCCCGCTCGACGATGTGGACGATGCCGAGCTCGCGGCCGCCCACCCAGGACTGGCGCACGGCGGCCAGGCTGAGGCGGTGGGTTCGTCGCCCGCCGCGCTGTTCGTCGTGGGCGCCTCGACGCTCGGAACCACGCTGCTGCTGCTGCCCTCGTTCTGGCAGGAGGTGCGCGGCGCCACCGCGCTGACGGCCAGCCCCATGATGGTGCCGCAGGGGGTCGGGTCGATCTTCAGCCACGTGCTGGCCGGCCGGTTGACGGACGCGATCGGCGCCGGACCGTCACGGTGGCCGCGTTCTTTTCTGGTCGCGCAGACGACGGTCCCGTTCGCCGTCGCGGGTCCGACGACGAGCACGTGGTGACTGGTCACGGTCCTGCTCGTCCACGGCTTCGGCCCGGGCGGCGCGACGATCCCGGTGATGACCGTGGCCCACCTCGACACCGGGCCCGACGAGGTGCCGCACGCCTCGGTGCTGACCAGGATCTCCCAGCAGGTGGGCGGCGCCTCCGGCACCGCGATCCTCGCCGTGCTGCTCGACGCCACGGTCCAGGTCACCGACGACCCGCTGGCGGCACTCCACCGCGCGTTCTGGCGGGCAGTCGGGTTCACTGCGATCGCGCTCGTCGCCTGCCGCAGGCTGCCCGGGCGGCGGGCGGCCGCGCACGACGAGGCAGCCGCCGAGGAGCGCACGACCGAGCCGGTCGGCGAACCCCCCGCTCACGTCGACCGCCGCCGGCTCGCCATGCGGCGCCGCCTGGCCGCCCCGGCTGCGGCGGAGGTCAGACGGCGGCGGCGACGGGCGTGCCGTGGCTGGTGAGGAAGAACCAGCCGCCGGTAGGTGACCGGCGGATCTGGATGTGCAGGCGATGGACCAGGTCGTGGTGGTGCCAGCACAGCAGGATGCCGAGGTTGATGTCGGTGTCGCCGTTGTCCCTGGCCCATTGCTCCACGTGGTGGATCTCCCCGAGCGCCGGTGGCGCGGTGCACCCGGGGTAGCGACAGGTTCCGTCGCGGGCGATCACGGCCCTGCGCCGGGGACCGGAGAAGGTGCGCTCGGCCCGGCCGGCGTTGATCACCTGCGAGTCGGGGCCGAACACGACCCGGCTGATCTCGCTGTCGCACGCCAACCGGGCCAGCACGCTGGCGGGGATCGGACCCGCGCCGAGGACCTCGGCGACGGCGAACCGTTCCACGTCTGCCACCGGGGCGAGGCGGAACAGGCACCCGGACCCGGTCTGTTCGCTCGGCCAGCGGAAGCTTGTCCCGGCCTCGTCGCTCCCGCGGTGGTCCTCGTCGGCCCTGCGGTCGCTCCCGGGGGCTTCGCGGTCGTCCTGCACGGCGCGGCGCAGGGTGTCGAAGTCGACCACGACGGACAGGTGCGGGCGCACCGCCGAGCCCGTGCCGACCAGGCCGTGCTCGAGGACGAGGCGGGACACGTCGGCGACCGCTTGGGCACGGCGCTGCTGGTAGCTGCGCGAGTCGTCGGGGACCGGCGGGGTCATCACGCCGTCCAGCGCGGCGGTGAGCATCGCGCCGTGCTCCGTGGTGAGGAACCCGGCCAGGTGGTAGCCGTCCGAGGTCGGGGCCAGCGCGACGAACTCCCGCTCGCACGCCGCGCGGTAACCGCGCTCGTCGGCATGCGGGTCCGCGGCGGCCGCCCAGCGGCGGACCAGCCGCCGGAAGGAGTCGGCCGGCTGCACGCGAGCCTCGGCCAGCAGGAACTCCTCCCCGCACTCCTCGGCCGGCGCCGCCAGCACCGTCTGGCGAGCCTCACTGGTCGGCGCCAGCTTCGCCAACGCCGCCACCTGCTCCAGGGCAACCTCCCCGGCCAACCCCGCGACGGTGGTGGCCGGCAGGTGGTCGCGCAGCGCGCGGCCGGTGGTTACGGCGTCCCGGGCCTTCGCGAAGGACATGCCCGTGCGGGCCGCCAGCCAGTGCGCGAACGAGCGCGCGCCGTCGGTGGCCCACATCCCGTCGTCGTCCACCGTGGTCGACAACCGGGCAGCGGCGACGGTCAACCGGCCCGACTGCGCGACGAGGGTCAGCAGCAGCTCGAGCGCCTCGTCCTGCGCCAGGCTGCCCAGCCCCGCCGACGCAGCCTGCACGGCACGGACCACCCCGTCCACGGCGGCCGTCAACGCACCCGCGAGCGGATGCGTGCTGCGCTCCACGGTCGCCCCCTCCCGCCGTCCCGGTCACCTCTGATCTAGTGGTTGACCTGCAACGACACTACGGCAGACCACTGACACGCCAACGCCCTGAGAGGCTCCAATCGCACACCCGTTCGGGCGAATCGCGTTCGCTCTCGCTGACGGTCATGCCCTGAGCGTGACGGCTGCCCGGATCTGGTCCGCACGGCGGGCCCCGGCGCCCGCCCTCGTCCGAGGAACGGCCGCTGCGTTGTGCCGGACCACCACAGCGGCAAGCCTGCGGACCCGCGGCGTCAGGCCTGCGGCCGCAGCCCGATCGCCATCGCCTCGACCGCCAGCAGCGGCGCCACGTTGCCGGCGAGCCGCGTCCGCGCGACCCCGACGGCGTCCATCCGCCGCAGCGTCTGCTCGGGCGTCGATCCTGCCGCGAGCTCGCGCACCATGGCGTCCTGCTCGACGTTGACGAGGTCGACAGCGGCGCCGAGCTGGACCACGAGCACGTCGCGGTACAGCGACAGCAGGTCGAGCATCGCCCGGTCCAGCACGTCGCGCTGCGCCCGCGTGGCGCGCCGCTTCTGGTCGTCCTCCAGCTGCTTGACCTGCGAGCGCACCGCCGGGGGCAGTGTCGCCAGCCCCTCGGCCCCCAGCGATCGCAGCAGCGCCGCGCGCTCGGCGCCGTCCCGCTCCCCTGTCGCCGCCTTGGCGTCGGCCTGCGCGGTCTCCACGAGCCGACCGGCGGCGAGCACCGCGTCGCCGACCCCGCGCACGCGCACGGCGATCGCCAGCACCTCCGCCCGGCGCGCACGGGCCTCCGGGTCGCGGGCCAGCCGGCGGGCGACGCCGACATGGCTGCTCGCCGCGCGCGCCGCCACCAGCGCGACGTGCGGCTCGATGCCGTCCCGCCGCACCAGCAGCTCGGCCACCGCCTCGACGGGCGGCACCCGCAGCGCCACCGCGCGGCACCGCGACCGGATGGTGACGATGACGTCCGCGGCGCTCGGCGCGCAGAGCACCCACACGGTGCGCTCGGCGGGCTCCTCCACGGCCTTGAGCAGGGCGTCCGCCGCCTCGTCGGTGAACCGGTCGGCGTCCTCGACGAGGATCACCCGCCACCGGCCCTGAGAGGGCGCACGGGCGGCCAGGCCGACGAGCGAACGGGCGGTCTCGACGCGGATGAACACGCCCTCGGTGGCGACCACGGTGACGTCGGGATGGGTGCCACCCACGGTCGTCGTGCACTGGTGGCAGTGACCGCACCCGCCGTCGGGGCACTGCAGCGTCGCGGCGAAGGCCCGCGCCGCGACGGAGCGGCCGGACCCCGGCGGGCCGGTGAGCAGCCACGCGTGCGTCATCGCCTCCGGATGCGTCGCCGCGTGCGACAGCGCCGCGACGGCCGGCTCCTGCCCGACGACCTCGTCCCAGACGCTCATCGCTCCAGCAGCCCCAGCACGCGCGCCCGGATCGCGGCCGCCAGCTCCTCGGGCGGCACGGTGGCGTCCAGCACCAGCCACCGGCCGGGCTCCGCGGCGGCCCGCGCGAGGAACGCCTCGCGGGTGCGCCGGTGGAAGTCGTCGCCCGCACGCTCCAGGCGGTCCGGCTCGCCGGTCACCCGCGCCAGCCCCGCGACCGGGTCGATGTCCAGCAGCACGGTCAGGGCGGGCAGCAGCCCCTCGGTGGCCCACAGCGACAGCTGCTCGACGTCCCGCGCACCGAGCCCCCGCCCGACGCCCTGGTACGCGACCGAGGAGTCGAGGTACCGGTCGGTGAGCACCACGTCGCCGCGGGCCAGCGCGGGCCGCACCACGACGTCGACGTGGTGCGCCCGGTCCGCCGCGTACAGCAGCGCCTCGGCACGCGCGCCGATGTGGTCGCCGTGCAGCACCGCGGTGCGCAGCAACGTGCCCAGCGGCGTGCCACCCGGCTCGAGCGTCACCACCACCCGCTCGCCGCGGGCCACCAGCCAGTCGGCGAGCAGCCGGAGCTGCGTCGACTTGCCGGCACCGTCACCGCCCTCGAAGGAGACGAACAGCCCGGCCACGGCGTCAGGGTAGCCGTGCGCCCCGACACTCACTCCTCGCCGGGGTAGACCACCCCGACCTGGCGGCGGACCTCGTCCATGACGCGCTGCACCGCGACGGTGTCCTCCCACCGCATGAGCGGGCTCTGCGTCACGTGCTCCGCCACGCAGCGGGCCACCTCGGCGGCCTCATGGGCGAACGTCCGAGCGATCGGCTGCTCGAACCGCCAGCTGCGCCCGTCACGGCGCCGCACCGTGAAGCTCGTCGGCTCGTAGAAGTCGCCGTCCACCCTGATGAAGCCCTCGGTCCCGGAGATGTCCGACGTGGTGGGGGTCTTCGCCCACAGCGTCGTGGACAGGTCGGCCTGGGCGCGGTCCGCGTAGCGGAGCGCCATCGTGACCTGCCCGTCGACACCCGTCTCGGTGAGCTGACCCATGGCCTTCACCTCGTCGGGCACGCCCAGGAAGTCCAGCGCCCACGCGACGGGGTACACCCCGAGGTCGAGCAGCGCACCGCCGGCCAGCGCCGGCGCGAACAGCCGGCTCTTCGGGTCGAACGCGAACGCCTGCCCGTGGTCGGCCCGCACGCTGACGACGTCGCCGATCTCGCCGTCGTCGATCACCTGGTGCAGCGCGGCGACGTGCGGCAGGAACCGCGTCCACATCGCCTCCATGACGAACACGCCCGCCGCCCGCGCCGCGGCGAAGACCCGCTCCGCCTCGGCCGCGTTGCGCGTGAAGGGCTTCTCCACCAGCACGTGCTTGCCCGCGGCGATCGCCAGCAGGGCGTTCTCGGCGTGCTCGGAGTGCGGCGTCGCGATGTAGACGACGTCCACCTGCGGGTCCTCGACCAGGTCGCGGTAGCCGACGTGCGTGGTGGGGATCCCGTGCGCGGTGGCGAACCGCTCGGCGCGGTCGCGGTTGCGCGAGCCGACCGCCACCACCTGGGCGCGGGTGCCCGCCGAGACGGTCTGCGCGAAGTGCGCGGCGATGTTCCCGGCGCCGAGGATCCCCCAGCGGATCGACGGTGCGGTGCGGGGGTCCGGGGTGCGTGCCATGGGCATCAACCTAGTGGGGACGCTCCGGGTGGACCTGCAGACGCCGCACGCCTGGAAGTCCACCCGCACCGCCCGCCGTGGGCGAACCCCTCCGGCGCCGGCGCAGGACCCCGCGGCGCGGCGGTCAGGACTTCGTGCGGGCCTTCGTCGTGCGGGCGCCCGACGAGCGGGCACGCTTGGGCGCCGGACCCGCCGCCCGCTTGGTGGCCAGCAGCTCGACCGCCTGCTCACGCGTCACCGTCTCCGCCGTGACGTCCTTCGGCAGGGTCCGGTTGGTGATGCCGTCGGTGACGTAGAGACCGAACCGCCCGTCCTTGACGACGATGGGACGCCCCGACTCGGGGTCGTCGCCCAGCTCGGCCAGCGGCGGCGCGGCGGCCGCCCGGCCGGCGCCGTACTTCGGCTGCGCGTAGATCTCGAGCGCCTGCTCGAGCGTCACGTCGAACAAGGCCTCCTCCGAGGGCAGCGTGCGCGAGTCGGTGCCCTTCTTGAGGTACGGCCCGTAGCGGCCGTTCTGCGCCGTGATCTGCTCGCCCGACGAGGGGTCCACGCCCACCACGCGCGGCAGCGAGAAGAGCCGGAGCGCGTCCTCGAGCGTCACGCTGTCGACCGTCATGGACTTGAACAACGAGGCCGTGCGGGGCTTGGGCGCCGCGGCGAGCGCCTTCTTGCGGGCCGCGGCCGACAGGCCGGGGTCGAGCTCGGGCTCGGGCAGCTGCTCGGTGACGTACGGCCCGTAGCGGCCGTTCTTCACCACGATCGGGGTACCGGTCGCCGGGTCGGCGCCGAGCACGCGGTCACCCTCGGGCTCGGCGGCGAGCAGCTCGCGCGCGCGCTGCTCGGTCAGCTCGTCGGGCGCCAGGTCCTCGGGCACCGACGCGCGCTCGCCGCCGGCGCCCTCGAGGTACGGCCCGTACCGCCCGACCCGCAGCGTGATGCCGTCGGCGACCTCGATCGAGTTCACGTCCCGCGCGTCGATGTCGCCGAGGTTGTCCACCAGGCCGCGCAGGCCACCGGTGACCCGCGAGTCGGACCGGTCGCCGAAGTAGAACTCCGTGAGCCAGTCGACCCGGTCGCGCTGACCGGCGGCGATCGCGTCGAGGTCCTCCTCCATCTCGGCGGTGAACGAGTAGTCCACCAGCCGGTCGAAGTTCTCCTCGAGCAGCCGGGTCACGGCGAACGCCAGCCACGTCGGCACCAGCGCCTGCCCGCGGTTCGTCACGTAGCCGCGGTCCTGGATGGTCGAGATGGTCGCCGCGTACGTCGACGGCCGGCCGATGCCGCGCTCCTCGAGCGCCTTGACCAGCGCCGCCTCGGTGTAGCGCGGCGGCGGCGTGGTGGAGTGCCCGTCCGCGAGGAGCTCGCTCGCAGCGAGCGCGTCCCCGGCCGCCATGACCGGCAGCCGGCGCTCGCCGGACTGCGCTCCGGCGGCCTCGTCGTCGTACCGGGCGGTGTCCTGGCTCTCCTCGTAGGCGGCGAGGAACCCGCGGAACGTGATGACGGTGCCGGAGGCGCCGAAGACGACCTCCCGGGCGCGGCCGTCGAGGGCGGCGGTCGCCGCCAGCCGCACCGACGCGGTCTGACCCGCCGCATCGGCCATCTGCGAGGCGACCGTGCGCTTCCAGACGAGCTCGTAGAGGCGGAACTGGTCGCCCGAGATCTGGCCCGCCACCTGGGCCGGCGTGCGGAAGTGGTCGCCGGCCGGCCGGATCGCCTCGTGCGCCTCCTGGGCACCCTTGGCCTTCGCCGTGTAGACGCGCGGCTGCTCCGGCACGTACTCCGGGCCGTACAGCTCGGCCGCCTGGCGGCGCGCGGCGTCGATCGCCTGCGTCGAGAGCACCGGCGAGTCGGTGCGCATGTAGGTGATGTAGCCGTTCTCGTACAGCGCCTGCGCGGTGCGCATGGTGGCACGCGCGCTCATCCGCAGCTTGCGGCCGGCCTCCTGCTGCAGCGTCGAGGTGGTGAACGGCGGTGCCGGGCGGCGGGTGTACGGCTTGGTCTCCAGGGACTGCACGACGAAGCTCGCACCGGTCAGCGCCTGCGCCAGCGCCGCCGCGGCGTCGCCGTCGAGGTGGGCCACGTCGCCCCGCAGCGCACCCCGGTCGTCGAAGTCGCGACCGGTGGCCACGCGCCGGCCGTCGAGACCCGTCAGCCGCGCCTGGAACGCCGGCTCGGCCGGGTCGGCGGCCCGGAACGTCCCGGTGACGTCCCAGTACTCGGCCGCCCGGAACGCCATGCGCTCCCGCTCGCGCTCCACGACGAGCCGCGTCGCCACCGACTGCACCCGCCCCGCCGACAGGCCCGGGCGGACCTTGCGCCACAGCACCGGCGAGACCTCGTAGCCGTACAGCCGGTCGAGGATGCGGCGGGTCTCCTGCGCGTCCACCAGGCGGTCGTCGAGCTCGCGGGTGCTGGTCAGGGCGCGCTGGATGGCCTCCCGGGTGATCTCGTGGAACACCATGCGCTTGACCGGGACCTTGGGCTTGAGCTCGGCCAGCAGGTGCCAGGCGATCGCCTCGCCCTCGCGGTCCTCGTCGGTCGCGAGGTAGAGCTCGTCGGACTCCTTGAGCAGCCGCTTGAGCTCGGCGACCTTCTTCTTCTTGTCGGCGTCCACGACGTAGTAGGGCTGGAAGCCGTCGTCGACGTTGACGGCGAACTTGCCGAACGGGCCCTTCTTCATGTCGGCCGGGAGCTCGGACGGCTGGGGGAGGTCGCGGATGTGGCCGACCGAGGCCTCGACGTCGTAGCCGGCGCCGAGGTAGCCGGAGATCGTGCGCGCCTTGGCAGGCGACTCCACGATGACGAGCTTGCGTGCCATGAGGTGAGCTGGCTCCCGCCGTTGTTGTCCGTCCGTTGCCCTGGGGACTCTACGACGACTCGTCAAGCCGGGCGTCCAGGCCCCCGCGTCAGAACCCGGGGATGACGGGTGCGGACGCGGCGGCGCCGAGCGGCGCCAGGTCCAGCATGTGCTCGGTGGTGTGCAGCAGGGCGTAGTGGTCGAGCCGGTCCCCGATCGTCGTGCCGGGAACCACCGACGGGGCGACGACCAGCAACGGGACCGAGTTCGCGGGCCCGCCGTCGTCCTCGTCCCACGTGATGAAGACGGCGGTGCTGCCCCGCTGGTAGGCCGGGCTGGTCAGCAGCGCGGGCAGCATGCCCCGCAGCCAGGCGTCCCCGACGGCGACCGAGCAGTCGTGCATGTCGTGGCACAGGTCCGGCGTGACGAACGCGAAGGCCGGCAGCCGGTCCGCCGCCAGGTCGGCCGCCAGGTGGTCGAGCCCGACGTCCCACCGCCGGCAGTCCGCGCGCAGGTCCGTGTAGTACACGGCCGGGTTGTGCTTGACCGCGTACCGCCCGCTGGAGGTCGTCGCGCACGGACCGGGCATCGCCTCGTCGTAGCCGCGCCACTGCAGCCCGGCGGCGGAGACCTGGGAGAACAGCGACGCCCCGGGCAACGGGTGCGCCGCCGGGCCGGCGTCGTCGGTCACGCCGTGCGTGGTGCCCGAGGTCGCCGCCAGGTAGTTGGGCAGCGACGGGTGGGTGACTCCGTGGTCGTCGGTCGCCGAGGCGCAGGCGCTCGCCAGGCCCGACAGGTACGGCGCGGACGACGAGCCGACCACGGCCGTGGCGGGCTTGTTCTCGAACCAGATCCACACCACGTGCTGCCACCGCACCGGGGCGGGGGCGCCGACGCACGGCCGGGCGGCCGTCGGGGACACGACCCCGCCCGGCGTGCCGGCCGGCACGGCGCCCGACGAGGGCACGGCGGGAGCCGCGACCGCGCCGGCCGCCGGCGTCGCTGGCGTCGCGGACGCGCCGGTCGCCTGCTGCGGCGCCGAGCAGCCGGCGACGAGGAGCACCACGGCGGCAGCGACCCCCACCGCTCGCCGCGGCACGAAGACTCCTGCTCGCACCCGAGAACTGTGCCTCCGCCACCGGGCCGCCGCGACTCCCGGAGCCGCTCCCCCGCCCCTCAGCGCACGGCGAGCGCGGCCGGCACCTCCACCTCGGGCGCCCCCGCCGCCGCCAGCGCCGCACGGTCGTGGCGCAGGCACGCCACCTGCCGCGACGGGTCGTCACCGGGCACCGCCGTCGACACCAGCGTCGGGTGGACCGTGCGGCAGGCATCGACGACGAACCCGCAGCGGTCCGCGAACGGGCA
Organism: Actinomycetes bacterium; assembly: GCA_021793675.1. GTDB lineage: Bacteria > Actinomycetota > Actinomycetes > Actinomycetales > Cellulomonadaceae > Cellulomonas. Next base: position 38,653 of record JAJYSG010000007.1, on the reverse strand, counting down.
GCCCGCCGGCAGGTGCCCCATGTCCGGCGGCGAGCCGGGGATGCCGCCGAGCTCACGGCGTGGGCCGTGCAGCGGCGGGAACGAGTGCAGCAGTCCCACCGAGTACGGGTGGCGGGGGCGGCGGTAGACGTCGTCGGCCGCGGCGTCCTCGACGACCTCGCCGGCGTACATGATCGCGATACGGTCGGCGATCTCGATGAGCAGCGAGACGTCGTGCGTGATGAAGACGACGGCGAACCCCAGCCGGTCGCGCAGCTGCATGATCTGCTCGAGGATCTGGCGCTGCATGACGACGTCGAGCGCGGTGGTCGGCTCGTCCATGATGAGCACCCGCGGCTCGAGCGCCAGCGCCATCGCGATCATCACCCGCTGCCGCATCCCGCCGGACAGCTGGTGCGGGAACGAGCGGATCCGCTCCGGCGAGATGCCGACCATCCGGAGCAGCTCGCGGGCCCGCTCCTCGCGCTCGGCGCGGGTGGACCGCGGGCGGTGCGCCGCGATGGTGTCCGTCAGCTGCCGGCCCACCCGGTAGACCGGGTTGAGCGAGTTCATGGCGCCCTGGAACACCAGCGCCGTGTCCTGCCAGCGGGAGGCCCGCAGCTCGTCGTCCGCCAGCCGCAGGATGTCGACCGGCTCGCCCACCTCCGGGTGGTAGAGCACCTCGCCGGCCGCGATCAGCCCCGGCGGTGCCAGGAGCCGGGTCGCCGCATAGACGAGCGTGGACTTGCCGCAGCCGGACTCGCCGGCCAGGCCCAGCACCTCGCCCTCGTGCAACGTGAGGTCGACGCCCCGCAGCGCGTGCACACGGCGGGTGCCGTAGCCGTAGTCGACCGCCAGGCCCCGGATCTCCAGGACGGGGCGCCCGGCGCCCGGCGCGCGCGGCGGCCGCAGCGCGTCGCGAGTGAGGTCGTCGGTGGTGCTCATCGGGTGGCCTCCGGCCGGCGCGGCAGGTCGCGGACCGTTGCGGTGAACCCGATCCGAGGTCGGATCCCGCGCTGGCGCATCTCGCGGGGCTTCAGCCCGGCGAGCCGCAGCCGGGGGTTGACGAACTCGTCGATCCCGAAGTTGACCAGGGACAACGCCATGCCCAGGATCGCGATGAGCAGCCCGGCCGGGACGAACCACCACCACGCACCGCGGGCCAGCGCCTGGTTGCCCTGGGCCCAGTACAGGACGGTGCCCCAGCTCCAGTCGTTGACGTTGGCCACGCCGATGAAGGCGAGCGTGGTCTGCGACAGCACCGCGAACGTCATCGTCGAGATGAACGACGAGGCGATGATCGCGGTGAGGTTCGGCAGCGTCTCGAACCACACGACGCGCCACGTCCGCTCGCCCGAGGCCCGCGCGGCCTCGACGAAGTCGCGGCGCCGCAGCGACAGCGTCTGCGCCCGGAGCAGGCGCGCACCCCAGGCCCAGCCGGTCGCCGCCAGCACGAGCGCGATCGTCAGGTTGCTGGTGCTCCGCACCGCCGCCGCCACCAGGATGATCAGCGGCAGCGCCGGGATGACCAGGAAGACGTTCGAGACCGCGGAGAGCACCTCGTCGCCGGCTCCTCCGAGGAAGCCGGCCGTGACACCGACCGCGATCGCCAGCAGCGTGGCGACCACCGCGGCGAGCACGCCGACCACCATGACGCCCCGGGTGCCGACCAGCAGCTGGCTGAACACGTCGCGGCCGATGTGGTCGGTGCCGAGCAGGTGCCGGGCGCTCGGGGGCGCCAGCAGCGTGCCCACACCCACCTTGGACGGGTCGTAGGGCGCGATCCAGGGCCCGATCACGGCGAGCACGGCGAACACGCCGAGGATCACCAGGCCCGTGACGGACTTGCCGTTGCGGACGAAGACGAACCGGCGGCGGGCCGTGCCACCGGGCCCGGCCGCGATCGGCGCGGCCGCCGCGGTGACCTCCAGCGCGGTGTCGACGGGAACGTTGGACATCTCAGGCCTCCTGCCGGGTCCGGGGGTCGAGCAGCACGTAGACGACGTCCGCGAGGATGTTCGCGACGAGCACGGACAGCGTGATGACCAGGAAGATGCCCTGCATCAGCGGGTAGTCCTTGCCGCCGATCGCCTGGAACAGCCGGAACCCGATACCCGGGTAGCTGAAGACCATCTCCATGACGAGCGTCCCGGACACCACGAAGCCGAGCGACAGGGCGAAGCCGGAGACCTGCGGCAGGATCGCGTTGCGGGCGGCGTAGCCGAACATCACGCGGCGCTCCGACAGGCCCTTCGCCTGCGCCACGGTGACGTAGTCCTCGCTGGCCACCGTCACCATCATGTTGCGCATCCCGAGGATCCAGCCGGCGATCGACGAGAGCACGATCGTCAGGCCCGGCAGCAGCGCGTGCTGCAGCACCGACCCGGTGTACTGCCAGCTCCAGCCCGGCAGCAGGTTGCCGTCGTAGCCGCCGCCGGTGGGCAGCACCTTCCACGTCACGGCGAACGCCGCGATCGCGATGATGCCCAGCCAGAAGTAGGGCACCGACGAGAAGAACGTGGTGATCGGGACGATCGCGTCGGCCTTGCTGCCGCGCCGCCAGCCGAGGTAGACCCCGACGAGCGAGCCGCCGACGACGGCGATGACCGTCGCCACGCCGACCAGTCCGACCGTCCACGGCAGCGACGAGCGCAGCACCTGCGTCACCGGCGTCGGGAAGTAGGAGAACGAGATCCCCAGGTCGCCCCGGAACAGCTGGCCCCAGTACTGCCAGTACTGGTCCCACAGGCTGACCTTCTTGTCCAGGCCGAACAGCACGTACAGCGACTGGATCGCGTCCGTGTCGAGCTGTCCCTGGTAGCGGTTGATGAGCGCCTGCACCGGGTCGCCCGGGATCATCCGCGGGATGAAGAAGTTGATGGTCACCGCGGCCCACGCGGTGACCGCGTAGAACACCACACGGCGGACGAGGAACCTCATCGGGCCACCTCCTGGGTCGCCGTGGCGGCACCGAGGTCGGGCGCCCCGGGCTCGTCGGCCGCGTAGCCCCAGCAGGCGACCTCGCGGCCGGCGCCGATCGCCAGGAGCTCCGGCCGGCGGGTGCGGCACAGCTCGGCGGCGAACGGGCAGCGCGGATGGAACCGGCAGCCCGCCGGCGGGTCGACCATGCTCGGCGGCTCGCCGACGGCTCCGGTGCGGACCGGGTCGCCGAGGTGCTCCGGATCGGGCGCGGACCGGACGAGCAGCTGCGTGTACGGGTGCGCGGGCGCCTGCGTCACCGACTCGCTGTCGCCGGTCTCGACCGTCCGGCCCGCGTACATGACGTGCGTGCGGTCGGCGAAGTACCGGGCCGACGCGATGTCGTGCGTGATGTAGAGGATCGCGATGCCCAGCCGGTCCCGCAGGTCGCGCAGCAGGTTGAGCACGCCGAGCCGGATCGACACGTCCAGCATCGAGATCGGCTCGTCGGCGAGCAGCACCTCGGGCTCGGCCGCCAGCGCCCGCGCGATCGCGACGCGCTGGCGCTGCCCGCCGGACAGCTCGTGCGGGAACTTGTCCACGTAGGCGTCGGGGTTGAGCTGGACGCGTTCCAGCAGCTCCCGCAGCGCGGCCTCGAGGGCGTCGCCGCGCAGGCCGCGGTGGTGGATCCGCAGCGCGCGCGTCAGCACGTAGCGCACGGTGTGCACCGGGTTCAGCGACGCGAACGGGTCCTGGAAGATCATCTGCGCCGTGCGGCAGTACGCGCGGAACGCCCGGCCCTTGATGGCCGTCACCGGCCGGCCGTGCAGCAGCACCTCGCCGGCCGTCTGCGGGTAGAGCCGGGCGAGCAGCCGAGCGACGGTCGACTTGCCGGAACCGGACTCGCCGACGAGGGCGAGCACCTGGCCGGCGCGCAGCTGGAGGTCGACGCCGTCGACGGCGTGCACGACGCCGTGCGAGGCGAGGCCCCGCACCGGGAAGTGCTTGGTGAGGCCGACCGCCTCGAGGACGACGTCGTCGGGTGGGGCAGGAGTGTCGCTCATCGGTCACCTGGGCTGGAAGGGGTGGGGCGTGGCGGTCCCCGCCGGCAGCGGAACCTGCCGGCGGGGACCGGGACGGTCGGTCAGCTGGCGGGCTTCAGCTTGGTGAGGATCCACCCGGCGTTGGCGACCGTCGGCTGCGGGTTGGCGTACGAGTCGGAGTCGTCCGGCCACCCGACGTAGTCCTTCGTCGAGTACTCGGCGGCGGCGGGCCGGGCGTCGACCGCGATGGCCGGGACCTGGTCGACGAAGATCTGCTCGATCGTGTCGAGGGCTGCCGTGCGCCCGGCGTCGTCGGTCGCGTCGGTGTACGCCTTGAACGCGGCGGCCGCCGCCGGGTCCTGGTACCGGCCGAGGTCCCAGTTCGCCGGCTGGCCGACCGGGAGGTAGTACGCCGGGTCGAACATGTCGGAGTACATCTCCCACGGCGTCATGCCGGTGTTCGTCCAGTGCAGCGCGGCGTCGAAGTTGCCCTTGTTGTTGGCGTCGAACCACGCGTCGGCGGTCGGGGTGTCGGTCGTGGCGTCGATGCCGATCGACTGGGCGGACTGGGCGATGAGCTGCTGGCTGGTGACGTAGTCGTTCCAGCCGGCGGGCACCCACAGCTTGAAGGAGACCTGCTTGCCGTCCTTGCCGATGAGCTTGTCGCCGTTGTACGTGTAGCCGGCGTCGGTGAGCACCTTCTTGGCGCCCGCGACGTCCACGGCGAACGTCTTGTCCTTGTACTGGTCGGCGATGAAGGAGTCGCCGGCGGGCGTCGGGATGCCGGTGACGTTGGTGAGCTCCGGGAAGAGGCCGGACTCGGCGACCTGGGAGGCCTGCTTGCGGTCGACGACCATGTTGAGGGCCTTGCGCACCGCGACGTCGTTGAACGGCGGCTTGGTGACGTTCAGCATCAGCTGGTCGATGCCCAGGCCGGCGGGCATGAACACCTTGTTGTGGGCCGGGTCCTTCGCGACGTAGACGTTCTGGTAGTCCGCGATGAACGTCCAGCCCCACTGGCACTCACCGGTCGCCAGGGCGGTGGTCTCGGTGTCGTTGCCCGAGTACGACGTGTAGCGCAGCTGGGGCACCGCGAGCGCGCCGCCCCAGTACTTCGGGTTCCGGTCCAGGATGACCGACTGGTCGGTCCACGAGGTCAGCGTGTACGGACCGGTGCCGATGGGCTTCTGGTTGGGGTCCGTCACCGGGTTGGCGATCGCCGACCAGATGTGCTTGGGCACGATGAACAGCTGCAGGATCTTGATCTGGTTGATGAACTGCCCCGACGTGAAGCCGACGGTGACGGTGCTGCCGGACACGGTGATGTCCCCGTAGGGAATGCCCTCGGTGTTCAGCTCCTTGTGGTCCTTGCGCAGCTGCAGCGAGTAGGCGATGTCGTCGGCCGTGAAGGCCTGGCCGTCCGACCACGTCACGCCGTCCCGGGCCGTGATGGTCAGCTGCGTGTAGTCGGCGTTCCAGGTCCACGACTTGGCGAGCCACGGCACCGGCTTGTTCGCCGGTCGGGTGTCGTTGACCTGGGCCAGCGGCTCGTAGATCGCCCAGCGGTAGCCGAGCGAGTTGCCGGACGCCGTGTTGAGGAACGGGTTCGAGTTGTTCGTCTGCGGGCCGTTCGGCATGCAGATCGTCAGCGTCTGGCCGCCTGCGGCCGCGCTGTTGCCACCACCGGTCGCCCCGGCGGTCGGCGTGCTGCCGCCACCGCTGCTGCAGGCGGTGGCGAGCATCGCGACGGCCGCCAGGGTGGCGACCGTCGCGGCCAGCTTGCGCGTTGTCACGAGTGCCTCCTTGCACTGTTGGCGACGGACATCGTCCGCCGCTGGGCTACTGCTGGGAATGCTGCGAGATGACGACTTGCGTGGTCAGGCGTAGGTCGCGCGACGAGCGGCCGACGCGGAGCGGGTAGGTGCCGGGCGGCGTCGCCCACCCGGCACCCGTGTCCCAGGTCCGCAGCGCGTGCGGGTGCAGGCGGACCTGGACGGTCGTGGTGGCGCCGGCATCGGCGTCCACGACGGCGAAACCGCCGAGCCAGCGCACCGGACGGGCACCCGGACGGGTGCCGGCGGGCGGCTCGACGTAGACCTGGACCACCTCGCGGCCGCGGCGGCCGCCGGTGTTGGTCAGCGTGACGGCGACGACGACGTCCGACTCGCGCCTCGCCTCGGCGGCCACGTACTGCCACGTGGTCCAGCCCAGGCCGTGGCCGAACGGCGCCGCGGGCACCAGGCCCCGCCGGTCCCACGCGCGGTGCCCGACGTCGACGCCCTCCCGGTAGTCGACGATCCCGTCGACCGGCACGGCGTCCGGCACCGGCACGTCGCCGGCTCGGGCCGGCAGCGTCCAGGGCAGCCGGCCGGAGGGCTCCACCCCGCCGGACAGCGCGTCGGCCAGCCCGTCGGCCCACTCCTGGCCGCCGAGCCAGCCCCACACCACGCACCGCGCCTGCTCGAGCCACGGCAGCAGCACGGGCGCGCCGGCGTTGACGACGACGACGGTGCGCGGCTGCACCGCGAGCACGGCGCGCACCAGGGCGTCCTGGTCGCCCGGAAGGTCGAGGCTGGTGCGGTCCCAACCCTCGGACTCCACCTCCTCGGTGGTGCCCACCACGACGACCGCGACGTCGGCTGCCGCGGCGGCCGCCACCGCCTGCGCGCGCAGCCGTGCGGGCGCCGGGCCGGGCTCGTCGTGCCGCAGGCGCAGCCGTAGGAAGGTCTCGTAGCCCACCGGGTGCACCACCTGCACGGTCGCGTCGAGGTCCACCACCCCGGGCCCGGTGACCGGCACCATGACCGCCGCCGGGTGGTTGTAGGTCGAGTCGAGCACCACGTCCTCGCCCACCAGCCGGTCGCTCGCGGACACCTCGCGCCCGTCGACCAGCACGCGGTGCCGGCCCACCGTGGCGACGCCGACGCCGTGGACGCCCGGCGCGGTCAGCGGCACGCGGGTGCGCAGCCGCGCCGCGACCGCCGCCTCGGGCAGGTCGGGGACGTCCTCGTCCCACCGGTCGGCGACCCACTCGCGCAGCACCGCGCCGGCCGCGTCGAGCAGCTGGACGTGCACGCCGGGGGTGCCGGCCGGCGTGGTGGCGGCCGACAGGTCGAGCGGCGGGGCGGTGAACCGGGAGACCCCGCCCGCGACGAGCTCGACGACCGCCCCGGGGAAGGCGCGCGCCAGCGCGGCGTCGAGCGTGACGTGGCGGTCCGCGCGCACCGCCGACGAGCCACCGCCGGCGAGGAACGGCGCCACGGCGTTCGGGCCGACGAGCGCGATGCGAGCGGGACGGCCGAGCGGCAGCAGCCGGTCGTCGTCCTTGAGCACGACGAGCGAGCGTGCCACGAGCTCGCGCAGCACCCCGCGCACGTCGACGCCGGTCGGGGGCACCACCGGCGCGCCGACCGCGCCGACCCGGCCGGCCAGCCGCAGCACCCGCAGCGCCTTGTCGTCCAGCTCCGCCTCGGTGACGTCGCCGGCGGCGACCGCCGCGGCCAGCCCGTCACCCCACGGGCCGTCGGGCCCGGGCATCTGCAGGTCCATGCCGGCGCGCACCGGTCCCAGCACCGACCTGGTCGCCACCCAGTCGGACACCAGCACGCCGTCGAAGCCCCACTCCTGCTTGAGGACGCCCGTCAGCAGCCGGCGGTGCTCCAGCACCGGCGCCCGCTCGACGCCGTCGTCGACGCCGTTGTACGCGCCCATCACCGACCAGGCGCCGGCGGCCACCAGCGCCTCGAACGGCGCGAGGTAGACCTCGCGCAGCGTGCGCTCGTCGACGTGCGAGACGCACCGCGTGCGGTCCGTCTCGGAGTCGTTGGCCACGTAGTGCTTGACGCACATGCCGACGCCGCGCCGCTGGGCGGCGACCACCAGCGGCACGGCGAGCGCCGCGGTGAGCACCGGGTCCTCGCTGTAGCACTCGAAGTGCCGGCCGCCCACGGGGGTGCGCTGCAGGTTGACCTGGGGCGCCAGCACCACGTCGACGCCGTGCCGGCGTGCCTCGGCGGCGAACGCCTCGCCGACCCGGGCGGCCAGCGTGACGTCCCACGTCGCGCCGAGCGCGGACGGTGCCGGGAAGGACGCCGAGGAGTCAACGGCGTCGCCGCGCACGCCGGCGGGGCCGTCGGACATGACGACCGACCGCAGGCCGAGGCGCGGCACGGCCGCGGTGCGCCACATGTCGGCACCGACGAGCAGGGCGACCTTCTCGTCCCGCGTCAGGGCGACCAGCAGCGACGCCGGGTCGGCGGCGGGTGCGGTCGGGGGGACCGTGTCGAGAGCCACTGCGTCGGGGCCTTCCTGCGGGACGTCGTCGTGCGGGAGACATGCAACCACGTTGCTTACTGACCTGTCAGTAAGTAGAAGATCACAGTATGGTGTCGGCCCATGGGAGCGGAACCAGCCCGCGCCGCGGACCGCACCCGGCGCGGACCGCGCCAAGCGACGGCGGCCCGGCGCGAGGAGATCCTGCGCGCCGCCGCGGCGACGTTCGGCCAGAAGGGCTACAAGACCGGATCGCTCGCCGACGTCGCCGAGCAGGTCGGCATGACGCACGCCGGGGTGCTGCACCACTTCAAGTCCAAGGAGCAGCTGCTCACCGCGGTGCTGGACTTCCGCGACGCCGAGCAGGTCGCCGCGCTCGAGGGCAAGCACATCCCGGGCGGCGTCGAGCTGTTCCGCCACCTGCTGCTCACGGCCCGCATGAACGCCGAGCGGCCGGGCATGGTGCAGACCTACGCCGTCATCACCGGCGAGGCGGTCACCGACGGCCACCCCGCGCGGCCCTGGGCCACGGCACGCTTCGCCGCGCTGCGCGACGAGGTGGCGGACGCCCTCGTCGCCTGGCACCCCGAGGTCGACCGCGACCTCGCCTACCAGGCGGCCGGCGCGATCCTCGGCGTCATGGACGGCATCCAGATCCAGTGGCTGCTGGACCCCGACGCCGTCGACCTCGCGCAGAGCACCACCTTCGCGATCGAGGCCATCGTCGCCGCCGTGCTCGCCGGACCGGACCGTCCGCAGCCCGTGCCACCGCCGGCCGGTTGACGCCTCGCCTCAGCAAGTTCACAGGATCGCTCCAGGCGTGCCACAGGTGGCGCCTCGATCCTCATGGCATGACGACGACCACCGCCCGCCGGCCCGACGTCCTCACGCGCGCCGACGGCTCCCCCATCCGGGCCCTCGTCGTGGACGACGAGCCCAACCTCGCCGAGCTGCTCGCGACCGCGCTGCGGTACGAGGGCTGGCAGGTGGAGCACGCGCTCACCGGCCACGCGGCCATCCGCCGCGCCAAGGAGCTCGACCCCGACGTCGTCGTGCTCGACGTCATGCTGCCGGACCTCACCGGGCTCGAGGTGCTCGGCCGGATGCGCGCCACGCACCCGAACGTGCCGGTCCTCTTCCTCACGGCCAAGGACGCGGTCGAGGACCGCATCGCGGGCCTGACGGCGGGCGGCGACGACTACGTCACCAAGCCGTTCTCGCTGGAAGAGGTGGTCGCGCGGCTGCGGGCGCTGCTGCGCCGCACCGGTGCGACGACCGGGCACCAGGAGGCCCAGCTCGTCGTCGGCGACCTGCGGATGGACGAGGACAGCCACGAGGTGTGGCGCGGCACCGACGACATCCACCTCACCGCGACCGAGTTCGAGCTGCTGCGCTACTTCATGCGCAACCCGCGGCGCGTGCTGTCCAAGGCCCAGATCCTCGACCGGGTGTGGCAGTACGACTTCGGCGGCCAGGCCAACATCGTCGAGCTGTACGTGTCCTACCTGCGCCGCAAGATCGACAAGGGCCGCACGCCGATGCTGCACACGCTGCGGGGCGTCGGGTACGTGCTGCGCCCGGCGTGAGGCGCCGCCGCCGCCGGCGCCCGGTGCGGCCGACCCTCCGCCGGCGCCTGACGCTGACGACCCTCGGCCTGCTGGCCGTCGTCGTGGCCGTGATCGGCGTGACGTCGACGCTGGCGTTGCGCGCCTCGCTGCTGCAGCAGGTGGACGACCGGCTCGTCGCGGCCGCCGCCCGCGCGGGCTCGGCGACCCGCACCCCACCGGCCGACCCGGCCGACACCCCCCTGACGAACGACAACGACGCGGACAACCGCCCGCCGTGGTTCGAGGGGCCCGGCCAGGACGTCGGCACCGTCAACGTCGTCACCGGCGGCCAGCTGCGCAGCGGCTACATCGCCCCGGACGGCAGCTACCGACCGCTGACCGCCGCCCAGCTCGCCACGCTGCTCGCGGTGCCGACGAACGGCACGATCGTGCCGGTCTCGCTCGGCAACCTCGGCTCCTACCGTGCGGTGGCAGGCACCTCCGACGACGGCGCCGTCATCACCGCGATCCCCACCGCCAGCGCCGAGACCACCGTGCGCGGGTACGCGATGGTCGAGCTGCTCGCCGCCGTCATCGGGCTGGCGCTCGCCGCCGTCGCGGCGAACGTGCTCGTCCGGCGCGGGCTGCGGCCGCTGACCAACGTGGCGGCCACCGCGACCCGGGTGTCCGAGCTGCCGCTCGACAAGGGCGAGGTGTCGCTGAGCGAGCGCGTGGCCGACGCGGACCCGGCGACGGAGGTGGGTCAGGTCGGTGCGGCGCTCAACCGCATGCTGGGCCATGTCGAGCGTGCCCTGACGGCACGCCAGGAGTCCGAGCAGCAGGTGCGGCGCTTCGTCGCCGACGCGTCGCACGAGCTGCGCACGCCGCTCGCGTCGATCCGGGGCTACACGGAGCTGGTGCGCCGGTCCGACGAGCCGCTGCCGGACGGCGCCGGCCAGGCGCTGGCGCGCGTCGAGGCGGAGGCCATCCGGATGACCGCGCTCGTCGAGGACATGCTGCTGCTGGCACGCCTCGACGCCGGGCGCGACCTGGAGCACGAGACGATCGACCTGGCCCAGCTGGCGGTCGACGCGGTCGCCGACGCCCACGCCGCCGGCCCGGACCACGTGTGGCAGCTGGACCTGGAGGCCGACGGGGACGGGGACGACGAGCCCACGACGCTCGTCACCGGGGACGACCACCGCCTGCGCCAGGTGCTGGCGAACCTGCTGACGAACGCCCGGGTCCACACGCCCGCCGGCACGCGCGTCGAGGTCGCGGTGCGCCGGGCGGGTCCGGACGTCGTCGTGCGCGTCCACGACGACGGGCCCGGCATCCCGGCCGAGCTGCGCGAGCGCCTCTTCGAGCGGTTCACCCGCGGGGACGCGTCCCGTAACCACACGTCCGGCTCGACCGGGCTCGGGCTGGCGATCGCCAACGCCGTGGTGCACGCGCACGGCGGGACGATGACGTGCACCTCGCGGCCCGGCAGCACGGTGTTCACCGTGACGCTGCCAGCCGCGCCCGCAGCGGCCTGACCAGCGCACAGACGCACCACAGCGCCGTCATCCGGCGTCCCGAGGCCGGTGCACCACGGTCGCACCATGGACCCCACGACGGACGTCATCACCCTCGACCACACGCGCCACCCCACCCCTCCCGTGCTGGAGCTGGTGATCCCCGTGCACGACGAGGAGCGCGACCTCGAGCGCGCCGTGCGCACCACGCGGGCCTTCCTCGACGACCGGCTGCCGTACCCGGCCCGGCTGACGATCGCCGACAACGCCTCGACCGACGGCACGTGGGCCATCGCCTGCCGGCTCGCGGACGAGCTGGACGGCGTGCACGCGCTGCGGCTGGACGCCAAGGGACGCGGTCGCGCGCTCCAGGCCGCGTGGGGCGCGTCCAACGCTGCGGTGCTGGCCTACATGGACGTCGACCTGTCGACCGACCTGTCGGCGCTGCCGCCGCTCGTCGCGCCGCTCGTCTCCGGGCACGCCCACCTGGCCATCGGGTCCCGCCTGGCCCGCACCGCCCGCGTGGTGCGCGGGCCGCGCCGGGAGCTCATCTCGCGCTGCTACAACGTGCTGCTGCGCGGCACGCTGGGCGCCCGCTTCTCCGACGCGCAGTGCGGCTTCAAGGCGATCCGCGCCGACGCCGCCCGTCAGCTGCTGCCCCTGGTCGCCGACACGCAGTGGTTCTTCGACACCGAGCTGCTGGTGCTCGCCGAGCAGGCCGGCCTGCGGATCGACGAGGTCCCGGTCGACTGGGTGGACGACCCGGACTCGCGGGTCGACGTCACGGCCACCGCACGCCAGGACCTGCGCGGCGTCGCGCGGCTCGGCCGCGCACTGGCCACCGGCCGGCTGCCGCTCGGCGGCCTGCGCGCCCGGCTGCCGCTGACCTCCGACCCCGCGTTCGCCACCGACCACCGGCCGGGCCTGGTCGCCCAGCTGATCCGGTTCGCCGTGGTCGGCGTCGCCTCGACCGTCGCCTACGCGCTGCTCTACCTGGCCCTGGCCGGCCCGTTCGGGCCCCAGCCCGCGAACGTCGTCGCGCTGCTGCTCACCGCGGTCGTGAACACCGCCGCGAACCGGTCCTACACGTTCGGCGTGCGGGGCCGCGCGCGCGCCGCGCGCCACCAGGGCCAGGGGCTGGCGGTGTTCGCGCTGGCCTGGGCGCTGACCGCGGGCTCGCTGGCGGCGCTGGAGGCCCTCGCACCGGCCGCGCCGCGCGCCGTCGAGCTCGTCGTGCTCTGCGTCGCCAACCTCGTGGCCACCGTGCTGCGCTTCGTGCTGCTGCGCGGCTGGGTCTTCCGCGACCGCGCGGAGGCCCTCGCGCCACCACCCACCCCCGACCCCGTCAGCACCCCCGTCAGCACCCCCGGCCGCACCACCGTCGCCGGCACCCGGCCCGAGGAGGCCCTGCGATGACCACCACGACGGCGAGCGACGCGCCCGCACTCGCCGGGCGCACGCCCGCGAGCGATCCGCCCGCCACGCCCATGCGACGACGCCCCCGCTGGGAGCTGCCCGGCCTGGTGGGCCTGCTCGTCGCGACGGCGGTGCTGGACCTCGTCGGGCTGTCGGCGTCGGGGTACGGCAACGCCTTCTACGCCGCCGCGGCGCAGGCCGGGTCGCGCTCGTGGTGGGCGTTCCTGTGGGGCGCCTCCGACGCCGGCGGCTCCATCACCGTGGACAAGCCGCCCGCCGCGCTGTGGGTGATGGGCCTGTCGGTCCGCCTGTTCGGGCTGTCCTCGTGGTCCGTGCTGGTCCCGGAGGCGCTCATGGGGGTGGCCACGGTCGCGCTCGTCCACCGGACCGTGCGGCGGCACTTCTCGGCGGGTGCCGCGCTGCTCGCCGGCGCGGCGCTCGCGCTGACCCCGGTGGCGGCCCTGATGTTCCGGTTCGACAACCCGGACGCCCTGCTCGTGCTGCTGCTGGTCGCCACGGTGTGGGCGACGCTGCGCGCGATCGACGGGCCACGCACCACCCGGTGGATGGTGCTGGCGGGCACCTTCGTCGGGCTGGCGTTCCTCACCAAGCAGCTGCAGGCGTTCCTCGTGCTGCCCGGCCTGGCCGTCGCCTATCTGTGGGCCGGGCCGGCGCCGCTGCGCGCGCGGGTCCGCGACGGCCTGCTCGCGGTGGCCGCGATGGTCGCGTCGGCCGGCTGGTGGGTGGCGCTCGTCGAGCTGTGGCCCGCCGCGTCGCGGCCGTACGTCGGCGGCTCCCAGAACAACTCGTTCCTGCAGCTGACGTTCGGCTACAACGGGTTCGGCCGGCTCACCGGCCAGGAGGTGGGCTCGGTGGGCGGTGGCACCACCGCCGGCGGCGGGCAGGGCGGCGGCTGGGGCGCCACCGGCATCACCCGGATGTTCTCCGCCGAGATGGGTGGCCAGGCCGCCTGGCTCATCCCGGCGGCGCTCGTGCTCGCCGTGGCCACGCTGTGGGCGCTGCGGCACGCCGGTCGCACCAGCGGGGCGCGCGCGCAGGTCGTGGTGTGGCTCTCCTGGCTGCTGGTGACCGGGCTGACGTTCTCGTTCATGGCCGGCATCGTCCACGCGTACTACACCGTGGCCCTCGCCCCGGCGATCGCAGCCCTCGTCGGCATCGGCGCGGAGGTCGCCTGGCGGCGCCGCGCCTCCTGGGGCTGGCGTGTGCTGCTCGCGGCCGTGACGGCGGGCACGGTGTGGTGGTCGTGGGTGCTCCTGGGCCGCTCGGCCGGCTGGAACGGCTGGCTGCGCTGGGCGGTGCTCGCGGTGGGGCTGGTCGCGGCCGCGCTCGTCGTCGTCGGCCCGGCGCTGCTGCTCGGCCCGGCCGCGGAGCGGCGCGTCGTCGCCCTGGGGGCGGCCGGAGCGGTGCTCGCCGGGCTCGCCGGGCCGGCGGCCTACACGCTGCAGACCGTCGCGACCGGCCACACCGGATCGATCGTCTCGGCCGGGCCCACCGTCGCGGGCGCGAGCGGCTTCGGCGGCGGCCCCGGGGTGGCCGGCCGGGGTGGCGCCCCGGGCACGGCCAACGGCCGGGGCTTCCCCGGCGGGCAGGGGGTCCCCGGCGGCACGACGAACGGGCAGGCCGCGCCCGGCGGGACCGGCACCGGGCAGGCCGCACCGGGCGGCACCGGCACCGGCCGGCAGGCCGCAGGACCGGTCGGCGGTGCCGGCGGCGGCATGAGCGGGCTGCTCGACGGGGCCACCGTCAGCTCGCAGGTGGCGACGCTGCTCGAGCAGGGCGCGTCGGGCTACCGCTGGGCGGCCGCGACCACCGGCTCGCAGAACGCGGCGAGCTACCAGCTGGCCACGCAGGCGTCGGTCATGCCGATCGGCGGCTTCAACGGCAGCGACCCCTCCCCCACGCTCGCCCGGTTCCAGGCCTGGGTAGCCGCCGGTGACGTCCACTGGTACATCGCGGGCGGCGGGTTCGGCGCGTCGAACGGCGGCTCGGACGTCGCGACGCAGATCCAGCAGTGGGTCGAGTCGACCTTCACCGCGACGACCGTGGACGGCGTGACGCTGTACGACCTCACCACGGGGTCGTCGTCCGCCACCGGCGCCTGAGCCGGGGCGGCACGGCCGTCAGACGGGGTAGGCGCCGTACGCGTTGACGATGTCGGCCAGCGGCGCGACCATCCGGAAGACGGCCGTGCCGTTGGTCCACACCGCCACCCCGGTGCCCTTGCCGCCGTCCACGATGGTGTAGCTGCCCGCCACCGCGCCCGCGGCCGTCACCTGGCCGGTCTTCGGCAGCGTCGGTCCACCGGTCGCCGCGGGGCTCGGCGCGGCGGTCGGCAGCGCGGCGGTGAGGGTGGCGGCGAAGGCGGTCGCCGCGGCGGCCGTCGGGAACTGTGCCGCCTGCACGGTGAGCGTGCCGGTGCCGCCGTCCGAGTACGTGTCGGTCCAGGCCTCGAGCGCCCCGCCGGCCAGCCAGTCGGACGCCGGCTGGGACGAGACGTAGGCGTACTGCAGCACGGTGGCCGGCAGCGCGGCGGTGAACGCGGTGCGGGTGGCGCGCGCGCTCGGCTGCACGGTCGGTGTCGGCACCGGCAGGGTCACCGTGGTCACCACCGGGGCCGGCGCGGTGGCGGCCGTGGCCGCCTCGTGGGGTCGCGACACGACGACTCCGACGACGACCGCGGCGACCACCACGACCGCGACGGCGAGCGCCACCGGCAGCAACCAGCCGGAACGGCCGCCCCCGCCTCGCCCGTGCTGCGGGCCGGTGCCCTCCGCCATGGTCGCCTCCGTCCGCCGTCGCGTCGCAGGCAGCGTACCGATGTCGGTCCTGGCCGCTAGCGTGCCGCGCGTGACCACCACCGCTGCCCGGCCCCGCCCCCGCACCCCCGCGCGGGGGTACCGCTGCGCCGAGTGCGGGTGGACGACGCCGAAGTGGGTGGGACGCTGCGGCGAGTGCCAGGCATGGGGCACGGTCACCGAGGACGCGGGTCCCGGCGGCGGGGCACCGCGCACCGTGGCCGCCCGGCCGGTCGGCGGCCCCGCGCGCCCCATCCCGGAGATCGACGTCGAGACCGCGCGGGCCCGCCCCACCGGGGTCGACGAGCTGGACCGCGTGCTGGGCGGCGGGCTGGTGCCCGGCGCGGTGGTGCTCCTGGCCGGCGAGCCCGGCGTCGGCAAGTCGACCCTGCTGCTGGACGTCGCCGCCCGCGCCGCGCGCGGCGGGCGGCGGGTGCTGTACGTCACCGGCGAGGAGTCCGCCGGCCAGGTGCGGCTGCGGGCCGGGCGCATCGGCGCGCTCGAGCCGGGCCTGCTGCTGGCGGACGAGACCGACCTGGCCACCGTCCTCGGCCACGTCGAGCAGGTGGCCCCGGACCTGCTCGTCGTCGACTCGGTCCAGACCATCGCGTCCGCACAGGTCGAGGGTGCGGCGGGCGGCGTCACCCAGGTGCGGGAGGTCGCGGCCGCGCTCATCTCGGCCGCGAAGGGTCGCAACATGCCGGTCGTCATCGTCGGGCACGTCACCAAGGACGGCTCGGTCGCGGGGCCCCGGACGCTCGAGCACCTGGTCGACGTCGTGTGCCAGTTCGAGGGCGAGCGGCACTCCCGGCTGCGGCTGCTGCGCGCGACGAAGAACCGGTTCGGCCCGACCGACGAGGTGGGCTGCTTCGACCTGTCGGAGCACGGCATCGTCGGCCTGAGCGACCCGAGCGGCCTGTTCGTCCTCGCGGCGCTGCACCCCACGCCCGGCACGTGCCTGACGGTGACGCTGGAAGGCCGGCGGCCCATGGCCTGCGAGGTGCAGGCCCTCGTGGCGCCCACCGGGGCGCCCAACCCGCGGCGCACCACGTCGGGGGTCGACGGCGCACGCCTGGCCATGGTGCTGGCCGTGCTCCAGCGCCGCTTCCACCTGCCGCTCGCCGGCCAGGACGTCTACGTCTCGACGGTGGGCGGCTCGCGCGTGGTCGAGCCGGCCTCCGACCTCGCGGTGACGCTCGCCGTCGTCTCGTCGCACCTCGACCGGGCCCCTGCCCGCGGGCTCGTCGCGATCGGGGAGGTGGGGCTGGCCGGCGAGATCCGCCCGGTCGCCGGGGCCAGCCGGCGGCTCGCCGAGGCAGCCCGGCTCGGGTTCCGCAGGGCCGTCGTGCCGGCGGCGACCGAGGAGCTCGTCGTCCCGGACGGGATGCACGTCACCCGGGTGACGGACCTGCCGGACGCGGTGCAGGCCGCCGGCCTCGGCGAGCAGGACCCTCGGGAGGCCCACCCCAGCCGGTTCGCCGGGGCACGGGACACGTTGCCGGACGGCGTCTCCCGGCTCCCCACGCGGTGACGGCGTGAGGCTCCGGCGGGCTGCGACATTGAATGTGCCGGTGAGCGTTCCGTGAGCGTGCCGGTGTCGGCACCAGGGCCAGCGCAGGGGTCGCCGCCTCGGTCGATGCCGGGGTCGATGCCCGTGCCTCGTCCAGGGGTCGGGCTGGTCAGGGATGCCGTCGGCGGCGCCCAGTACGATCGGCGCGTGGCCAACCCGTCCCAGGACGAGCTCCTGCGCTCGACCCTCGCCGCCGTCGCACCCGGCGGCGAGCTGCGCGACGGCCTGGAGCGCATCCTGCGGGGCCGGACGGGCGCGCTCATCGTGCTCGGCATGGACGAGTCGGTCGACGCGCTCTGCTCGGGCGGGTTCGTGCTCGACGTCGACTTCTCCGGCACCCGGCTGCGCGAGCTGTGCAAGATGGACGGCGCCGTCGTCATCGACACGACCACCAACCACATCGTGCGGGCCGGGGTGCAGCTGCTGCCCGACCCGTCGATCCAGACCAGCGAGTCCGGCACCCGGCACCGCACCGCCGAGCGCGTCGCCAAGCAGACCGGCCACCCGGTGATCTCGGTGTCCGCGTCGATGCGGATCATCGCGGTGTACGTCGGCGACGCCCGCCACCAGCTCGAGGACTCCACCACCATCCTGTCGCGCGCCAACCAGGCGCTGGCCACCCTCGAGCGCTACAAGGCCCGCCTCGACGAGGTGACCGGCACGCTGTCCGCGCTGGAGATCGAGGACCTCGTCACGGTGCGCGACGTGTCGACCGTCGTGCAACGGCTGGAGATGGTGCGGCGCATCTCGGAGGAGATCGGCGGCTACGTCGTCGAGCTCGGCACCGACGGGCGCCTGCTGGCCCTCCAGCTCGACGAGCTGATCGCCGGCTCGGAGGCCGACCGCGAGCTCGTCATCCGGGACTACGTCGACACCGGGCGCCGCGACCTGGAGCAGGTCCAGGCGTCGCTGGCGGAGCTGTCGAGCACCGAGCTGCTCGACCTCAACCTCATCGCCCGCGTGCTGGGCCTGCCGAGCGGCGACACGCTCGACGCCGCCGTGGCACCGCGCGGCTACCGCTTGCTGTCGCGCGTGCCGCGCCTGCCCGCGACCGTCGTCGAGCGGCTGGTGCTGCACTTCGGGGCCCTGCAGAAGCTGCTCGCGGCCGGTGTCGAGGAGCTCATGGCGGTCGACGGCGTCGGAGAGCTGCGCGCCCGCACCGTCCGGGAAGGCCTCAGCCGCCTCGCCGAGTCGAGCATCCTCGAGCGGTACGTGTAGCGCTAGCCGAGCTGGAACACCGTCGGTCCGCTGGACGTCCCGGCGAGCGTCACGGTCGCCTGGTAGGTGCCCGCGTGCGGTGCGGGCAGGTTGCCCGGGCATCCCGGTGCCGACCGGATCCGGTTCCAGGCGATGTGCGACGTGTCCGTCATCCCGGCGGCCAGCAGCAGGGTCCGCGGCGACGAGTTGGCCGGCGCGCAGTCCTTGGACGACCAGACGCGGTCGTTGCCCGAGACGATGACGACCTCGCGGTGCAGCTCACCGGCGTCCACGACGCAGGGCGTGTTCCCGACGTTCTTGATCGTCACGGTGAAGGTGGGCGTCGCACCCGCCGGCACCGAGACCTGGTCCGGGGTGATCCCCACGGTCAGCGCCGGTGCCACGCAGCTGGCGACGCCACCGTTCGCCGGTGGCGTGCTCGTCCTCGGGCTCGGGCTCGGCGTCGGCGATGCGGCCGGGCTGGTCGTCGCACGGTGCGCCGTGGTCGCGGTCGAGCCGCCACCCTGGTTCGCCAGCCACAGCACGAGCATGACGACGAGCAGCCCCGGGATCCCGAGCACGACGAACCGGCGCCTCCAGTAGACGCTCGCCGGGAGTCGTCGCTCCGTCACACCCACCTCCGCGCTCGACGCTCGACGCTAGCGAGCAAGCCTGGAGGATCCGGCGCCGACGCGCCGCGCTACAGCTCGAGCCGCACGATCGCGCGGCCCGAGCGCGGCCGGGCCACCACCTCGAACCCCGCCGCACGGAAGAGCGCGAGCGTGCCGCGGTAGAGCTCGCCGGGCGTCGCCTTGCGCCCGTCGGAGTCGACCGGGTACCCCTCGAGCCACCCCGCGCCGCCGGACCGTGCGTGCTCGACGGCCCCGGCGAGCAGCGCCTGCTCCACGCCGCGCCGCCGAAAGCCGTGCCGCACGACGAAGCACGTCACCGACCACACCCCGGGGTCGTCACCGGCGGTGACGGACGACGTCATCGAGGCGCAGGCCCGCAGCCGGCCGAACCGCGTGCGCGGCGCCACCGAGCACCACCCCACCGGCTGCGTCCCGAGCCTGGCGACGACGCCGGGAGCCGGCCGTCGCCGCAGCTCCACCGCCAGCAGGTCACGCCGCTGCTCGTCGTCGAGCGCCTCGAACTCGCTGACCGACAGCCGGTCGAACTGGCACCAGCAGTGCGCGGCCTGCCCTCGGCTGCCGAACACCTCGTCGAGCTCCTCGATGCCGCGGCACGCGGTGACGTGCACGCTCGGCCGCGAGAGCACCAGCGGCTGGAAGGGCGCGGACATGCCGCCCGGCACGGCGAGTCGCGCCGGCAGGGTGCCCGGTGGCAGGCGCCGGGTCGAGCCCCCGTCGACCATGCCTCGAGGGTAGGTCCACGCGCCCGTCCCTTCACCCGGACCACCCGCACCGGTGCGAGGGGCCGCCCGGGAGAGGATGTGCCGTGCCCACCGACCCGCTGCTCGCCTGGTTCGACGAGCACGCCCGGGTGCTGCCGTGGCGGGCCGCCGACCGCACGCCCTGGGGTGTGCTCGTCAGCGAGGTCATGTTGCAGCAGACGCCGGTGTCGCGCGTCGAGCCCGCGTGGCGCTCCTGGCTGGCGCGCTGGCCGACCCCGACGAGCCTGGCTCAGGCCACGCCGGCGGACGTGTTGCGGGCCTGGGACCGCCTGGGGTACCCGCGCCGGGCCTTGCGGCTGCACGCGTGCGCGGCGACGATCGTCGCGCGCCACGGCGGCGAGGTGCCCGACGACGAGGCCGCGCTGCTCGCCCTGCCAGGGGTCGGCGCCTACACCGCGGCGGCCGTCCGCGCGTTCGCCTTCGGCCGGCGCGCGATCGTGCTCGACACGAACGTCCGCCGGGTGATCGGCCGGCACGCCGCCGGCCTCGCGCTGCCGGCACCGTCGCAGACCGCCGCCGAGGTGGCCCTCGCGGACCGCCTGACGCCGCCCGACGACGCCACCGCCGCCCGGTGGGCGCTCGCCACGATGGAGCTGGGCGCGCTGGTGTGCACCGCACGGGCGCCGCGGTGCGAGCTGTGCCCGGTGGCCTCGTCGTGCGCCTGGTCGGCGGCGGGCCGGCCGCCCGACGAGCACGGCGGGCGGCGCCGCTCCCAGTCCTGGCAGGGCACGGACCGGCAGGTGCGGGGCCGCGTCATGGCGCTGCTGCGGGAGGCGCCCGGGCCGGTGCCGGCCGATGCCGTCACCGCGGTGTGGCCGGACGGCCGCCAGCTGACCCGGTGCGTCGAGGCACTGGTCGCCGACGGTCTCGTCGTGCCGCTGGCGGCCACCGGCCACCCGGTGGGCCCGGACGACGAGCCGGCCGCCTACCGCCTGCCGGGCTGAAACGCACGGGCGAGCGTCCCGCTCGGGACGTCAGCCGAGCTCGAGCAGCATCCGGGTGTTGCCCAGCGTGTTCGGCTTCACGCGCGCGAGGTCGAGGAACTCCGCGACGCCGTCGTCGTGCGACCGCAGCAGCTCGGCGTACACGTCCGGCGCGACCGGCGTGCCGGCGATGACCCGGAAACCGTGCGACGCGAAGAAGTCCACCTCGAAGGTCAGGCAGAACACCCGCCGCAGACCGAAGGCGCGGGCCCGCGCGAGCAGCGCCTCGATGAGCGCGTGCCCCACGCCGTGGCGGCGGCGGGAGGGGTCCACGGCCAGCGTGCGGATCTCCGCGAGGTCCGACCACATGACGTGCAGCGCGCCGCAGCCGATGACCTGGTCGCCGTCCGCGGCGACCAGGAACTCCTGCACCGACTCGTAGTAGCCGACCCACTCCTTGGCCAGCAGGATCCGCTCGGTGGCGTACGGCTCGACGAGGTCGTGGATGGCGTGCACGTCGGCGGGCGTGGCGGGGCGCACCCGCAGCTCGGGGATCACGCCCCCACGGTAGCCACCGCCGCCGGGCGCCCCCGTCAGCCGCCGAGGCGGGCGCGGGCGCGCCGCTGCATCGGCACCGGCTCGACCGCGTCCAGCAGGCCGGTCGCCGTGATCTCGTCGACGACGAGGTCCGTGACGACGCCCGCCCGCAGCGCGGCGAGCAGCGGCGTGACCTTGGCGTCGCCGGCGACGATGCAGACCCGCCGCGGGATGCGCTGCAGCTGCTGCGGCGTCGGCCCGGTCGCACGTTCGTTCAGCGAGATGTCCTCCCAGGAGCCGTCCGCCCGCAGGAACACGGTGCAGACGTCGCCGACGACGCCCTCGTCGTGCAGCACCCGGACGTCGTCCTCGTCCAGGTAGCCCGCGGAGTACACGTGCGAGGGCACCGCCCCGGCCAGCGCGCCCACGGAGAACACGGCGATGTCCGCGCGGCGCTGCATGTCGAGCACGCGCTTGACGGATCGCTCACGCCACATCGCGGCCTTGGTGTCGGGGTAGTCGAAGAACGCCGGCACCGAGAAGTGGTGCACGGCCGCGCCGAACGCCGTGCCGAAGCTCGAGATGAGGTCCGAGGCGTACTCGATGCCGCTGGTGCGCATGTTGGCGGCGCCGTTGAGCTGGACCACGGCCGCGCTGCGCGTCGGCTTGGGCACCAGGTAGCGCGAGACCGCCGCGAGCGTGGTGCCCCAGGCCACACCCAGCACCATGTCGGAGTCGAACCACGACGAGACGAGCTTGGCGCCCGTCATGGACGCCTGCTCCAGGCGCTCGAGGTCGCTCGCGGAGTCCGGCACGGGCACCACGTACGACTCGACCCCGAAGATCGACGTGATCGAGCGCCCCAGCCCCGGTGCACGCGTGCTCGCGGGCCGCAGCGTGATCTCGACGAGGCCGGACTGGCGGGCACGTTTGATGAGACGCGACACGGTGGAGCGCGAGGTGCCCAGGTGCCGCGCGATGACCTCCATCTTGAGGTCCTGCAGGTAGTACATCGAGGCCGCGCGCAGCACGTCCTGCTGCTCCTTGTTGACGTACACACCCACCCCCAAGGTCCCAACGGCCGTGCACGTATGTGCACTCAGGTTGCGCATGCGTTCACTCGGCGCTGACGATAGCCCAGCCGCCCCCGACGGGCGAGCGTGCCTAGTGCAGGAGAAGTTCACATGAGGACCGCGCCGCTGACGCCCCAGGCCCGTTCCGCCGCTCTCGACGCCCTGCGTTCCAGCACGGAACCCGGCCACGAGATCGACATCCTGGTCATCGGAGGCGGCGTCACCGGCGCCGGCATCGCACTCGATGCGGTCTCCCGTGGCCTGTCCACCGCGGTGGTCGAGGCCCAGGACTGGGCCAGCGGCACCTCGAGCCGCTCGACGAAGATGGCGCACGGCGGCCTGCGCTACCTGCAGATGCTCGACTTCCACCTGGTGCACGAGGCGCTCACCGAGCGCAACCTGCTCCGCTCCCGGATCGCACCGCACCTCGTGAAGCCCACGCCGTTCCTCTACCCGCTGCAGCACCACGTCTGGGAGCGGGCGTACGTGGGAGCCGGCATCGCGCTCTACGACGCGCTGGCGACCTCGACCGGGACGCGGCATGCCATCCCGTTCCACAAGCACATCTCGCACACCCGGATGATGGAGATGTTCCCGGACTTCCGCCCCGACGTCGCCGTCGGCGCGATCCAGTACTGGGACACCATGCTCGACGACGCGCGCCTCGTGGAGACGCTCATCCGCACCGCGGTGTCCTACGGCGCGCACGCCGCCAGCCGCACCCAGGTGACCGGCATCCTCAAGGACGCCACCGGGCGCGTGAACGGTGCACAGCTGGTCGACGTGGAGACCGGCGACCGGTTCGACGTGGCGGCGAAGGACGTCATCAACGCCACCGGCGTGTGGACCGAGCAGACCGAGGCCCTCACCGGCTCGACGGGCGGTCTCAAGGTGCTCGCCTCCAAGGGCATCCACCTCACCGTGCCGCGCAGCCGGATCCGCGGCGACGTCGGCCTGATCCTGCAGACCGAGAAGTCGGTGCTGTTCCTCATCCCGTGGCCGCGCTACTGGGTCATCGGCACCACGGACACGCCGTGGACGCAGGAGCTGCGTCACCCCGTGGCCACCGGCGCCGACATCGACTACGTCATCGAGCACGCCAACACCGTGCTCAGGGACCCGCTGACGCGCGACGACGTCATCGGCGTCTACGCCGGGCTGCGGCCGCTGCTGCAGCCGGAGATCAAGGAGGGCACCAGCTCCGCCAAGGTCTCCCGCGAGCACACCGTCGCCTCCCCCGCCCCGGGGTTCACCGTCATCGCCGGCGGCAAGCTCACCACCTACCGCGTCATGGCCAAGGACGCCGTCGACTTCGCCCTCGGCGCGCGGGCCAAGACGCTGCCCTCCCCGACGGCGGACCTGCCGCTGGCGGGCGCCGACGGGCTGCCGGTCATCGAGGCCAAGGCCAAGACCTGGGCCAAGACGTACGGCTGGGAGGAGGGGCGCATCGCCCACCTCCTGGAGCGCTACGGCTCACTGCTCACCGAGCTCGTCGAGCTCGTCGAGGAGCGCCCGGACCTCGCCAAGCCCCTCACCGGCGCCCCCGCCTACACCCGCGTCGAGGCCCTCTACGCGGCGACCCACGAGGGTGTGCTGCACCTCGACGACGTCCTCATGCACCGCACCCGCCTCAACTACGAGCAGGCGGACAAGGGCCTGGCGGCGCTCGACGAGATCGCGGACCTCATCGCCCCGGTGCTCGGCTGGGAAGCCAAGACCCGGGCCAAGGAGATCCAGGCCTACCGCGAGCGCGTCGAGGCCGAGGACGCCGCGGCGCAGGAGAGCGACGACGCCACCGCCGAGGCCGTGCGCCTCAAGGCCACAGACCTCACCCCGATGTACCCCGTCGGGAAGGGGGCCGGTTCCCCGGACACCGGCCGTTAGGCCCTCGCGGCCTGGCCGCGAGGGTGCACGTGACAACGAAGTCCCGTCACAACGAAAGTGGGTAGACCGTGAGTCAAGCTTTTGTCTCCGAGATCGTCGGAACGGCGA
>JAJYSG010000007.1:0-14428 GCA_021793675.1 Actinomycetes bacterium | reverse complement strand
CGGTACCGGCGTCGTGGCGAACGTCATCCTCCCGAAGAACAAGGGGTTCAGCTCCGGCTGGGTCGTCATCACCTTCGGGTGGGGCTTTGCGGTCATGGCCGGCGTGTACGCGGCGTTCAAGTCCGGCGCGCACATCAACCCGGCCGTCACGCTGGGCCTGTACGTCAACGACCCCAACAACGCGAACGGCTTCGCCAAGGGCGTGAGCTCGAGCTTCAGCCACATGATGCTGTACTGGCTGGCGCAGCTCATCGGCGGCATCATCGGCGCCGTCCTCTGCTGGCTCGCCTACAAGAAGCACTTCGACGAGAACGCCGACCCGGCGACGAAGCTGGGCGTGTTCTCCACCGGCCCGGCGATCCGTTCCTACGCATGGAACTTCATCACCGAGCTCATCGGCACCTTCATCCTGGTCTTCATCGTCATCGCCTTCGGCAAGAACCCGGCCGCGCTCGGCCCGCTCCCGGTGTCGTTCCTCGTCGTGGGCATCGGCATGAGCCTCGGTGGTCCGACCGGGTACGCCATCAACCCCGCCCGTGACCTCGGCCCGCGCATCGCGCACGCCTTCCTCCCGATCCCGGGCAAGGGCGGCAGCGACTGGGCCTACTCCTGGGTCCCGGTCCTCGGCCCGCTGGTCGGCGGCCTCCTCGCCGGCCTCGCGGCCCACGCGTACATCGTCTGACCGACCCTCACCGCATCACCCCTGAGGTCAGGCCGGCCGCCCAACAAGGGTCACGCCCGGCTTTCCCCCCAGACTCCCGGCGGCGCGCACCGCGCACCGCGAACCGCGCGCCGCCGGGACGTCGCTCGTCTTCACCTCGTCAAGGAGTTTCGTCATGCCCGACACCAAGTACGTGCTCGCCATCGACCAGGGCACCACCAGTTCGCGCGCCATCATCTTCGACCACTCCGGACGCATCGTCTCCGTCGGCCAGAAGGAGCACGAGCAGATCTTCCCGAAGCCCGGCTGGGTGGAGCACAACCCCGTCGAGATCTGGGACAACGTCCGCGAGGTCGTCGGCCTGGCTCTCACCCGGGCCAACCTCACCGGTTCCGACATCGCCGCCGTGGGCATCACCAACCAGCGCGAGACCACCGTGGTGTGGGACCGCACCACGGGCGAGCCCGTCTACAACGCGATCGTCTGGCAGGACACCCGCACCGCCAAGATCGTCGAGGACCTCGGCGCCCTCGGTGGCGGCCAGGACCGCTACAAGGCCCGGGTCGGCCTGCCGCTGGCGACGTACTTCTCCGGCCCCAAGGTGCGCTGGATCCTCGAGAACGTGCCCGGCGCCCGCGAGAAGGCCGAGGCCGGTCAGCTCGCGTTCGGCAACACCGACACCTGGGTCATCTGGAACATGACCGGCGGCCCCGACGGCGGCGTGCACGTCACGGACGTCACCAACGCCTCGCGCACCATGCTCATGGACCTGGCGACCCTGTCGTGGGACGAGGACATCGCCAAGGACATGGGCATCCCGATGTCCATGCTGCCGACGATCAAGTCCTCCTCCGAGGTCTACGGCTACGACCGCGTCGGCGGCCTGCTGCCGGGCGTGCCGATCGCGGGCGACCTGGGCGACCAGCAGGCGGCGACGTTCGGCCAGGCCTGCTTCGAGGTCGGCACCGCCAAGAACACCTACGGCACCGGCAACTTCATGCTGCTCAACACGGGCACCTCGCCGGTCCCGTCGAAGAACGGCCTGCTGACGACCCTCTGCTACAAGATCGGCGACAGCCCGGCCGTGTACGCGCTCGAGGGCTCGATCGCCGTGACGGGCTCGCTGGTGCAGTGGCTGCGCGACAACCTGGGCATCATCACCTCCGCCCCGGAGATCGAGCAGCTCGCCGACACCGTCGAGGACAACGGCGGCGCGTACTTCGTACCGGCGTTCTCCGGCCTGTTCGCGCCGTACTGGAAGGCGGACGCGCGCGGCGCGCTCGTCGGGCTCACCCGGTACGTCAACAAGGGCCACATCGCCCGCGCCGTCCTGGAGGCCACCGCCTTCCAGACCCGCGAGGTGCTCGACGCGATGAACGCCGACTCAGGCGTCGCGCTCACCGAGCTCAAGGTCGACGGCGGCATGATCGCCAACGAGGCCCTCATGCAGTTCCAGGCCGACATCCTCGGCGTCCCGGTCGTGCGGCCGGTGGTCGCCGAGACCACGGCGCTCGGCGCCGCGTACGCGGCCGGCATCGCGGTCGGGTTCTGGAGCGGCGAGCAGGACGTCATCGACAACTGGGCCGAGGACAAGCGCTGGAACCCGCAGATGGACACCGCGGAGCGCGACCGGACCTACCGGCTCTGGAAGAAGGCCGTCACCCGGACGTTCGACTGGGTGGACGACGACGTGAAGTGACTCACGGTCCCGCCTGAGAGGGCGGACGACGAGGGCCGGGATGCCGCCGGGGGACGGCGACCCGGCCCTCGCCGTGTCCCCACCCCCAGCGTCCGAGCGATCGAGAGCCATTGCTCCCCGTCCCTCGGACGTCCCGCCGCGGGGTGCGCAACGTCCGAGGGATGGGGAGGTATAGGCACCAGTTGCTCGGACGTAGTGGGCGGGGGCCGGTAGCGTCGGCGCCATGCGCGTGGCCACCTGGAACGTCAACTCCGTGCGATCCCGGATCGACCGTGTGCTGGGCTGGGTCGAGCACTCCGGCGTCGACGTGCTCGCCATGCAGGAGACCAAGTGCAAGGACGACCAGTTCCCGCGCGAGGGGTTCGAGGCGCTCGGCTACCAGGTCGCCACCTTCGGATTCAGCCAGTGGAACGGCGTGGCCATCGCGTCGCGGATCGGCCTCGAGGACGTCGTGCGCGGCTTCGACGGCCAGCCGCTGTGGGGCGACCCGCCGGCGCTCGAGGCGCGGGCGCTCGGCGCCACGTGCGGCGGCGTGCGGGTGTGGAGCCTCTACATCCCCAACGGCCGCGACATCGCCGACCCGCACTACGAGTACAAGCTGGCCTGGCTCGCCGCCCTGCGCACCGCCGCCGGCCAGTGGCTGCACGACGAGCCGACGGCGAAGATCGCCCTCGTCGGCGACTGGAACATCGCGCCCCTGGACACGGACGTGTGGAGCATCGAGTTCTTCGCAGGCCGCACCCATGTCACGCCGGCCGAGCGGGAGGCCTTCGCCGCCATCGCCGACGCCGGCTACACCGAGGTGAGCCGCACGCACCTGCCGGCCGAGCACACCTACACGTACTGGGACTACCAGCAGCTGCGCTTCCCGCGGAACGAGGGCATGCGCATCGACCTGACCTACGCCTCCCCCGCGCTGGCCGCCGCGGTGACCGGCGTGACGATCGAGCGCAACGAGCGCAAGGGCAAGGGTCCGAGCGACCACGTGCCCGTGGTGCTGGAGGTGACGCCGTGACCCAGCCAGGCGACCGGTACGAGTACCCCGCGCCGTACTACGCGGGCGGCTGGCCGCAGCCGCCACCGCCGCAGGCGCCGTGGGACGGGGTGAGCATCGCGGCCCTCGTCACCGGGGCCGTCGGCCTCGGGCCGGTGCCGATCGTCCTCGGCGCCATGGGCGCGGCACGGACGGCGGGCCGGCGCCGGCGCGGCCGGTGGATGGCCTGGGTCGGGCTCGGGCTGGGCCTCGCCTCGACGCTGGCCTGGGTGGCGGTGGGCGGCGTCGCGTGGCTGCTGCTGCGCCCGCTTCCGGCCGACGTCGGGGCACCGCGGTTCGCCACGCCGCAGCAGCTGGTGGTCGGCAGCTGCCTGGCCACGCTGCCGGCGGATGGCGACGTGTGGGCGGTGCGCGTGGTGCCGTGCGCCGACAGCCACGAGGCGAAGGTCGTCGTGCGCCAGGAGCTGGCGAACCCGCCCAGCGGCCAGACCCGGCTCGACGAGGCCGCGGCCGCGCTGTGCGCCGCCCGGGTCCCGGCGACCGCCGGCGGCCGGCTCGTCGTGTGGGCGCCGACGCCCGGCCGCTCCACGGTGACATGCCTGGTCACCACGCCCGCGACGGCACGATCCAGCGGGTGAGCAGGCCCGGCCGCTACGGTGCCACCTGGAGGTGCGGTTGACATGCCGTTCGACGAGGACCAGGTGCTGGGCACGCTGACGCTGCAGGAGAAGGCGTCGCTGATGTCGGGCGCCGACTTCTGGCACACGAAGGGCGTCGAGCGCGCCGGCGTGGCCGCCGTGATGATGACGGACGGGCCGCACGGGCTGCGCAAGCAGGTGGTCGAGGGGGGCGCGGCCGAGCTCGGCGACTCGGTGCCTGCGACCTGCTTCCCCACCGCCGTCACGCTGGCCTCGACATGGGACCCGGAGCTGATGCGGCGGGTCGGCGAGGCGCTGGGGCGGGAGGCCGCCGCCCAGGGCGTCGCGGTGCTGCTCGGCCCGGGCGTCAACATCAAGCGCACGCCGCTGTGCGGACGCAACTTCGAGTACTTCTCCGAGGACCCCTACCTCACGGGCCGGCTCGCCGCCGGCTACGTCGAGGGCGTCCAGTCGCAGGGCGTCGGGACGAGCCTCAAGCACTTCGCGGCCAACAACCAGGAGACGGACCGGATGCGCGTGTCCGTCGAGGTGGACGAGCGCACCCTGCGGGAGATCTACCTGCCGGCGTTCGAGCACGTCGTGAAGACCGCGCAGCCGTGGACCGTCATGTGCGCCTACAACAAGATCGCCGGCATCTACGCCTCCGAGCACGGCTGGTTGCTGTCCGGCGTGCTGCGCGGCGAGTGGGGCTTCGAGGGCCTGGTGGTCAGCGACTGGGGCGCGGTGCACGACCGGGTCGCCGCCCTCGCCGCCGGCCTCGACCTGCAGATGCCCGGCATCGGCCCGCGCCCGGACAAGGCGGTGGTCGGCGCCGTCGTCGACGGCCGGCTGCCCGAGGACGTGCTCGACGCCGCCACGCGCCGCGTGCTGCACCTGGTGGCCCGGTCCCGGACCGAGCCCGCAGCGGCACCCGACCTCGACGCCCACCATGAGCTCGCACGCGAGGCCGCCGCCGCGGGCGCGGTCCTGCTGAAGAACGACCCGGTCGCCGGCCACCCGGTGCTGCCGTTGTCCGACGAGGAGAACGTGCTCGTCGTCGGCGAGCTCGCCCGCACGCCGCGCTACCAGGGCGCCGGCTCCTCCCAGGTGCACCCGACCCGGCTGGACGACGCCCTCACCGCGCTGCGCGAGGTGCTCGGCCGTGACGTGCCGTTCGTGCCGGGGTACACCGTGGACGCCAACCCCTACCAGGACCTGCAGCTGCGCACCCAGGCGGTGGAGCAGGCGCGGCAGGCCGGCACCGTGGTGCTGTTCCTCGGCCTGCTGCCGGCGGACGAGTCCGAGGGGTACGACCGCGAGCGCCTCGACCTGCCGACCAACCAGGTCCGGCTGCTCACCGCGCTCGCCGAGGTGAACCGGCGCGTGGTCGTCGTGCTCGCCAACGGCTCGGTGGTGGCCCTCACCGGATGGCGGCGCTCGGCGCCGGCGATCCTCGAGACCTGGCTCGGCGGCCAGGGCGGCGGCCACGCGGTCGCCGAGATCCTCACCGGGCGGCGCGCCCCGGAGGGCCGGCTCGCCGAGACGATCCCGCTGCGCCTGACGGACACGCCCGCCCACGGCAACTTCCCCGGCGAGTTCGGGCACGTGCGGTACGGCGAGGGCGTGCTCGTGGGCTACCGCTGGTACGACGCGCGCGACGTCGCGGTCGCGTACCCGTTCGGCCACGGCCTGACCTACACGACGTTCGGGTACGACGCGCTGACCGCGACGGTCTCGGGCTCCGGCGACGACCTCGCGGTGGACGTCTCGGTGCGCGTCACCAACACCGGCTCGGTGGCCGGTGCCGAGGTGGTCCAGGTCTACGTGCGCGACCCGGAGGCCTCCGTGCTGCGGCCGCCCCGCGAGCTCAAGGGCTTCCGCAAGGTGCGGCTCGCCCCCGGCGAGTCGCAGCAGGTCACCATCACCCTCGGCGCCCGCGACCTGGCCTACTGGCACCCGACGCTGCGGCACTGGATCGTCGAGGGCGGCTCGTTCGTCGTCGAGGTGGGCTCGTCGTCGCGCGACATCCGGGCGACCGCGGCCGTCGAGGTGGCCGGCGAGAGCGCGGCGCTGCCGCTGGACTCCATGTCGACCGTCGCCGAGTGGCTGGCGCACCCGGTCGGCGGCCCGCTGCTGCGGGGTGCCATGGCCGCGGCCGGCGTGCCCGAGACGGACGAGGAGATGCTGCGGCAGATCCCGCTCGAGGTGGCACTGTCCTTCGCGGGCGGCGCGGTGGCTCCGGCCGAGCTCGCGCGGCTGGTCGCGGCCGCCAACGCCTGACGACGCGGCGGCCGCGGCCGAGACCCAGGTCACACGACGACCGGCGCCGCCTCCACCGTGAGCGTGCCGGCCGCATCGCGGTCGACCACCACCGTGTCGCCGTCGTGGATCTCGCCGGACAGCAGGCCGCGGGCCAGCCGGTCGCCGATCTCCTTCTGGATCAGCCGGCGCAGCGGACGCGCCCCGTAGGCAGGGTCGTAGCCCTCGAGCGACAGCCACTCGCGCGCGGCGGGCGTGACGCCGAGCGTCAGGCGACGATCGGTCAGCCGGCGGCCCAGCGCGGCGACCTGGAGGTCGGCGATCTCGCCGATCTCGTCCACCGACAGCGCGTCGAACAGGACGATGTCGTCGAGCCGGTTGAGGAACTCGGGCTTGAACGCGGCGTGCACGGCGGCCATGACGGCCTCGCGCTTCTCGTCGTCGGAGGTCAGCGGGTCGACGAGGAACTGCGAGCCGAGGTTCGACGTCAGCACGAGGATGACGTTGCGGAAGTCGACGGTGCGGCCCTGGCCGTCGGTGAGGCGCCCGTCGTCGAGCACCTGCAGCAGCACGTCGAACACCTCGGGGTGCGCCTTCTCCACCTCGTCGAGCAGCACCACCGCATAGGGGCGCCGCCGCACGGCCTCGGTGAGCTGGCCGCCCTCCTCGTAGCCGACGTACCCGGGGGGCGCGCCGACGAGCCGGGCGACGGAGTGCTTCTCGCCGTACTCGCTCATGTCGATGCGCACCATGGCGCGCTCGTCGTCGAACAGGAAGTCCGCGAGCGCCTTGGCCAGCTCGGTCTTGCCGACGCCGGTCGGGCCCAGGAAGAGGAACGAGCCGGTGGGCCGGTCGGGGTCGGAGATGCCGGCCCGGGCACGACGCACCGCGTCGGAGACCGCCTGCACCGCGCGGGACTGCCCGATGAGGCGCTCGCCGAGGACCTCCTCCATGTGCAGCAGCTTCGCGGTCTCGCCCTCCAGCAGCCGGCCGGCGGGGATGCCGGTCCACGCCGACACCACCTCGGCGACCTCGTCCGGCCCGACCTTCTCGGCGATCATCGGCGGCTGCGTGGGCTCGTCGGGCGCGGCCTCGGCGGCCCCGATCTCCTTCTCGACGGCCGGGATCTCGCCGTACTGGATCCGGGCGGCACCCTCGAGGTCGCCCTCCCGCAGCTTGCGGTCGGCGTCGGCCCGCAGCTGGTCCAACCGCGCGCGCAGGTCGCCGACCCGGTTGTGGCCGGCCTTCTCCTTCTCCCAGCGCGCGGTGAGCGCCGCCAGCTCCTCGCGGCGGTCCGCCAGGTCGGCGCGCAGCCGGCCGAGGCGCTCGGCGGAGGCGGGGTCGTCGGCCTCCGCCAGCACGACCTCCTCCATCTCCAGCCGGGTGACCGCACGCTTGAGCGAGTCGATCTCGACCGGCGAGGAGTCCAGCTCCATGCGCAGCCGCGAGGCGGCCTCGTCGACCAGGTCGATCGCCTTGTCCGGCAGCTGGCGGCCGGAGATGTACCGGTCGGACAGCGTCGCGGCGGCGACGAGCGCGGCGTCCGAGATGGTCACCTTGTGGTGCGCCTCGTAGCGCTCCTTGAGGCCGCGCAGGATCGCGACGGTGTCCTCGACCGACGGCTCGCCGACGAACACCTGCTGGAACCGGCGCTCGAGGGCCGGGTCCTTCTCGATGTGCTCGCGGTACTCGTCGAGCGTGGTGGCGCCGACGAGCCGCAGCTCGCCGCGGGCGAGCATCGGCTTGAGCATGTTCCCGGCGTCCATCGCGCCCTCGCCGCCGGCGCCCGCGCCGACGACGGTGTGCAGCTCGTCGATGAAGGTGACGACCTCGCCGTCCGACGACTTGATCTCGTTGAGGACGGCCTTGAGCCGCTCCTCGAACTCGCCGCGGTACTTCGCGCCGGCGACCATCGAGGCCAGGTCCAGGGCCACCAGCCGCTTGCCGCGCAACGACTCGGGCACGTCGCCGGCGACCATCCGCTGGGCGAGGCCCTCGACGACGGCGGTCTTGCCGACACCGGGCTCGCCGATGAGCACGGGGTTGTTCTTCGTCCGGCGGCTCAACACCTGGATGACGCGGCGGATCTCGGCGTCCCGGCCGATGACCGG
Organism: Actinomycetes bacterium; assembly: GCA_021793675.1. Taxonomy (GTDB): domain Bacteria; phylum Actinomycetota; class Actinomycetes; order Actinomycetales; family Cellulomonadaceae; genus Cellulomonas. Next base: position 6,066 of record JAJYSG010000007.1, on the reverse strand, counting down.
GTCGAGCTTGCCGTCGCGGGCGCGCTGGGTCAGGTCCATTCCGTACTGCTCGAGCGCCTTGTACGTCCCCTCCGGGTTGGGCGACGTGACGCGGGCGCTGCCACGGACGGTGGGCAACGCGGCGAGCAGGGCGTCGCGGGAGGCGCCCGCGGCGGTCAGCGCCTCGGCCACGCCGGAGGATCCCGTCGCCAGCCCGACGAGCAGGTGCTCGGTGGACACGTAGTCGTCGCCGAGCGCTCGCGCCTCCTTCTCGGCCGCGTCGAGCGCGGTGACGAGCTGGCGGGACGCGGACGGCTGTGCCACGGTCGAGCCGGACGACGACGGCAGCTTGACCAGCATGCCGCGCACCTGCCGCCCGACGGCGGCGCGGTCCGCCCCCACCGCGTCGAGCAGCCCGTTGGCGACCCCGCCCTCCTGACGCAGCAGCGAGTCGAGCAGGTGGGCCGGCTCCAGCTGCGGGTTGCCCGCGGCCGAGGCGGACTGGATGGCGTCGCCCAGCGCTTCCTGGGCCCGGGTGGTGAACTTGGCGTCCACGCTCTTCCTCCGCGTTTCTCCTGATCGTGGCTTCGACGAAGGCAACCTGACGAGAGTTGAGTCTATTCCGCTCAAGATTGACGCAGTCCCCCGCGAAGGGCGGCCCATGTCGCCACGGCGGAGGGGACGTTCCGTCTAGCATCCTCGCCATGGGCACCCTGGACGACTCCGCCGTGATCGACGCACTGCGCCGCGCGGTGGCCGCCGCGCCGGACGACACGAGCCTCCGGCTGCATCTGGCCGAGGTGCTCATCGGCGCGGGGCGTCACGCCGAGGCGGTGCCGGAGGTCGCCGTCGCGCTCCAGCAGGACGGCGCCGACACCCGCGCCCGCGACCTCATGGCGCGCGCGCTCACGCCCGTCCGGAGCGAGCAGGACCCGCCGGTCCGGGCGGTCGTCGCGCCCCCGGCGGAGCCCGACGCGACCGACCCGGACCCTGAGGCGTCCGGTGCGCCGGAACCGTTCGACTGGTCGCAGGCGGAGCAGGAGATCGCCTCGACGGTGCAGCCACCGTTCGTCATGGCGGACGGCGCTACCGGCGACAGCAGCGACAGCGGCGTCTGGGAGGTCGAGCGGCCGACCTTGACGCTCGACGACGTGGGCGGGATGACCGAGGTCAAGCAGCACCTGCAGACCACGTTCCTGGCCCCGCTGCGCAACCCCGAGCTGCGCCGCATGTACGGCAAGAGCCTCAAGGGCGGGCTCCTGATGTACGGGCCGCCGGGCTGCGGCAAGACCTACATCGCCCGGGCACTGGCCGGCGAGCTGCAGGCCGGGTTCATGTCGCTGGGGATCGGCGACGTCGCGGACATCTACCGCGGCGGCACCGAGCAGAACGTGCACGAGTTCTTCCGTGCCGCCCGCCGGCTCGCGCCCGTCGTGGTGTTCATCGACGAGCTCGACGCCCTCGGGCAGCGACGCACCGCGCACAACTCGTGGAACGAGATCGTCAACACCCTGCTGGTCGAGCTGGACGGCGTCGAGGCCGACAACGACGGCGTCTACGTGCTCGGCGCGACGAACCAGCCGTGGCAGGTCGACACCGCGCTGCGCCGGCCGGGGCGCTTCGACCGCACCGTCCTCGTCCTGCCCCCGGACGACGCCGCACGCCAGGCGATCTTCCGCCACCACCTGCACGACCGCCCGGTCGAGGGTGTCGACGTGGGCCGCCTCGCGGCCCTCAGCGACGGGCTGACCGGCGCGGACATCGCCCTGGTGTGCGAGACCGCGGTGGAGCGGGCCCTCATGGACTCCGTCACGACCGGGGTCCCGCGCTACGTGACCATGGACGACCTGCTCACGGCGCTGCGGACGACGCCGGGCTCGATCGGCCCGTGGCTGGAGACGGCCCGCAACATCGTCAGCTACGGCCAGGACGACGGCACGTTCGCGCAGCTGCGGGCGTACCTCAAGTCGGTCAAGCGGCTCTGATGACGCAACCCGACCTGCAGCTGGCCCGGGCCCAGGCCTATCTCGACGCCGCCCGCCCGCGCCAGGCGCTCGACGCGGCCGGGCAGGTGCTCGCCGCGCAGCCGGACAGCCGCGGGGCTGCCGTCGTCGTCGCCCGCGCGCTGATGCACCTGGGCCGGCCGGACGAGGCCCGCCCGGTCATGGAGCGGGTCCTCGGCACGCACCCGAACGACGAGCAGGCCTGGCGGCTGCACGCACTGGCCTGCGCCCGCGCCGGCGCCTGGGACGACGCCTGGCGGTCGTCCCGCCGGGCGGTCTCGCTCGCGCCGCAGGAGTGGCGCACCCATCACGTCGCCGCCGCGGTCGACTCGCTGGCCAAGCGGGTCACCGACGACACCTGGGCGCAGGTCTGCGAGGCGGTGCGGCTGGCGCCCGACGAGCCCGACGCACACCTGCTCGCGGGCAACGTCGCGCTGCACCAGGGCAAGCTCGACGTCGCCGAGCGCGCCTTCCAGGAGGTGCTGCGCCTCGACCCGGACCGCGCCGACGCCCGCAACAACCTCGGCGTCGTCGCGCAGCGCCGCGGCCAGGTGCTCCCGGGCGCCATCAGCTACGCCGACGCGCTGCGCATGGCGCCGGACAACGCGCTCGCGCTGCGCAACCTGGACAACGCGGCGATCCGCGCCACCATGCGGCTGCAGTCGGTCCTCGGCGTGGTGATGTTCGCCACGGTCCGCAGCACGGCCGGCGCGGCATCCGGCACCGTGGCCCGCGTCAGCTACGTCATCCTCGCGGCCGCCATCGTCGGCGTGGTCGCGGGGTACGTGTGGCGGCTACGCGCGCGCACGGCCGACAACCTGCGGCGATACCTGCGGTCGCTGCCCCGCCGTCAGCCGCTCTTCACCGCGTCGGTCGCGGCGTCCACGCTCGTCGTGCCGGCGCTGCTGCTCGGCGCCGTCGCTCCCCGCGCCGCGAACGCCGGCTTCGGCGTCGCCGCGTTCGCCGTCCTGGCGAGCCTGCTGCTGACCACCGTTGCGCTGCGGCGCCGCACCGGCGCGACGGCGCGACGCTAGCCGCGGCACCGCAGCCGCTTCCCGGTGCCGCACCGCCCGCGACGTCCTAGGCTCGCGCCGTGACCAGCCCGCCGACGTCCTGGCAGCCCGATGTGCTGGGTCCCGGCTGGTCCGCGCTGACGCTGGAGCTGCCGCCGGACCGCTTCGGTCCGGCCGTGGCGACGCTCGTCCGGCGCGATCCCACGGGCCCTGCCTCCCGGCGCGCCGTGCTGCACGTGCACGGCTTCGCCGACTACTTCTTCCAGCGGCACGTCGGCGAGGCCTTCGCCGCCGATGGCTGGGACTTCTACGCCCTCGACCTGCGGGACCACGGGCGCTCCACCCGGCGCGGGCGGGAGCCGGAGTTCACCACCGACATCGCGATCTACGCCCACGAGCTGGACCGCGCGGTGGACGTGCTCCGGGCGGACCACGAGGTGGTCGTCGTCCACGCGCACTCGGCCGGCGGGCTCGTCGTGCCGCTGTGGCTGAACGAGCGGCCGGGCCTGGTGGACGCGCTCGTCCTCAACAGCCCGTGGCTCGACCTCAACGGCGGCCGGTTCGCGCGGGGTCCCCTGACCGCGGTCCTCGACGTCGTCGGGCGCGTTGCGCCGCGGCTCAAGGTCAGCAAGATGGCGCCCTACTACGGGTACGCGCTGCACCGCTCCCGGGGCGGCGAGTGGGACTACGACCTCGCCTGGAAGCCGTTCCGGGCGTTCCCCGTGCGGGCGGGCTGGGTGCGGTCCATCCGGGCCGGTCACCGGCGGGTGGCGCGCGGGCTCCGCATCGAGGCGCCCGTGCTGGTCGTCACCTCGGCCGCGAGCGGCCCCGGCGACCACGCCCACGACGCGCTGCTGACCACCGACGTCATCCTCGACGTCCGGGACATGGTGGCGCGTGCCCCGCGGCTCGGGCAAGACGTCACGCTCGTCCAGATCCCCGGGGGCGCACACGACCTGTCGCTGTCGCCGGAGCCGGCCCGCAGCCGGTACCTCGCCACCGTGCTGGGCTGGCTCGACGAGCGGGTCCCCGGCGGGGGCCCGCCGAACAGCATCCCGGGCGCAGCCGCGGCGGGAGGGAGGAGCGACGCCTGAGCGCGCGTTGCACCGACCCGCCGGCCCGTCCGTTCGCCGGACGCTCACCGAGCCGTCATCGGACCGTCACCGAACAGGGGATACGGTGACGGGGACACCACGACGAAGGACGGGCATCGATGACCCTCACGCTCACGCTCGTGCGACACGGGCAGACCCACTTCAACCAGCGCCAGCTGCTGCAGGGCAGCAGCGACTCCCCCTTGACGCGGCCCGGCCGCGACGGGGTGCGCGCCACGGCACGCCACCTGGCCGGCGTCCCCTTCCTGGCGGCCTACTCCTCACCGTCCGGCCGCGCGGTGACCACCGCGGTCGAGCTGCTGCGTCACCACCCGACCGTGCGGCTGCGCACCGATCCTGACCTGCGCGAGTACGACTTCGGCACGTTCGAGCGCCGGCCCGAGCGGGAGCTCGAGGAGGTCGCGCCCTGGGCGCAGATCGTCCCGGAGATCCTCGCCGGGACCTACCCGGGCCTGCCGCGCGGCGAGCACGCCGCCGACTTCATGGCCCGGGTCCGGCGGGCGTTCACGACCATCACCGCACGCCACCCGGCGGGCGACGTGCTCGTCGTCGGCCACGGCCTGGCGCTGGGCGCGTGGCTCGCCACGCTCGACCCGGCCGGTCTGGTCGCGCTGCCGAACGCCTCGGTCTCGACCGTCGCGATCGAGACCGACGGCTCCGCGCGGCTGCTGTCGGTCGGCGTCGACGTCGCCGGGCACGGCGCGCTCGCCGCCCGCCCGGTGCCGTCGGTGGAGGCCGTGGGCGCCTGATCCGCGGGGTGCTGCCGGCGGCGAAGGCCGCCTCCCTGCCTAGGCTGACGGCCGTGGACCCCGCGCGCGACACGTTCCGGCACCCGGCCGCGGCACCGCACGAGCCGTTGCGCACGTTCCACCCCCGGCGCGTCGGGCTCGGTCCGGTACGGCAGGACGCGCTGCGCCGACTGTTCCCGGGGCTCGGGTTCTCCGTGCACGACGAGGCCGCGCCGTTCCCCCGCACGCCCGACGGGATGCTCGACGCCGCCGCCATGTTCGGACGGACGGCACCGCTGGTGCTGGAGATCGGCCCCGGCATGGGCGAGGCCACGGTGGCGATGGCGGCGGCCGACCCCGGCCGCGACGTCCTGGCGGTCGAGGCGCACCTGCCGGGCGTCGCCAACCTGCTCAAGCTGCTCGACGAGGCCGGGACCGGCAACGTGCGCGTGGGCCACGGGGACGCGCTCGACCTGGTGCGCCGGGCCCTCGCCCCGGACTCCCTCGCCGAGGTCCGCGCCTTCTTCCCCGACCCCTGGCCGAAGGCCCGCCACCACAAGCGCCGGCTCGTGCAGAGCGCGCACGTCGCGCTGCTGCGCAGCCGGCTCGTCGTCGGCGGCCTGCTGCGCACCGCCACCGACTGGCCGGACTACGCCGACCAGATGCTCGAGGTGCTCTCGTCGGACCCCGGCCTGGAGCCGGCCCCCGGCGCGGGAGCGGGCCGCCCGGTGACGGCGTTCGAGCGCAAGGCCCTCGCCGAGGGCCGGACGGCCCGCGACCTCGTGTTCCGCCGCGTGCGGTGAGGCGCCCGCGGGGCAGCGTCAGCCCCGCGCCTGCTGGATCCGCACGAGGTTGCCGGCCGGGTCACGCACCGCGCCGTCGCGGACACCCCACGGCTGGTCGGTGGGCACCTCCACGACGGAGACGCCCGGCGTGGCGACGACCTTCGCCCACGTGGCCTCCAGGTCGTCGGACGCGAACTGCACCGGGCGCAGCTCGCCCTTGGCGAGCAGGGCCGCCACCGTGTCGCCGTCGGCCTGGGAGCGGCCGGCGTGCGGCTCCATGAGGACGATCGAGATCTCGGGCTGCGAGTCGGAGCCGAGGGTGATCCAGCGGAAGCCGCCGTTGGCGACCTCGAACGTCACCGACAGGCCGAGCGCGTCGCGGTAGAACGCGAGGGCGGCGTCGGGGTCGTCGACGAGGATCTGCACGTGGCTGAGTCGTGTGG
>JAJYSG010000043.1 GCA_021793675.1 Actinomycetes bacterium | reverse complement strand
TGGCTGACATCCTTCGCAAGGGTCGCGAGGAGTTCGGATACGTGGCGGCGAAGGCGGAGTTCGAGGCGGAAGGGACGCGCGTCGACGAGCTACTCCGGCTCGTCGAGATCGCCCACACGGCAGGCCTGCCGCTCACGGTGAAGATCGGCGGCTGCGAGGCGATCCGCGACCTGCTGGAGTACAAGCAGATCGGCGTGCAGTACATCGTCGCGCCCACGGTCGAGACGCCGTATGCGCTGAGCAAGTACATCGACGCCAAGGAGAAGATCTTCAGCGAGGACGAGGCGCTCGACACCGACTTCCTCTTCAACATGGAGACGATCACCGCCTTCCAGCACCGCGAGGCGATCACCGACATGGCGGCCGGCACCCCCGGCGTCGACGGCATCGTCTTCGGCCGCGTGGACTTCTCCGGCAGCATGGGCGTCGGCCGCACCGGGATCGAGTCGCCGGAGGTCTCCGACAAGGTCCTCGAGATGTCCCGACTGTGCAAGGAGAAGGGTCTGGACTTCGTCGTCGGCGGCGCCGTCTCGATCGACGCGCTCGACAACCTGCGGAAGTTCCGCGAGTCGTACCTGACGCGGTTCGAGACCCGCAAGGTCGTCTTCCACGCCTCGGTGCTCGACGACTCGGGCGCCGACGTGCACGCCGGCCTGCTCAACGCCGTGCACTTCGAGCTGCTGTGGCTCATCAACAAGCGCGAGTACTACGGGACGATCCACCGCGAGGACGCCAAGCGCATCGAGATGCTGGAGTCCCGGTGGCAGCTGCTCAACCAGAGCGCCTGACAGCGCTCGATCTCGTCGGGTCGGCGCTCGCGGGGCGTCAAGAGTCGTTCGCCGTCACCGGAGCCACAGGCTGGTTCGGCGCGACGGCGCTCGACCTGCTGTACGGCGCTCTCGGCGACGACGCGCCAACGCGGGTGACTGCCTACGCCAGCGCCGAACGGACGGTCGTTGTCGGCGACGGACGCAGGGTGGCGGTGCGGCCTCTGAGCGACCTGCTCCAGGCCAGGCCGTCGCCCAGCGTGCTCATGCACTTCGCCTATCTCACGCGTGACAAGGTCGCCGAGCTCGGCACCCAGGAGTACGTGACGCGGAACGTGGCGCTCTCGGCGTCGGTCCTGGAGGCGGTGCGCCGCCTGCGGCCCCGCCACGTCATCGTCGCGAGCTCCGGCGCCGTCTACGCAACGGACGGAGGCCTTGCCCGGGATGTGGTCGCCGACCCGTACGGATCGCTCAAGCGTCTCGACGAGCTGGCGTTCCGGGCGGCGGCCGACGAGGTCGGGGCCACGTGTGTGGTGCCGCGCGTGTTCTCCGTCGCCGGCCCCCACATGACCAAGCCGGAGAAGTACGCGCTGGGCGACATGCTCGCCACCGCGCGGGCAGGCCGGCCGGTCTTCGTGCGTGCGGCCGGGCCGGTGTACCGCTCCTACTGCGGCGTCGACGAGGTCGTCGCGCTGTCCTTGTGGGCCTCGCTGCGAGGCATGAGCCTGACGTTCGACTCCGGAGGCACGGTCGTGGAGATGTCCGAGCTCGCCGCAACCGTCGCGAGCGTCGCCGGCGGTCGCCTCGTCCAGCGGGCCTCGTTCGACCCCGGTCTACCGGCAGACCGGTACTGCGGTGACCCCGGGCCGATGGCCGCGCTCGCCCGCGAGGCGGGCCTGCGGATGCGTGACCTGCCAGAACTCCTGCGCGCAACGACATGGCCAGGTTCCGCTCCCGCCCGGCCGACGCCGTGAGCGACGGTACATCGACCGGTACCCGCGGCGTCGCCGGCGGGCGCGTCGAGTGGGCCAACGCGCTGCGGGGGGTGGCGGCGCTCTCGGTGCTGGTCGCGCACCTCGTCGTGGTCTTCTTCACATCGCAGGACCTGACTCGTGCCAACTGGCTTAGTGACCTGTTTCGAGGCGGCGCAGGATGTCGCTTGCGGCGTCGGTGAGGTCGGGTTCGAGGGTGAGTCGTTGGCCGTTGATCGTGATGGTCGCGGAGCGTGCGGTGCGCAGGGTCTGGACGATCTTCTTGATGCTGGTCCCGGTGGCGTCTTGCAGGTGACGGGCGATGGCCAGGGCGGCGAACACGACCGTCAGGTGGGCTTCGATGGCGTCGCGCTGGTGGTGGAACACGGGCCGGGCGCGTAGGTCGGACTTGGTCATGCGGAACGACTGCTCGACGTGCCACAGGTCGTGGTAGGCGCCGATCACCGCCGTGCCGTCCATCGCGGTGGCAGGCAGGTTGGTGACGTAGCCCTTCAGGCCGGCCAGCTGGCGGGCTCGTTCGACCAGGTCCCAGTCGACGCCCTTGGTCGCGCCGGTGACCTTGACGAACCGGTCGCGGCGCAGCGGCCGGGACCCGTCGGCGACCTTCTCCGCTTTGGTGACCATCGCGTTGATGGCCTTGTTGTCGTGCTGCTCGCGCGTGAACTTCCACTGGTAGACCACCCGCCGGGACCGGGCACCCGTGCCGGTGCCCATCACGCGGGTCGACTCCAGGACCTGCCCGTCGGTGAAGTAGTTGCCGTGCCGTTGCACGTGGTCGGCCAGGTCGTAGGGCGCCTTGGTGATCCTCGAGCCGACGATGAAACAGAACCCCGCATCCTCGATCGCGTTCAGGTTGCTCGCCGACAGCATCCCGGCGTCGGCCACCACGACCATGTCGGCGATCTGGTGGCGGGCCGCGAAGGCGGTCAGGACCGGGATCAGCGTGGTGGTCTCGGCCTTGTTTCCCTCGAACAGGTGCACCTCCAGGGGGAACCCGCCCGGGTCGACCAGCAGTCCGACCTGCACCTGCGGGTCGACCCGGTGCTCCTTGCTCATCCCGACCCTGCGCAGCGCGTCCTCCTCGCCGCGTTCGAAATGCAGGGTCGTCACGTCATAGAGCACCAAGGCCGCGACCCCGTTCGTGCGGACCGTGTGCGCCCATGCCGCGGTGGCCAGCTGGCCGCGGTAGTCCCGGGCCTGGCAGCGGGCCAGGGACCGGAACAACGTGCGCACACTGACCGCCGGGGCGCCGATCTCGGCCAGGACCCGCACCACATCGGCCTTCGACGTCGGCTCCACGACCCGGGCCAGGACCATCGCCGCGAAGCCCTCATCACCCAGCACATCGAACCCCAGACGCGAGTATGCGCTGGTCAGGACGCTCCACAACAGGTCGGCTGACGTTCCAACGACCCGCCCCCCACCCGCAGCGGTCGCGGCCCGGCGACCACCGGCCGACGCTCTGGCAGGCCCCAGAGGCAGCGCCGGTTCGCTCGTCCAGTCCGCGACCTCGTCCATCCGTGCCGCGACCACCGCCACCTCGCCCAGGTCCAGGACCTCCTGACCCGGGAACAGGCGCTCACGCGCCGCAACCAGCAACAGCTCCAGCTCGGCATCGGTATGGGCAGACCCCACATGCTCGACCTGTTCGACCTGCCGGCCCCGACGCGTCACCACCTGCACCGCGACCGCCCCCGACGCGGTACGGACCTTGCGCACGAACCGCGAGACCACCCCCGCAGGCTTCCACGACCAGGCCCTTAGTGACCACATCCACCCCGGCCACACCACGAACCAGCAGGTCAACGCCCCACGGTCACACCCGGCCACCGAGGGTGGCACGAGTCAGGCAGGACACCGCGGCAGGCCTCATCGGACGCCCGCCTCTGTACCACGGCGCCGACGGTGCGCCGCGGTACGCGCGGCTGCTCTCCAGAGTGCCGGTCGACCTCGCCGCGCTCGGCGTCGGGCTGTTCTTCCTCATCAGCGGCTACGTGATCGCCATCAGGGTTCCGGTCCTGGCAGCCGTCCACGTCGCCCTGCTCTCGAGCAACCCGATCGTTCACACGTCCCTGACCTACCGCGCGACGTTTGTCGCGATGATCGTCGTGTTCGGGTGCTTGTGCCTGTGGGGCGGGCGTTGGCGGGCGCATCCGGTGACCGGCTTCTTCGCCGACATCAGCTACCCGCTCTATGTGGTCCACCCGGTGCTCGGCTACGCGCTGCTCTACGCATTCACCGCGGCAGGCGTGCGCTCCCCGGTCGCTCTCGCGGCGACGGCGGCAGCTGCGATCGCGACGGCCTGGCTGCTGCACGTGTGCATCGAGCGTCCGACGCACCGCCTCGGGACGCGCTGGGCCCGACGGCTTTCCGAGGCTGCGATCCGACGCGGTGGTCCGCGCGGTCCGGTGGTCGACGCCGACGAGGTGCCCACGCCGACGGGCGCCCCAGCCAGCGAGGCGACCATCGCATGAGGGTCGGCGATTCAGGGCCGGCTGGCAAGGACGGCGGCCCGTCCTCGAGCCACCGGATGCTACGTTCACGTCCCGTGGCAGCCATGAACGACCCGGAAGGCGCAGCACCCCACCACCTCAGTGTCGTGATCCCGGTGTACCGCGGGGAGCAGACCCTCGCGAACGTCGTCCAGGAGATTGTCGGGCTTCCTGCCGACTGGATGACGGCCGCGGGTGAGCGGCTCGTCGTCGACGAGATACTCCTGGTCTGGGACAGGGGTCCGGACCGCTCGGATGACGTCATACGACGACTGGCCGCCGAGCACGGCCAGGTACGGGCGATCTGGCTCTCGCGGAACTTCGGGCAGCACGCCGCAACGCTGGCAGGCATGGCGTCGTCCGGTGCCGAGTGGATCGTCACGCTGGACGAGGACGGGCAGCACGACATCCGAGCGGCTGCCGACATGCTGGATGTGGCGCTCGCGCAGGGGGCCGCAGTGGTCTATGCCCAGCCGACGAACACGCCTCCGCACGGCGCGTTTCGCAACGCGGCGTCGCGCCTCGCCAAACAGGTCGTCTCGTGGATCACCGGATCGGACGCCTCACGGGACTATCAGAGCTTCCGGCTCATGCTTGGCGAGGTGGGACGGAGCGTGGCCGCCTACGCCGGCTCCGGGGTCTACCTCGACGTCGCGCTCGGCTGGGTCGCGCCCCGCGCGGCGGTCTGCCCTGTGACTCTTCGAGACGAGGGTGGTCGTCCGTCCGGGTACACCGTGCGGGCACTCCTGTCGCACTTCTGGCGTCTCGTGATCTCGAGCGGTACCCGAACGCTGCGCGCCGTCAGCTTCCTCGGCCTCATCGTGGCGGTCGTGGGCGCGATCGGGGCCCTCGTCCTCATCATCGGGGTCGTCACAGGGTTGGCCGATCCAGGGGTGCGCGGCTGGGCCTCCACGATGGTTGCCATCCTCCTCACGAGCGGTGCTGCGCTCTTCTCGCTCGGGGTCATCGCCGAGTACGTGGGCGCGGTGGTCAACATGGCGATGGGCAAGCCGCTCTACCTGGTCGGTTCGGACCCGCAGGATGGGCCGCTCGGGCGGCGCCGGGGCTGACGGGATGACCGCGACGCTGGTCGTCGGGGGCGGCGGCCTCCTGGGCGGCGCGCTCGTCCGCCTCCAGCGTGCCGGCGGCGGTCAGGCCCTGGTTCCGGTCGTGGACTGGGGCGGTGCACCAGAGGCGGATCTCGCCGCAGCGGTGGACCGCTTCGCCATGCTGGTCGCGGGCGGACCATGGCGGGTTGTCTGGTGTGCTGGCTCGGGCGTCACGGGCTCGGGCGAGGGCGCCCTGACGCAGGAGAACGGGGTGCTGTCCTCCTTTCTCCAGATGCTGAGGACGCGACTCGGGCCGTCCCTGGCCGCGCAGCGCGGATCGTTCTTCCTCGCGTCGTCCGTGGGAGGCGTGTACGGAGGCGCGGAAGCGCCGCCGTACACCGAGGCCACGGTGCCACGCCCCCTCTCCGGCTACGGAGTCGCGAAGGTACGGGCCGAGTCCCTTGTCACGGCCTGGTGCGCGCGCTCGGGTGTGAGGGGACTCATCGGCCGGATCACGAACCTGTACGGTCCGGGACAGAACCTGGCCAAGCCTCAAGGCCTTGTCTCGCACCTGTGCAGAGCGCATGTCACCGGGGCTCCGGTCGGCATCTACGTGCCGCTGGACACCATCCGCGACTACGTCTTTGCGCCGGACTGCGCTCGGCTGATCGTGGACGCCTTGACGCGTGTGGAAGACGTGGTGTCGCCCGGCGAGGTCGTGGTCAAGATTCTGGCGTCGCACCGGCCCCTGAGCGTGGCGGCGCTCATCAAGGAGTCGCAGCGCGTCTTTCGGCGACCGCTCCGGCTCCTCTATGCGCCCTCGGTCAGTTCGGCGGGACAGGCCCGCGACCTTCGGGTCGCTTCGGCCGTCTGGCCGGACCTCGACCGGCGCCCCCTCGAGACGCTGGCGGCGGGCATAGCGACCACCGCCGACGACGTCGAGAGTCGCATGCGCCGCGGCGGCTTCAGCCCCCGGCGGGTGTGACGACCTCAGGTGCGCGGGCGCCCTTGCCGTCGACGGCGGGCCCGGACTCCGGTGGTGGGTCAGCGGAGCGTTCAGCGATGTCCGCTCGGCCGGCCCGGCGTCGTCGGCTGAGCGACTCGTGGACCATCCCGACAAGGATGACGACCAGCAGCACCACGAGGGCGGGCCCGAGGAGCACCTGGTAGGCGCCGGAAGCGCCGTCCAACGACCAGAAGCTCATGAGCCGGTTGCCCAGAACGCGCGGGGGGATGGCGATCGGGGCCATGAGCAGGGCGAGCACCGCGACCAGCGTCCAGGCCACGAGCCGGTGAACGCGCCCCCCGTCCGTCGTCTCGTCGAGCGATCCGTGCCACGGCGCGGACCTTCCCGCCTCGCTCTCGACCGGCGAACGAAGAAGAAGTGCCGTCGGCACGACGAACATCGAGATGTAATACAGATAGACCGTGGACGACGCGAACGTCACCATCAGGAGCGCGAGGGTCAGCGACCAGAGGTGGGGCGCCCCGCGCGAGAAGAGCAACAGGACCACGGCACCCACCGCGAGCACGGTGAAGTTCAGGGTGGATCCGTGCGCATCCAGCCACGATGCGAGATGCGCCCGCGCAGTTGCCCCCATCCCCTGGCCGATGCCGACGAGATCAAGCCCGTTGACGAGACTTCGGCCCAGCCCCAGGTTCACCGGGTACGGGGCGCTCGCAGACTGAATCGAGCTGTACGACGTGAGCGCTCGGAGCCAGCCCAGGATGTTCTGGGGGAAGTGCGGGAAGGGAAGGAAGCCGAGCACGGTGACGGTGGCGGTACCGAGTGCGGCCACGGCGACGTCCCGATAGCGACGGTGCGCCAACAGCAGCACCGCGAGAACCGCCAGCTGGGGTTTGAGGAGCGCGGCACAGATCAGGGCCACCGTGGCCCAGCCGTATCGGCGACGCGCGAAGCTCACGGCGAAGGCGAGGAGTGGGGGTACGGTCAGCGCTACCGAGTTGCCGCGGTCGAGGGTCACGAGGAATGGTGCGGAGCCCAGCCCGATGAGGGCCAACGCGATCGCGCCGCGGCTGCTCCACCGGCGCCACCCGACCCAGATCGCGGGCGCGAGCAGGCAGGCCGTGCTGAGGCCGAGGTAGAGCAAGAGCGCGGCACGGCCACCTCCGAGGAGGTGGCCGAGATGTACCGCCGCGAGGGCGGGGTACCAGGCGATCGCCGGGTAGTTGGACGGTGCCACGGCACCTCCGGCGTTCCAGGCGTCCCCGTCGCCGCCGAAGTAGTCGTCCACGATGGAGAAGTCGCCGAAGCAGTGCTGTCCGATGGACTCCGTGCCCGGGATGCACCACCCGTCGGCGACGTGGAAGTCCATGACCTCGCTCGGGGCGGCTTGAAGGTAGCTGCTCGTGACGAAGATGCTGACCACCCCGAGGGCGAGCAGCACCGCACCGAGTCCGACGAACCGCTGTGCCCAGGGAGTCGACGTGCGCGCCGCGACGGTTGAGCCCTGCGGTTCGGCGTCGGAGGTGCTCACAACGCCCAGCCGCGCACGAGATCCGTGTCGACGCCAACGACACCGAGGGGACCTGCGCCACCCGGATCACCGAGCGGCTCGTCGCGCCCAGGCAGGGTGTCGGAGAAGAACGCCGCGTTGTCCCGGGTGAACGTCTCCCACTCCTCGTTCCCGCGGGCCTTGCGCGCCGGGAAGATCGCGACCTCCGGGCAGGCGAGCTCGCAGGCGCCGCAGTCGATGCACTCGGTGGGGTTGATGTAGTTCTTGCGCCCGCCCTCGTAGATGCAGTCGACCGGGCAGGCGTCGACGCACGAGCGGTCCTGGACGTCGATGCACTCCTTGCCGATGACGTAGGTCATGCACCCTCCGCCCGGCTCGAGACGAGCGGTACCTGGCCGGTGCGCGTCGTCGGGGGGGCCAGCTCTTCGTCGGTCGAGTGCCCCGGCATGAGGGACAGCTCTGGGTCGATGTGCACAGCCGCATTGTTGATCGCGGTCGCCGCCTCGCCGAATCCGGTCGCGATGAGCGAGACCTTCCCCGGGTAGGTGGACGCGTCGCCGATGGCGAAGACACCCGAGAGCGACGTCTGCATGCGGGAGTCGACGAGCGCCTTGCGATGATCGATGTCGAGACCCCACTGAGCGAAGGGTGTCGGGGCCGAGTGGAGCCCGAGGGCCCCCACCACGGTGTCGGCAGGAATGTCGGTCGTGAGGCCGTCGCGCTGGATCGTCACGCTTCGGACGCGGTGGTCGCCGTCGACGGCCACGATCTCGGCGTCCGTGACGAGCGAGACGCCCTCGCGCACCGCCGTGTCGAGCAGCGCCGGGTGGGCGCGGAACGCGCGCCGCCGGTGGACGATCGTCACCGACCGCGCGACGGGGCGAAGCTGGAGCGCCCAGTCGAGCGCCGAGTCGCCGCCCCCGATGACGACGACGTCGTGACCGGCGTGCGCGGCGGTGTCGGTGACGACGTAGACGAGGCCACGGCCGTACCACTCGTGGCCCACATCGAGCGTGCGCGGATGGATGCCGCCGACGCCGGTCGCGAGGACGACCGTCTTGGCGTGGAGCGGGCCGCGGTCCTTGACCAGCACGTCGAACGTCCGGTCGTCACACGGGCTGATCCCGGTGACGTCCGTGTCGAACAGGAGGCGAGGGGAGTACTCCTTCGCCTGCTCCAGGAGCCCGGCGACCAGTGCCGAGCCGGACACCGCGGGGAACCCTGCGACGTCGTGGATGAGCTTTCCCGGATAGAGCGCCGTGATCTGGCCGCCGGCCTCGGACTGCGCGTCGACCAGGGTCACCGCCAGGCCGCGGAAGCCCGCGTAGTAGGTCGCGAAGAGGCCTGCCGGTCCGGCGCCGATGACGACGACGTCGCGGAGGTCCCCGGCAGCAGGCGCCATCAGCGCCAGCCGTCCAAGTCGACGCCGTCGAGCCGGCGGAAGTCGTCGATCTGCGCCTGGGTGACCGCCCTGGCGTCCTCGCCGCCTAGCGTGCGCTGGGCCCAGGCAACCGTCCAGGCCAGCGTGTCGTGTAAGCCGAGCCGATCGCGCCACCCGAGCCTGAGCTCGGCCTTCCGGGCGTCGAGTGCCAGCAAGCCGGCCTCGTGAAGAGCGGGGGCGTCGTCCAGCTCGACGACCGAGTCCGGCCCCCAGAGGCAGGCGACCTCTTCCGCCAGCACGCCGACCTCGACGAAGGACCGGGTCCCGGGGCCGAAGTTGAAGGCCTCGCCTGCGTGGCGGCCGTCGAGCAAGGCGTCGACCAGGGTGAGGTAGCCGTTGAGGCAGTCGAGCACGTGCTGCCAGGGCCGCACGGCGTGGGGGTACCGCAGCCGCACCGGCTGGCCGGCGGAGAAGGCCGCGACGAGGTCCACCATGAGGCGGTCGTTGCAGACGTCGCCGCCGCCCACGACGTTGCCGGCGCGGGCGATCGCTGTCGGCACCGTGCAGCCCGACGACGCGATCCACGACTGGGTCAGCAGGTCCGCCGCCGCCTTCGACGCGGAGTACGGATCCACGCCGCCCAGCGGATCGGTCTCGCGGTAGCCCCAGAGCTGGTCCACGTTCCGGTAGACCTTGTCGGTCGTGATGACGAGAGCCGCGCGGATCCCGGGCGTCGTCGCGATGCCCTCCAGCACGTTGAACGTGCCGTTGACGTTCGTCTCCCACGTCGTGCGCGGGTCCCGGTACGACTCGCGGACCAGCGGCTGCGCGGCGAGGTGCACCACGACGTCGGGAGCGACCAGGGCGATGGCAGCCGCCGTGGCCGCACCGTCTCTGACGTCGACCCGCAGGTCGTGCTCCAGCACGTCGGCGAGGCGGGCCCGGGTGTACAGGGCATCAGGCGCAGGGTCGAGCGCCAAGCCTGACACGGTGTGGCCGAGCCGCTCGAGCAGCAGCGTCAGCCACGCACCTTTGAACCCCGTGTGGCCCGTGACCAGGTAATGCATCAGAAGGACCCGTCCTTGCCGGTGACGAAGTGGATCACGGCGTCGGCGGCGTAGTCGAGCATGTCCTTCGTCAGGCCGGGGAAGACGCCGAGCCAGAACGAGCGGTTCATCACCGTGTCCGAGTTCCGCAGGTCACCCACCACCCGGCGCGGGATTCCCAGGTAGGCCGGCTGCCGCAGGAGGTTTCCCGCGAAGATCAGGCGCGTGCCGATCTTGTGCGCGTCGAGGAAGCGCATCAGCTCCTCGCGGTCCACCGCGAGGTCGTCGGCCAGCGTGATGGGGAAACCGAACCACGCCGGGTCCGACCCCTCGGTTGCCCGGGGCAAGATCAGGCCCTCCACCTGCGAGAACCTCTCGTAGAGGTGGGCGAAGTTCTCCTTGCGGCGCTCGACGAAGCCGTCCAGCTTCGCCAGCTGGCTCAGCCCAAGCGCCGCCTGCATGTCGGTGCCCTTGAGGTTGTAGCCGATGTGGCTGTACGTGTACTTGTGGTCGTACCCCTCGGGCAGGTCGCCGAGTTGCCAGCCGAACCGCTTGTCGCAGGTGTTGTCCTTGCCAGTCTCGCAGTAGCAGTCGCGGCCCCAGTCGCGGAACGACTCCACCTGACGCGTAACGAGGGGGTGCTTGGAGAAGACGGCGCCGCCCTCACCCGTGGTGATGTGGTGGGCCGGGTAGAACGAGACCGTGGCGGTGTCGCCAAAGCTGCCGGTCCGCTTACCGCGGTAGGTCGAACCGAGCGCGTCGCACGAGTCCTCGACAAGCCACAGGCCATGCTCCTTGCAGAGCTGCTGGACCAGGTCGAGGTCGAACGGGTTGCCGAGGGTGTGGGCCATCATGATCGCCCGCGTGCGCGGCCCGATCGCCTCGCGCAACTCGTCGCCGATCGCGTCGTAGCTACCGATCTCGACATCCGCGAAAACGGGCGTGAGCCCGTTCTGGAGGATCGGGTTGAGGGTCGTCGGGAACCCGGCTGCCACGGTGACGACCTCGTCGCCCGGCTGCAGAGCACGCTTGCCGAGCTTGGGGCTCGTCAGTGCCGACAATGCGCACAGGTTGGCCGACGAACCGCTGTTGACAAAGGAGGCCGCACGCGTCCCGACGTACTGCGCGAGCGTGTCCTGGAACTCCGTGGTGAAACGGCCTGCGGTCAGCCAACCGTCGAGTGACGCGTCGACGAGGGCCGCCAGATCGTCGGGGTCAAGCACTTTGCCCGACACGGGGACGGACGACTCGCCCCGGGCGAAGTCTCGACGGGCCAGTGAGATCTCCGCGTACTGCCGGACAGCGTCCAGGATGGCGGCGCGGCGTGTGGGCAGGGCGTCGTTCACGGAACTCCTCGTTCGGCGGTCGTCTCAGAATATCGCGGGGGTCCCGGTCGGGTCGGCGCCCGACCGGAATGGCGGCGGTGCGCCCGGCTACACCAGCAGGCCGAGCAGGTACGTCCCGTAACCCGATTTCACGAGCTTCTCCGCCCGCGTCCGCAGCTCGTCGTCGGAGAGGAACCCGCGCCGCCACGCAACCTCCTCCGGCGAACCGATCTTCATCCCCTGCCGGGATTCGATCGTCCGGACGAAGTCGGAGGCCTCGAGCAGCGAGTCGAACGTCCCCGTGTCCAGCCAGGCGGTGCCGCGGGGGAGGACCTCGACGTGCAACCGACCCTGGCGAAGGTACTCCCGGTTGACGTCTGTGATCTCGTACTCGCCCCGCGGCGAAGGCTGAAGCGCCTTCGCGATCTCGATGACGTCGTTGTCGTAGAAGTACAGCCCTGGAACGGCGTAGTTCGACTTGGGCTGGGCAGGCTTCTCCTCAAGAGAGAGCGCCCGGCCGGACTCGTCAAACTCGACCACCCCGTACGCGCTCGGCTCGGCGACGCGGTAGGCGAACACGGCACCACCGTCGATGTCGCCGAAGCGCTGCAGCGTTGAACCCAGGCCCGGGCCGTAGAAGATGTTGTCCCCGAGCACCAGTGCCGCGGCGTCGTTGCCGACAAAGTCCGCACCGAGCACGAACGCCTGGGCCAGTCCGTTGGGCACCCGCTGCACGGTGTATGAGATCGAGATCCCGAACTGCGACCCGTCGCCCAGCAAGCGGTGGAACTGCTCGGCGTCGTGCGGCGTGGTGATGACCAGGACGTCCCTGATTCCCGCGAGGATCAGGGTCGACAGCGGGTAGTAGACCATTGGCTTGTCGTAGACCGGGACCAGCTGCTTGCTGACGCCGAGGGTGATGGGGTGGAGCCGGGTACCTGAGCCACCGGCGAGGATGATGCCGCGCATGGTGCCCCAGTGTGGCGCACCGTCGGGGTGGTCGTGGTCCGCGCCGGTAGGATCCACCGGTCCGGGTCCCGATGACGAGGTGATCGTGTTCCGCATCAGCGAGGCGACGCAGCCGTACGCCTGGGGGTCCACGGACGCCCTGCACGCCCTGTTCGGGGTCGAGCAGGATGGCGGCGTGCTCGCAGAGGCGTGGTTCGGCATGCACCGCTCGGCACCGTCGCGCGTGGTCCACGACGCAGGCACCCTGGAGGCTCTCGTCGCCTCAGCCCCGGAGGCCGCCCTCGGCCCCGACGTCGTCGCCCGCTTCGGCCCGCAGCTGCCCTACCTGCTCAAGGTGCTGGCCGCCGAGCATCCGCTGTCCCTCCAGGTGCACCCGCACATCGATCGCGCCCGGGCGGGCTTCGACGAGGAGGACGCGGCGGGTGTGCCGCTCGAGGCCCCGCACCGCAACTACAAGGACCGCAACCACAAGCCGGAGCTTGTCTTCGCGCTGACCCAGTTCGAGGCGATGTGCGGCTTCCGGGCGCCGCGCCGTGCGGCCGAGCTGTTCGCGGGGCTGGACGCGCCGCTCGCCCAGCGGTTGCACGGCGTCCTGGTCGAGCGGCCCACGAGCGAGGGCATCCGCGCGGCGTTCACCCACCTGCTGGAGGCTGCGACGCGGCCCACGCCGGACGAGGTGGCCGAGGTGGCGCGGGCGTGCGCCGACCGCCTCGCCGACGGCTCGCCGTCGCCGCGCGCGGACCGCACGGTGGTGCTGCTGCAGGAGGAGTACCCCGGCGATCCCGGGGTGGTCACGAGCCTGCTGCTCAACCCCGTGACGCTGCAGCCGGGGGAGGCGATGTTCGTGCCGGCCGGCGGCGTGCACGCCTACCTGCACGGCGTCGCCGTGGAGATCATGGCGAGCTCGGACAACGTGCTGCGGGCGGGCCTGACGCCCAAGCACGTGGACGTCCCCGAGCTGCTGCGCAACGTCGACTACGTCGCCGCCCCGCCGATCCGCATCGCGCCCGAGGTGTTCCACGGTGCGACGAAGGTGTTCTACGCGCCGG
>JAJYSG010000042.1 GCA_021793675.1 Actinomycetes bacterium | reverse complement strand
GTGCTGGCGCGTCCGTCGGCGGTGCGACGTCGTCGCCGCTCGGTGGTGCTGCCGCCGTCGCCGCCCAGACGAGCCAGGCCCAGTCCGCCGGTCGATCGGTGCGCACCGAGACGCGGGGAGCCGGCTCGCACGCCAGTGCCTCGAGGACCAGGCCGCGGGCGGCGGCGAGCGCCGCGCGGCGCGGCCCGGTGACGGTGAGATCGCCGTGCCAGCCGCGCACGGTCGGCACGGCGCCCGTCGCGGCTGCCAGCGCGACGCGCAGCCCGGGCAGGTCCGTCGCCTCGTCCGGCGCCGGTGCGGGAGGGGGCGCCGGCGCCGCGCGCGGACCCATGAGGACGAGCGTGCTCAGGGCGCCGAGCAGCAGCACCGGCTGGTGCATGGTCGTGGCCAGGACGACCGAGGTCATGGCACCCCCAGCTGCGGGAAGGTACCGCGCCCACCGGGCGAGCGCGCCGCGCATGCGTGGGCGGGCGGTGGCTGCGGGGCAGCGGGCGACCAGCGTGCTGGAGCCGGCCCGCAGCCGGGTGCCGGCGTGCCACGCCGTCCAGCGCCATCGGGGGAGGCGACGAATGCGCCCGCGCGGCGACACCAGCACGGCGGTGCCCGTCACCCGCCGCACCCGCAGTGCCACCACCGGGGGTTCGTCGCCCGTCGGTCTCGGGTGCAGGCCCGGCCAGGAGAGCCGCCGGGCCTCGCTCCGGCCTCGAGGGTGGCGGTCGGCCGGCCGCACCAGGACGGCCCACGGCTCGTCGTCCGCCACCGGCAGCTCCCTGCCTGGCCCGAGGCTGGCCGGACCCTGCGGGACCAGCAGAGCACCGGTGTCGGGCCCGGCGACCACCGCCAGGTGCCACGGCGCGCGCGCCGCGCGCGCCGCCTCGGACGGCGTCCCCGGGCCGGCGTGCAGCGTCGCGCCGTGCCGTAGCGGCGCCAGGCCTGCCGGATGGCTGTCGGGCAAGGCCACGCCGTCCGCGGTGACGGGCGCCGACAGCCACGCCGGCTCGCTCGTCAGCCGGGCCAGCTCGCGCCGCAGCCGGGAGACCGGCAGGCCCTCGTCGACCTCGACGTCGGTCGCACCACCGGGGTCCACGGCCGTCACGCGCACCGGTGGAGGGTGCCGGTGGGCCGCCGTGCCGCGGTCCCGGACCGGCGGTCCTGGGGACGTCCCTCCACGTCCCCAGGGCCGCCGGTCGGCTCACTCCTCGGCCAGCGCCGCCACGGGTGGCGTGCGGGCGGCCGAGCGTGCCGGCAGCACGGAGGCCAGCAGCCCCGCGCCGAGCGCGACGACGAGCACCAGGCCCAGGTCACGCCACGGCACCGCCGGCACGAACCCGCCGACCTGGCCCAGCACGGTCGCCGCACCAGCCCAGCCGTAGGCCACGCCGAGCACGGTGCCGACGGCCGCGATGAGCACGCCCTCGATCGCCAGCGCGCCGCGCAGCCCGCGGCGCGTCAGGCCGATCGCGCGTAGCGTCGCGGACTCGCGCCGCCGCTCGAGCACCGACAGCGACAGCGTGTTCGTCACCCCGAGCAGCGCGATGAGCACCGCGACCCCGAGCAGCCCGATGACGACGTCCAGCAGGATGGTGATCACCCTGTCGTACTGGGCGCGCGACGTGACGGGGCCGACCGCCTGCAGCGACGCGGTGCCCAGTGCGTCCTGCACCGCACGCAGTGCCTCGACCGGGTCCGCGCCGCTGGTGAGCGAGACGAAGAGGCTGTCCGCGGGCGCCGTCGGTGCCAGCCGGTCCATCGTCGCCGGCGTCACGAGCCCCGTCGCCAGCCCGGCGATCGGCGTGTGGCTCAGCGTGATGCCGGCGCCCACCGGCGTGCCGGAGCCGTCGACCGGCCGGACCTGCGTCGGCCCGGCACCCATCGGGAGCGACGACGGCACCAGCACCGTGCCGTCGTCGAGCGCGGCGGCCGTGGCGTGGTTCCGCAGCACCTGGCCGGCGTCCTGCGAGGACAGCGATCGGAGCGTGAGCGCGACGGGCCGCCCGTTGCCGTCGGTGACGGCCAGCGTGGCCGAGCGCAGCGTGACGACGTGCTGGACGCCACTGATCGCGGCGACCTTCGCCGCCAGCCCGGCGGGCAGCGTCACCGACCGCCCGGACTCGGCGGACTGTGTCGGGGTGACCGCGATGTCGACCGGGTAGTGGTCGTCGAGGGTGTGGTCGAGCGAGGCTCGCGCGCTGGCGGCGCCGGTGCTCATCATCACCACGAGGGTGACCCCGATGAGCAGCGCCGTGCTGGTCGCGGCGGTGCGGCGCGGGTTGCGCACGGTGTTCGCCGCGGCCAGCCGTGGCACCGGGCCGAGCCGGCCCAGCGTGCGCTCCGCCGCGCCGAGCAGCGGGGGCACCCAGAGCACCGCGGACAGCAGCAGCCCGACGAACGACACCGTGCCGCCCAGCACCCCGAGTCCCAGCGGCGCGAGCGGCGTGGTCGTGGTGCCGAGCCCGATCGCCACGGCGCCGCCCAGCGCGGCGAGCCCGAGCACGACGAGCACGGCCGCCACCCACAGCCGCGCCCGCCCGGCGCCGGCACCGATGCGCGGTGCGTCCAGCGGCCGCAGCGCCTCGATGGCGGTGACGTGCGTCGCGGCGCGCGCGGGGACGAGCGAGGCGAGCACGGTGACCAGCGTCCCGACGAGCAGCGGCACGACGACCACCTGCCACGTCACGTGGATGGCCGACGGCAGCGGGGGGGTGAGCGCCGTGTGGCGCAGCACCGCCAGCGTTCCCTGGGCCAGGCCGGCGCCGACGAGGACGCCGGACGCGGACGCGGCCAGGCCCAGCAGCGTCGCCTCGACCAGCACGGACATCCGCAGCTGGGACCGGCGGGCGCCGACCGCTCGCAGCAGCGCCAGCGTGCGGGTGCGCTGCGCGACGAGCACCTGGAACGTGTTGGCGATGACGAGCGCCGCGACGAGCATCGCGACGGCCGCGAACCCGAGCACCACGGTGAGCAGCGCCTGGTCGCCGCCGGTGCCCAGCCGCTTCATCTGCTGCGCCGCCGCGGTGTCGCGCGTCATGACGTCGGCCGACGGCAGTGCCGCGGCGATCTCGTCCCGCACCGCGGTGGGGGACGTACCGGTCGCGGCCGCGACGACGATCTCGCCGCCTGCCGTGCCGAGCAACGACCCGGTCGTGCCGCCCCAGCGGGCGACCTCGGCCGGTAGGGCGAGCCCGGCGCCGCCCTCCGACGTCCAGGCGCCGTGCGGGTCGGCGACGAACCCGACGAGCGTGAGGGTCTCGGTCTGCTCGGGCCGGGCGGTCGCCGACGTGCCCGCCGGTGCGGCACCGGCCGTGCCCGTGGCGTGCGACGAGGCCTGCCAGGCAGCGGTGAGGGTGCCGCCCAGCGGGACGCCGAACGCGTCCGCCACCGCGCGCGGCAGCGCGATCTCCCCGGCGCGGGCCGGCATGCGGCCGTCCTGGACGCGCAGCGGGGTCAGCCGCGCGTCGGAGGCGGTGGGCAGCACGAGCTGCCAGCGGTCCGCCGTCGGCGTGCGCAACTCCACGCCGCTACCGCTCGCCACGTCGGCGGCGGCGACGTGCGGCAACGCCCGGACCGTGGTCAGGTCGGCGTCCGAGAGGGTGCCGCCGACGACGACGTCGGCCTGGCCGTACCGGGCGGTGACCGAGTCCCGGCCGGTGCGGCTCATCACGTCGCCGGCCAGCAGGGTCACCGCGACGAAGGCCGTGCCGATGCCGATCGCCAGGCCGGCGGCGGCGAGCCGCCCGATGCTGTGACGCATCTGGGCGAACGTGAGCCGGAGCATCAGACCTCCTCGAGCTGGCGCAGCGCGTCGAGCCCGGTGAGGACCGACTCGGGCGTCGGGTCGGCGATGTCCCCGGCGATCCGGCCGTCGGCCAGCAGCACCACGCGATCGGCGTAGGCGGCCGCCGTGGGGTCGTGCGTGACCATGATGACCGTCTGGTCCAGCTCGCGGACGGAGCGCCGCAGGAAGCTCAGCACCTGCGCCCCGGCCCGGGAGTCGAGGTTGCCGGTCGGCTCGTCGGCGAACACGACGTCCGGCTTGGTCACCAACGCTCGGGCGATCGCGACGCGCTGCTGCTGGCCGCCGGACAGCTCGCTGGGCCGGTGCTCCAACCGGTCGCCGAGGCTCAGCGTCGCGACGAGCTGGGCCAGCCACGCCGCGTCGGGACGGTCGCCGGCTAGGTCGAGCGGCAGCAGCACGTTCTGGCGCGCGGTGAACATGGGCAGCAGGTTGAAGCTCTGGAACACGAACCCGACCCGGTCGCGGCGCAGCCGGGTGAGCGCGTCGTCGTCCAGCCCGGTCAGCACCGTCTCGCCGAGGCGTACCGTGCCGCCCGTCGCCGCGTCCAGGCCGGCCAGCAGGTGCATCAGGGTCGACTTGCCCGAGCCGGAGGGTCCCATGATCGCGGTGAAGGCGCCCGCGGCGAAGTCGACGTCCACGCCGTCCAGGGCACGGACCTCGGCGGCGCCGCGGCCGTAGACCTTCGTCAGGCCGCGCGCCGACGAGGCGATGGTGGGGCTCATGGGGACTCCTCCGAGATCGGTGACGCGACCACGCTAGGAGCGCGGCCACCGGCGCCGCGTCGCCCCCCGGTCGCTCGTCGTGCGCCGTCGGGTCCGCCCACGGTCGCACGCCCCGCGTGCCCCAGCGGGTCGCCGCTGTCCGGCCCGCCTGCCGCCCGGCGGACGGGAGGGTCAGGAGCCGGGACGGACCAGACCGGCCTCGTACGCGGCGACCACCGCCTGGACCCGGTCCCGGACCCCGAGCTTGGCGAGGATCCGCCCGACATGGGTCTTCACCGTCGCCTCCGCGACGAACAGGTCCCCGCCGATCTCCGTGTTGGAGCGGCCGCGCGCCATGAGGACGAGCACCTCGCGCTCGCGGTCCGTGAGGTCGTCGATCGCGCGCCGGGCCGGGTCGTCGGCACCGTTCTCGGCGGCGGGCAGCACCTGGACCAGGTGCTCGAGCAGTCGGCGCGTCGAGGACGGCGCGATGACGGCGTCGCCCCGGTGCACGGTGCGGATCGCCGCGAGCATCTCCTCGGGGGGCGCGTCCTTCAGCAGGAACCCCGACGCGCCGGCGCGGATCGCGTCCAGCACGTACTCGTCCAGGTCGAACGTGGTCAGCACGACGACCTTGGGCGCGTCCGCCTGGGCGGTGATCTGCGCGGTCGCCGTCAGGCCGTCCATCGCCGGCATCCGTACGTCCATGAGCACGACGTCGACGTGCGGGCCGTGGCCGGTGATCTGGCGCACCGCCTGGACGCCGTCGCCGGCCTCCAGGACCACCCGCAGGTCGTCCTGCGAGTCGATGACCATCCGGAAGCCGGCGCGCACCAGCTGCTGGTCGTCGACCAGCGCGACGTCGATCATGAGGTTCCTCTCGGGGTGGGGATCTCGGCCCGGACGCGGAAGCCGCCGCCGGGGCGTGGTCCGGCACTCAGCGTGCCGCCGAACATCGTGGTGCGCTCCCGCATGCCGACGAGGCCCTGGCCGCGCCCGTCGCTGTCGGCGGCGGCGCCGCGCCCGTCGTCGGCCACCTCGAGCAGCAGCGACTCCGGGCGCCACGCGAGCAGCACGGTGACGTTCGGGTCCGGCCCGGCGTGCTTGAGCACGTTCGTCAGCGACTCCTGGGCGATGCGGTAGACCGTCAGGCCGGCGCCGGGCGGCAGGTTGCGCGGCGTGCCGACGCGGGCCAGCGACACGCGCATCCCGGTGGCGCGCAGCTGCGCGACGAGGTCCTCGAGGTCCCCCTCGGCGGGCTGCGGCGCTACCGCGAGCGAGCCGGTGGCGGGTGTCGCCGTGATGATGCCGGGGGCGTCGTCGTGGGCGGTGTCGGTCCGCAGCACGCCGAGCAGCCGTCGCATGTCCGTGAGCGCGGCCCGTCCGATCTCGCCGATGGTCTCCAGGGCGTGCGTGGGTGCCGCGGGGTCCGTCGTGGCGGCGTACCGGCCGCCGTCGGCCTGGGCGATGACGACGGACAGCGAGTGGGCGACGATGTCGTGCATCTCGCGCGCGATGCGCGCCCGCTCGGCCGCCGTCGCGAGCTGGGTCTGCCGGTCGCGGTCGACCTCCGCCTGGCGCGCCCGGTCGACGAGCGCCTCCAGCCGCAGCATCCGGCTGCGCCGCGCGAGCGCGAACGCCCACACCGCCAGCATCATGAGCAGCGCGAACGTGCCCGCGGCGAACGGCGTGGTGACGTCCGGGGACGACGGCAGCAGGAGCGCCGTGAGCAGGCCCGAGCCGGCGATGGCGCCCCACAGGGCGGCCCGGCGGGCCCAGAGCGGACCGTGCACCGTGGCGGAGTACAGCGCGACCAGGACGAGGAAGTCGAGCGGGAGCGCCACCGGCGTGACGAGCAGCATCTGCACCAGCAGGACGCCGTACACGAGCGCGGCGGACAGCGTGGGGGCCACGCGGCGCCAAGCGAGGGGCACGACGACCGCGACCACCTGCAGGGCGGCGACGGCGCGGGAGTCGAAGGCGTAGCGGGCGACCTTCAGCCCCGAGGAGGAGGTGACGCTCACGAACCCGCCCTTGGCCGCGAGCGAGCCAGGCAGCACGAGGAGGAGCAGGGCGCCGGCAATGAGGCAGTCGACGGCGAAGCGGTGCTCGTCCTCCCACGCGAGGAGTCGCTCCCACCAGGACATGCGTCGAGGGTAGGGGGGCGCGCGGGCGCGCGGATGGTTCGCCGGGCGGACGGCGCCGGCGGCGCGGTCCGTCCGCGGTCGCACGACGAGGCGGCGGACCCTGCCGGGCGGTCGCCACGCGCGTGCCGCGTCGTGCCGGGCCGTGCCGGGCCGTGCCGCGCCGCCGCCCGCCGTCGTCGGCCTGCGTGCCAGTAGCGGGGATCACCACGGCGTGACCTAGCATGGGGCAATGACCCAGGTACTGCTGGCGGAGGACGACCCAGCGATTGCCGAACCTTTGGCCCGGGCGCTCGGGCGTGAAGGTTACGACGTGCATGTGCAAGGTACGGGTCAAGGCGCCATCGCGGGCGCGCCGAGCGCCGACCTCATCGTGCTCGACCTCGGCCTGCCGGACATGGACGGCCTCGACGTGGCGCGCTCCATCCGTTCTGCCGGCCTGTCCACCCCGGTCCTCGTCCTCACCGCGCGCGCCGAGGAGGTCGACCTCGTCGTCGGGCTCGACGCGGGTGCCGACGACTACGTCACCAAGCCCTTCCGGCTCGCGGAGCTGCTCGCGCGGGTGCGTGCGCTGCTGCGCCGCAGCGGCACGGACCCGGTCGAGGAGGACGAGCTGCGGGCGCAGGACGTCCGCGTCGACGCCGCCTCGCGGCGCGCGTTCCAGGGCGAGCACGAGCTGCACCTGACGGCCAAGGAGTTCGACCTGCTCCGGGTGCTGGTGCAGGCCAACGGTGCGGTCGTGGGCCGCGACCAGCTGATGCGGGACGTCTGGGGCTCCGACCCCACGGGCTCGACGAAGACGCTGGACATGCACGTGTCGTGGCTGCGTCGCAAGCTCGGCGACGACGCCAACGCACCGCGCTACATCACCACGGTGCGGGGGATGGGCTTCCGGTTCGAGACCGAGGCCGGCGTCCCGGTGGCCGAGCGGGTCTAGGCGGCGCCGGTCGTATGCGCCGCCGTGTGCTGCAAGCGACGATCGCGGCGGTGGCGGTCGCGGTCATCCTGCTGGGCGTGCCGCTGGGCTTCCTCGGGGCCGACATGGTGCGCCAGAGCGACATGCGCAGCCTCGACGCCCGCGCCGCCCGCGCCGCCAGCGCCATCGACCTGCGGCTCCAGCTCGGTGCGCAGCTGACCGACCGGTCCATCGAGGGATACGTCGGCGCCAACGGCGAGATCCCGGCCACCGTCGTGGTGCGCACTCCGGACGACCAGGTGCTGCGGGCCGGCCCCAACCCGACCGGGCGGCTGGTCTCCGTCGAGAAGACCGGCAGCTCCGGGGCGCAGGTGATCCTCTACGCGTCGTGGTGGGACCTGCTGTGGCGCTCGATGCGCATCGTGCTGCTGGTCATCGGCGCGGCGCTCGTGGCGTTCGGCGCCGGCATCGCGATGGCCCTGTGGCAGGCGAACCGCCTGGCTCGGCCGCTGGTGTACCTCGCCGCCTCGGCCGAGCAGCTCGGCACCGGGCAGGTGCGGCCGTCGCTCGAGCCGTCCGGTGTCGAGGAGATCGACCTGGTCGCCTCGGAGCTGTCGCGCTCCGCCGACCGGATGGCCGGCCGGCTGGCCGCCGAACGCCAGTTCGCCTCGGACGCGTCCCACCAGCTGCGCACGCCGCTGACCGCGCTGACGATGCGGCTGGAGGAGATCGCCGCCGTCTCGTCGGAGGAGGAGGTGCGCGAGGAGGCCCGCATCAGCCTGGAGCAGGTGGAACGACTGGTGCGCGTGGTGGACGACCTGCTCGCGGCCTCGCGGCGGGCGCAGGGCGGCACCACGGAGGCGGTGTCGCTCGCGGACGTCGTGCACCAGCAGCAGGAGGAGTGGGTGCCGACCTTCGCGCGCGCGGGCCGCTCACTGGCCGTCGACATCGACCCGGCGACGCAGGTGCTCGCCACGCCGGGCGCGCTCGCGCAGGTGCTGGCGACGCTCATCGAGAACTCGCTCAAGCACGGCGCGGGCACGACGACGGTGCGCTCCCGCACGTCCGGACCGTCCGGTGGCGTGGTGGTGGAGGTCGGCGACGAGGGCGCCGGGGTGCCCGACGACCTGGCGCCCCGGATCTTCGAACGTGGTGCCACGTCCGGCAAGGGCACCGGGCTCGGGCTGGCGCTCGCACGTGACCTGGCGGCCGCCGACGGTGGCCGGCTCGAGCTGGCGCAGCGCCGCCCGGCCGTGTTCGCGCTGTTCCTGGCGGGCGTGCCGGCGTCGCTGCGGCGCGAGGTGGTGCTGCCGCGAGGCGCGGTGGTGACGACGGACGGTGGGCGGGGCCGGCGCCGCTGACCCTCCCGGTCGGCCGGACCGGACCCTAGAGCTGGGTGGCGGCGATCGCCGCGACCTCGTCGGCGCCGGAGGCGGCCTTCGGGGCCTTGCCGCCCGTGAACACCCAGAGCTTGTAGCCGACGTACCGGATCGCGGTGCCGATGATGATGCCCGCCACCTTGGCGCCGTTGAGCGCGAGCGGCGTCGCGAGGTTGAACGTGTACCGCGTCAGGGCCACCGTGCCGACGGGGATGAGCGCGGCGACGAGGTTGATGGCCGCGTAGATCACCAGCTCACGGCCGCGCCGACCGCTGCTCTTGTCCTTGAACGTCCAGTGACGGTTGCCGATCCAGGACACGAGCGTCGCCATGGTCACCGAGATGACGTTGGCGGTCGTGGTCTTGTGGGCCATCACGTGGCCCGGCCCGAACACGAGCAGGTTGAACAGACCCATGTCGACGACGAACGAGAGGCCGCCGACCGCGAGGAACCGCGCCATCTCGAGCGCCCACGCCCACAGCCCCGCGATGGACAGCGTGCGACGCGGCGACTTCTCGACCGGATCGGCCACCAGGGTGGCGGCGGTGAACAGCTCGTCGTCCGTGGTCACGCCGAGAGGATAGTCCCGCAGGACTGGGAGAGTCCTGGGAGAGGGGTCCCTCCCCGGTCGCCCTCCGCGGATCCCACCAGCGACAATGGAAGTCTCCACGGACCCTCCTCGGGAAGGACACACATGGCCGCGCAGCCGCTCGTCGGGATTCTCATGGGCTCGGACTCGGACTGGCCCGTCATGCAGGCGGCGGCCGACGCCCTGGCCGAGTTCGACGTGCCGGTCGAGGTGGACGTCATCTCCGCGCACCGCCAGCCCGACAAGGCGCTGGCGTTCGCCCGCTCCGCCGCCGGCCGTGGGCTGCGCGTCATCATCGCGGGGGCCGGCGGGGCCGCCCACCTGCCGGGCGTCCTGGCCGCCGTGACCACCCTGCCTGTCATCGGCGTCCCGGTGCCGCTGGCCCAGCTCGACGGGCTGGACTCGCTCCTGTCGATCGTGCAGATGCCGGCCGGCGTGCCGGTCGCGACCGTCGGCGTCGGCGCGGCGCGCAACGCGGGGCTGCTCGCGGCCCGGATCCTCGGGTCCGGGTCCGACGAGGTGGCGCAGCGCGTCGCGCCCGCCCTCGTGGCCTTCTCGCAGAGCCTCACCGCACAGGCGGACGCCAAGGGCGAGCGGCTGCGGGCGAAGCTGTCCGGCACGCCGACGGGCTTCAGCGCCTAGCCGGGGGCCCCGGCTCGGAGGGCGAGGTTCCCACGGCGAGCGCGACGGCCTGCGCCCTGCTCTGCACGTTGAGCTTGGCAAACAGCGAGTTGACGTGCGTCTTCACGGTCGCGACGCCGACGAAGAGCAGTCGGGCGATCTCAGGGTTGGTGCGACCGCGGCAGATCTCCGCGAGCACCTGTGCCTCGCGGGGCGTCAGCACGGGGAAGCGCCGCAGGAGTGCGTCGGCATCCGTCGGCTCGGGGGTCCGGCGGCCGGCCGCAGCATCGACCAGCAGGGCGCCGACGTGTGCGGCGAGCGTCGTCTGGCCGTGCGCGACCGCCCGCACGGCCGCGGCGACCTCGGCGCGACCGGCATCCTTCGTCAGGTAGCCGCGCGCACCGGCCTGCAGCGCCGAGAGGACTGAGCTGTCGTCGGCGTACGTGGTGAGCACGAGGACCGCCGTGGCCGGGTGCCGCGCCACGATGCGGGCGGTCGCCGCCGCCCCGTCGAGCCGCGGCATCCGCAGGTCCATGAGGACGACGTCCGGCGACAGGTCGGCGACGAGCGCCACGGCTTCCTCGCCGTCCGCCGCCTCGCCGACGACGACGACGTCCGCCAGCAGGCCGAGCACGGTGACCAGGCCGTCCCGGACGATGGCCTGGTCGTCGGCGACGAGCACGCGGATCGGAGCCTCCACGACCGTCACTCTCCCGCGGCTCGTGCGCACGCGCTGACGACGAAGCGGCCGTCGCGCTCGACCGCCTCGGCGGCGCCGCCGGGCAGCGCGGCGAAGCGCTCCACCATGCCGGCCAGCCCGTGGCCGTCGCGGGCGACCGTGTGCCGGCCCGGCGCGACGGCGTTGGACACGGTCAGCCTGACGAGGCCGCCGGAGGCGACGAGCGACGCCGCCACCGGAGCTCCGGGCGCGTGACGACGGGCGTTGCTCAGCGCCTCCTGCAGGGCGCGCTCGAACGCCCCGGCCACCGGTCCCGGGAGCGTGACGGACGCCCCGGAGACGTCAAGCGGCGCGGCGATCTCGCCGCCCAGCTCCTTGTGCACCCGAAGCAGTCGCTCGACCGCGTCCCGCAGGTCGGACGCGGCCGCTGCGGAGGGGCGGTCGCCTTCGCCGGGGTCGCCGCCCTCGCTCGGGGCGCGCAGCGCCGCCACCGCGCGCCGTGCGTCGGCCAACCCGTCAGCCGCCAGGGATCTCGCCTGGGAGACCTTCGTCCGGGCATCGCCGACGCGCCCGGACTCCAGCAGGGCCTCGGCCGCGTCGAGCTGGACCACCAGACCGCCGAGGCTGTGGGCGAGGACGTCGTGGATGTCGCGGGCGGCGGCCTGCCGGGAGGCGAGTGCGCCGGCCCGGGCCCCCTGCTCGCGGGCTTCCAGCTGGCGGGCCTCGAGCTCGCGGGTCCGGGCGACCGCGGCGCCGGCCTGCCGTCGGGTGATGCCGATGAGCACCCACACGGCCACGGCCGCGAGGTAGGAGAAGGCCGGCGAGCCGTGCGACAGCACGGCCCCGAGCGGCGTCAGGACGAGCGCGCTCAGGGCGGCGGTGGCTCCGAGCCACACCGGCTCGTCGTCGTCGGAGAAGGCCGCGATGAGCAGCACGGCCTGCGGCGCCAGGTGGACGCCGTTCGTCGGGGCGGTGGAGACCGAGGCGACGGCGACGCCGACGAGGATCGCGGCACGGCGCGCGGTGGGTGCGCCTCGGTGCAGGCGCGCGGGCCGCGGCAGCAGCTGGACCACCGCCCACGCGACGATCGCGACCGCGGTCGTCCAGGCGACCCACGGACCGCGCCGGTCGACGAAGCCGCCGGCGAGCACGCCGTAGCCGACCACAGCCATGCCCAGGCCGTGCAGGGCGAGGGGCAGCCGACGGTCGCGAGAGATCACGGCCCCATTGTGGACATGGCCGCCTCAGGCGCTCACGCGCTGCGCGGCGGCGTCGAGCCGCTGGAGCCGCAGCATGAGGACCGCTGTGCGGGCCGCCCGGTTGGCGGCGAGGGCGAGCAGGATCATCGCGGTGCCCGCGGCCACCTGGGCGCCGAGGTGCACCGCGACGACGTCCGCGACGATCCGGACCGCGATGAGCGCGAACCACAGCGCGATGCCGGTCGCGCCGGTGCGGGTCTCGTACCGCACCGTCCCGGGCGTGGCCCGGCCGGCTCGGTCCCCGGCCTCGTACCGGGCGACCGCGTCCGGCGTCAACGGCCGGAAGCGCGCGACGGCGCCCATGGCCGAGCCGACCGCCAGCGCGAGTGCGAGCTCGAAGGCGACGACGACGAGGTCGAGCGCCGTGAACGACACGGTGCCGCCTCGCGGCACGAGCGTGGCGAGGCCGACGACCCCCAGGACCGCCGGGCCGCGCCAGACGCGCGCCGGGTCGATCACCCGCCAGGTCGTCTGTCGGTAGCAGATCCACACCACGATCGCGATGCCGAGGAGGACGTCGGTCGTGCCCTGAGCCGTCAGATTCACGCCGACCATGCAACCGGCGGTCTCACCACAGGCCCACCACCCTGGGGTGGAGCCGAGGTGGAGATCCCGGATCAGCCGGGCATACCGCCGACGGTGCCGGCGGGCAGCGTCCCGTCGCGCAGCGCCGCCCAGAACGTGGGCGCCCGGGCCGGGTCGAGCAGCACGGTCGAACCGATGTTGCCCGGCCGGTAGTCGATGCTCTTGATGGGCGGCGTGCCGGTGATGCCGCCCGGGCCGTTCGCGGCGCGGAACGCCAGCGCCAGGTGGGCGAGCGTCCAGATGTTCGCCTGCTTGTCGAGCGTCAGCGCGGCCGTGCCGGCATCGACGAGCTTGACCTGCTCGCTCGGGTGCCAGACCAGGCTGCTCGGGCTGAGCTTGCCGAGGACCGCGCCGACGAGCTGACGCTGCCGCTTCTCACGTCCGATGTCGCCCTGCGGGTCGGCCTTGCGCATCCGCGAGTACGCGAGCGCCTGCGTGCCGTTGATGTCGTGGCAGCCTGCGGTCCAGACCATCCCCGAGTCGGCGTCGTTGACGGTGCGGTCGTAGCAGACGTTGACGCCGCCGACCGCGTCCACCACCTCTTTCACCCCGCCCAGCCCGATCTCGGCGTAGTGGTCGATCTTCATCCCGGTGAGATGCTCGACCGTGTGCACCAGCAGCGGCGCGCCACCCCACGCGAAGGCGGCGTTGAGCTTCGCGGGGCCGTGGCCGTCGATCGTCACGTAGGTGTCCCGCGGCAACGAGATGAGCGCGGTCGGCCCGTGCAGCGGCACGTGGAGCAGCAGGATCGTGTCGGTCCGGGCGCCGAGGACGCCGTCCTGCGCGATCCCGCCGCCCCCGCGGGCGTCCGAGCCCGCGATGAGGTAGGTGGTGCCCGGCGTGGCGGCCGCCGAGGACAGCGCCGCGGTGTGCTGGATCTTCTTGTTCGCCCAGACCGCCAGGCCGACGGGCCACGCGAGGGCGAGGACCAGCAGCACCACGAGGACGAGGACGGTGGCGCGCACCCGGTGGGTCTGTCGGGGGGCGGCCGGGCCGGCGGGCGGGCTCGTCGGGCGACCAGGCCGTGCCGGCGGCGGACCCGCGGCTGACCGTGCGGCGGACGTCGCGCGGCGCGGCGGCGCGGCGGGACGGGGCGGC
>JAJYSG010000103.1 GCA_021793675.1 Actinomycetes bacterium | reverse complement strand
CGACTAAGGTGTGCTCGCCCCCTACCGCTCGCCGGACGCGGTCGAGACCGCCTTCGACGACGCCCTCACCGCGGTCGACTTCGGTGACGTGTGCATCAACATCGACCACGAGTGGTTCGTCGAGCAGGGGCTGCCCGAGCCGGAGACGCTGGCGGACCTCACCGACCCGACGTACGCCGACCTCCTCGTCGTCACGAACCCGGCGACGTCCTCGCCCGGCCTCGCCTTCCTCCTCGCGACGATCGGTGCCTTCGGGGAGGACGGCTGGGAGGACTACTGGCGCGACCTCGTCGCCAACGGCGTCCGCGTCGTCGAGGGCTGGTCGGACGCCTACTACGTCGACTTCTCCGGCTCCGAGGGGGCCGGGCCGCGTCCGCTGGCACTGTCCTACTCCTCCTCCCCGGCCGCCGAGGTCCCCGAGGACGGCTCCGCACCGCGCACCGGCGCGCTGCTGGACACGTGCTTCCGGCAGACCGAGTATGCGGGGGTGATCGCCGGGGCGGAGAACGTCGACGGCGCCCGCGAGTTCGTCGACTTCCTCCTCTCCCCGGAGGTGCAGGCGGACATCCCGGGGAGCATGTACATGTACCCGGTCCTCGAGGGGATCGAGCTGCCGCAGGAGTGGGCGGACCACGCCCCGGTCGCCGAGCAGCCGCACGAGGTCGACCCGGCGGCGATCAGCGAGAACCGCGACCGGTGGATCGAGACGTGGACCGAGATCGTCATCGGCTGACCGCACCGACGCGCACCGGACGGAGGGGGTGGGGTGGACCGGGCCGCGCCCCCTCCCCCGGGGCGTTGCTGGCGTGGGGGGCAGCGGCAGCGGTGCCGCTCGCCTTCCTCTCCGTCTTCTTCCTCTGGCCCGTGGTGACGATGGTCGCGCGCGGCTTCCTCCCCGACGGGACGCCCGACCTCGGCGGCATCGCCGAGGTCTTCTCCCGGCCCCGGACCTGGCGGGTCATCGGCATCACGGTGGGCCAGTCGCTCACCGCCACCGCGGTCGCGCTCCTGCTCGGCGTCCCCGGGGCCCACGTGCTCTACCGCTGCCGCTTCCGCGGCCGCCGGCTCGTGCGCGGCCTCATCACCGTCCCCTTCGTCCTGCCCACCGTCATCGTCGGGGTCGCCTTCCGCGCGCTGCTCGTCGAGACCGGACCCCTCGGGTTCCTCGGCATCGACGGCACGTTCGCGGCCGTCGTCGCCGCGCTCGTCTTCTTCAACTACGCCCTCGTCGTCCGCACGGTCGGCGCGCTGTGGGAGCGGCTCGACCCCCGCGCCGAGGAGGCCGCGCGCAGCCTCGGCGCCTCCCCGTGGCGGGCCTTCCGCACCGTCACGCTGCCCGCCCTCGCCCCGGCAGTCGTGTCCGCCGGCGCCGTCGTCTTCCTCTTCTGCGCGACCTCCTTCGGGCTCGTCCTCACGATGGGCGGGCTGCGCTACGGCACGATCGAGACCGAGGTGTGGATCCAGACCACCCAGTTCCTCGACCTGCGCACCGCCGCCGTGCTCTCCGTGCTCCAGCTCGCCGTCGTCGGCCTCGCGCTGCTCCTCGCCGCCCGGGCGCGCAGGCGTTACGACCGGTCCCTCCACCTGCGCGCCGACCGCGCGGCGAGCCGGCCGCTCCGGCTCCGACGGCACGGCGGACGCGCCGGGACGGACCTCGTCCCGACCGCGGTGACCGTCGCCGTGGTCCTCGGGCTGCTCGCCCTGCCGCTCGCCTACCTCGTCGTCGGGTCGTTCCGCACGACGGAGGGGTGGGGGCTCGCCAACTACCGCCGCCTCGGGACGACGGGCGGGGCGAACGCGCTCACCGTCACGGTGTGGGAGGCGGCGGCCAACTCGCTCCGGGCCGCGGTCGACGCGACCGTCATCGCCGTCGTCGTCGGCACGCTCGTCGCCCTCGTCGTCTCCCGCCGCCCCCGGTCCGGTGCCCGCCGTCGGGTGCTCGGCGTGCTCGACGCCGTCTTCATGCTCCCGCTCGGGGTCTCCGCGGTGACGGTGGGGCTCGGCTTCCTCATCACGCTCGACAGCCCGCCGCTGGACCTGCGCGGCTCCCCGGTCATCGTCCCGATCGCCCAGGCGGTCGTGGCCGTGCCGATCGTCGTGCGCACCGTGCTGCCCGTGCTGCGTGCCATCGACCCGCGGCTGCGGGAGGCGGCAGCGGTGCTCGGCGCCGCCCCCGGCCGGGTGCTGGCGACCGTCGACGGGCCCTTCCTCGTGCGGGGCCTGGGCCTGGCGGTCGGCTTCGCCTTCGCCGTGTCGCTCGGTGAGTTCGGCGCCACCGCCTTCCTCGCCCGACCGGAGACCCCGACCCTGCCCGTGGTGATCTTCCGGCTGATCGGGCGACCCGGCGCAGAGAACTACGGCATGGCGCTCGCGGCGTCGGTCGTCCTCGCCGTCCTGACCGCGACCGTGATGATGCTCGCCGAACGTCTCCGAGGGGACAGGATGGGAACGTGGTGAACGGCCTGGAGATCCGCGACGTCGTCGTCACCTACCCCGGTGGGCCGACGG
>JAJYSG010000102.1 GCA_021793675.1 Actinomycetes bacterium | reverse complement strand
GGACACGCTCGGGGTCGACACGGAGCGCGGCTTCGTCGCGACCGACGACGCCCTGCGCACGACGGCCGCCCACGTGTGGGCCGTGGGCGACATCGTCGCGGGCCCGCAGCTTGCCCACCGCGGTTTCCGACACGGCGCGTTCGTCGCAGAGACGATCGCCGGGCTGTCCCCCTCGCCGCTCGACGACTCCCTCTTCCCCCGGGTGACCTACTCGACCCCGGAGATCGCTTCGGTGGGACTGACCGAACCACAGGCGATCGCGGCCCACGGCTCAGGCCGGGTGGTCGTGCAGGAGGTGCCGCTGTCGAGCAACGCCAAGACCGAGATCGTCTCCGCGGGAAGCACCGCGCGCTCAGGATTCGTCAAGGTTGTCGCCCTCGACGGTGGCCCGGTCATCGGTGTTCACCTCGTCGGCGAGCGCGTCGGCGAGCTCATCACGGAGGGGCAGCTCGCCGTCGCCTGGGAGGCGCACCCGGCTGATATCGCGCCGCTCGTCCATGCCCACCCCTCCCAAAGCGAAGCGCTCGGCGAGGCATTCCTCGCCCTCGCGGGATCACCCCTGCACACGATGTGATCGACGCTCGCGCGCGGATCACCGTATGACGCGTGAGGTCCACCCCGATCCATTAGGCTGAAAGAAGCACTTTCCCTTCCTGAAGGAGACTCGAATATGAGCACTTCCGTTGTCCTCCCCGCTCTCGGCGAGAGCGTCACCGAGGGAACGGTCACCCGCTGGCTGAAGCAGGTCGGCGACACCGTCGAGGTCGATGAACCGCTGCTCGAGGTCTCCACCGACAAGGTGGACACCGAGATCCCGTCGCCCGTCGCCGGTGTGCTCGAGAAGATCCTCGTTCAGGAGGATGAGACGGCCGAGGTCGGCGCGGAACTCGCGATGGTCGGCGACGGCGAAGGGTCGGGCGGCGACGCCTCCGACGACTCCGCTGCCGCAGACGACGCACCGCAGGCCGCCGAGCCCGAGCAGACCGAAGAGGCGCCCGCCGAGCCCGAGCAGGCCGAAGAGCAGCCCGCCGAGCAGGAGGCTGCGTCGAGCGACGCGCCGACTGACTCGGGCGACGCGACAGACGTGATACTGCCCGAGCTCGGTGAGAGCGTCACGGAGGGCACGATCACACGCTGGCTCAAGCAGGTGGGCGACACCGTCGATGTCGACGAGCCGCTCCTCGAGATCTCGACGGACAAGGTCGACACCGAGGTGCCGTCCCCCGTCGCTGGCACCGTGATCGAGCACCTGGCGGCCGAAGACGACACGGTCGAGGTCGGCGCGGTGCTCGCGCGCGTCGGCTCCGGATCCGCGGCTCCGGCCGAGAAGCCCGCCGAGAAGGAAGAGGCCCCGGAGCCCGAAAAGGCCGCCGAGCCCGAAAAGGCCGCGGAAGACGAGAAGGCCCCCGAGGCCGAAAATTCTGCCGCGCCCGAGAAGGCGCCGGAACCTGAGAAGGCCCCGGAGACCGAAAAGGCCCCGGAGACCGAAAAGGCATCGGAACCCGAGACGCCCGCCCAGACGGAGAAGCCCGCGCCGACGCCCGCTGCCGACGAGGATGTGGATGGGCGTGTGTACGTCACGCCACTCGTGCGCAAGCTCGCCGCGCAGCACGGTGTCGACCTCACCTCGGTCAAGGGCTCGGGAGTCGGCGGTCGTATCCGCAAGGACGACGTGCTGGCCGCGGCTTCCTCCTCCGGTTCCGCCGGGCAGACGCAGACCGCGTCGGCACCGGCCACGAAGCTCGAGACGTCGCCCCTGCGCGGCACGACCGAGCCCATGTCGCGCCTGCGGAAGGTCATCGCCAGCCGTGCGGTCGAGTCGCTCAACACGACGGCTCAGCTGACGACCGTCGTCGAGGTCGACGTCACGAAGCTCGCGCAGTTCCGCGACGAGAAGAAGGCCGAGTTCCTC
The DNA here is from genome assembly GCA_021793675.1 of Actinomycetes bacterium. GTDB lineage: Bacteria > Actinomycetota > Actinomycetes > Actinomycetales > Cellulomonadaceae > Cellulomonas. The sequence continues at coordinate 622 of JAJYSG010000102.1, read as the reverse complement.
GAGAAGACGGGCAACAAGCTCTCCTTCCTGCCGTTCTTCTCGCTCGCCGCTGTCGAGGCGCTCAAGGCGTACCCGGTGATCAACTCGACGATGGAAGACGACAAGATCGTCTACCCCGACGCCGAGAACCTCTCGATCGCGGTCGACACCGACAAGGGCCTGTACACGCCCGTGCTGCGCGACGCCTCGTCGAAGAACCTCGCCGAGATCGCCGCGGGTATCGCGGATCTCGCCGCGCGCACGCGCGACAGCAAGTTGAAGCCGGATGACCTGTCGGGCGGCACGTTCACGATCACCAACACGGGATCGCGCGGCGCGCTCTTCGACACCCCGCTGGTCTTCCTGCCGCAGTCGGCGATCCTCGGAACCGGCATCGTGTTCAAGCGTCCCGGTATCGCGAAGGTCGACGGCGCGGACGCGATCACGGTGCGCTCGTACGTGTACCTCGCGCTCTCGTACGACCACCGCACGATCGACGGTGCCGACGCGGCGCGTTACCTCGGAGCGGTCAAGAACCGCCTCGAGGAGGCGAACTTCGCCGCTGATCTCGGCATTTGACACCTCCGCACGACGGCGGTCGCGACTCCGGTCGCGACCGCCGTCGTCGTGTCGGCGCGCCTCA
>JAJYSG010000101.1 GCA_021793675.1 Actinomycetes bacterium | reverse complement strand
CCGATCTGTGAGCAGCCGGTTGACGTACTCCTCCCCGCCGTCCCGGGAGCGCATGGCGCGCACGATCTGCGGGACGAGGATCGCGTTGAGCACCCCACCCGCGACGAGCATGTAGACGACGTTGGGGAGCTTGTTCGCGACGGCGAAGGAGTTGCCGGCACCGGTGACACCGATGGCACCGACGAGGGCGAGGTTGCGCACGAGCCCGAGCAGCCGGGAGACGAGCGTCCCGGAGAACATGAGGGCGGCCGAGCCGGCCAGGCCGCGCCGTTCGCTGCTCACGTTCCCCCCTCCGTGCCGGGTACCGGGCCCCGGCGTGCCCGGCGTACCGTGCGGACCAGGCCGACGACGAGCATGAGGACGAGCACCCCGGCCACGACGGCAGTGCCCACAGTCTCCCAGTCGGCACGGACGCGCACGCGGATCTCCGTCGGCTCGTCGATCGCCGATCCGTCGGGAGCGGCGAGGAGGACGTCGACGACGACGTCACCGCTGCCGACCGCATGCACGGGGACCTGCGCCGTCGCGGACTGCTGAGCGGGGACCTCGAGGGTGACCTCCTCGTCGACGACGAGCCGGGGGTCGCGCGGCACGAGCCGGACGAGCACGTTGGCCGGCACCGCCATCTCGTTGGTCACGGCGACCGGGATGTGGGCCTCGTCGTTGATGAGGTTGAGGGTGCTGCCCGGGCGGGCAGCCACGAGACCGCGACGTGCCGCGACGGCGTCCTCCGCGGCGGTGACGAGTGCGGCGCGGGTCTCGGGACGCTGCCGCCACGCCGAGGAGGTGAGCTCGAGCAGCGCGGTGCGGACGGGGTCGACGAACGTCGCCGGGTCCTCGAGCACCCCGGCGAAGGCGGTGGTCCGCTCGAGCACCTCCGACACCCGGCCGAGCTCGCCGGCGTCGATCTCCCCGACCTCGACGACGCTCGCCGGAAGGCTCTCCCGCTCCAGCTCCGGTGCCGGGTGGTCGAGCATCTCCTCCAGACCGACCCGTTCCAGCCAGGGCGCCTCTGCGAGCGCGGTGAGCTGCTCGGCGAGCAGCTCGGGGTCGCCGGTGAAGTGGCGCGGGACGGTGAGGAGCAGGTCGCGGGGGTCGGCGGGACGTTCGCGGGCGACGACGGCGGTCTCGGCCAGCACGTACTGCCGGGCGGTCAGTGGGTCGAGCCGGACGACCGCGCGCTCCGCGACGGGGTTGACGGGGAGCAGCTCGCCGCCGAGCAGCCGGGAGAGGCGCTCGTCGGCGAGCACGGCCGGCAGCGTCTGGCCGTTGCTCACGACGTCCGCCCGGGCCGAGGGGGTGTAGGTGAGCGGCGTCGTCACCGCGGGCCCGCTCGCGGGCAGGACGACGGAGCCGGCGCCGGCGCTCGCCAGTGCGCTGAGCGTCTCCCCGTCCGGGCGCTCACCGGCGGGCCACGCCAGGCCCGTCCCCGCGTCGAGCCCGGCCTGCGCGAGCGCCTCGTCACGGGCGGCCGCGACCCCCTGGATGAGGTCGGTGCGGCCGGCGTGGGCGAGCGCGGCGGCGTCCGCGTCGGCCCAGAGCAGGGCGTGCACCGTGCGTCCCGGGGCGGCGGCGAAGCTCGCGATCGCGGACCGCAGTGCGGTCGGGGTCTGCTTCTGCAGCGGCTCCCCGGTCGGCTCGGAGTCCGGCTCCGGGGAGGTGAGGTCGAGGAGGCCCGGCACGTCGACGAGGAGGGACGGGTCGACGGCGAGGTCGACGTCGGGTCGGTCCAGCGCGGCGAGGAGGGGTTCCAGCCGTTCCGCCGCGGCAGCGTCGACGCCCGCGCCGCTCTCGCGGGCCGTGGCCCGTTCGGCCGCGGTCGGTGCGGCCGCGGCGAGGACGGCGAGCGGCATCCGCTCGACCTCGATGTCCGGCCACCACACGAGGAAGCTGCGCGTGGCGGCCGGCTCCGCAGCACCGGCCGCGGCGTCGTGGGCGGTCACCTCGATGCCGCGCGGACCCCACGCGACGTAGCTGGGTGCGAAGGCCACCGACTCTGCGGGCACCGTGAGGGTGAAGGAGACCTCGGAGCCCGGCTCGATCGGCTCCTCCAGCCGCTCGGCGTGCAGGAGGGTCGTCGTCGACCGGAACGTCGGGTCGAGCCAGCGTTCGAGGAGGGACCGGCTGATCGGTGTCGACTGCTGCGCCCGGAGGCGCAGCTCGGGCAGCTCCAGGGCGACCGGCGACCGGTTGCTCACCGTCCCACGGACGACGAGGTCCTCACCCGGGGTGAGGACCGCCGGCTCGATGTCGGTGAGTGAGACCGTCACGTCACCCGTCGCGGGCTGCAGGGGGGTGCTCGCGGCGGGGTCGGCGATGCCCGGCAGGAGGAAGCCGACGACCGTGAGGACGAGCACCACGAGGGTTTGTCGGGCGGCTCCGGACGAGGTCCAGGAGGTGCTCATGCGCGGCCGGCCAGCACGTCCCTTGCGGTGGCGACCACACGCCGCTCGTTCGGGTAGGCGAGACGTGAGGCGACCTCGTCGAGGCTGACCCAGGCGACGTCCTCCGCCTCGTGGTCGGGGTCGTTCTCGATCGTCAGCTCACCGCCGGTGGCCTCGAGGA
>JAJYSG010000100.1 GCA_021793675.1 Actinomycetes bacterium | reverse complement strand
CGCCCTTGCCCGCGGCGAGGCCGTCGGTCTTGATCACGTAGGGCGGAGCGCTCGCGCGCAGGTGCGCCGACGCCGAGGCCAGATCGTGGAAGGTGCCGTGCGCGGCGGTGGGCACGCCCGCCGCGACGAGGAACTCCTTCAGGTAGGCCTTGGACCCCTCGAGACGCGCGCCGGCCGCGCCGGGGCCCACCACCGCGACGCCACGCGCGCGCAGCTCGTCGGCCAGCCCCTCAACCAGGGGCTGCTCCGGCCCGATCACCACCAGGTCGGCCGCGAGCTCGGTGGCCGGCGCCGGCGTGCAGGCGATGCCGTGCGCGGCGATGCCGGCGTTGCCCGGGGTCACCACGACCTCGGCGTGGCGCGACAGCCCCCAGGCCAGGGCGTGCTCGCGCGCCCCGCCCCCGACGACCACGCAGCGCGTCACGACGGCCGAACGAACTGCTCGCGTCCGGGGCCCACCCCGACCACGGTGATCGGCACTCCGATGGCGTCGGCCAGGAAGCGCACGTAGTCGCGCGCCGCGTCCGGGAGCTCGTCGTAGGTGGTGACCCCGCTCAGGTCCTGGCGCCACCCGGGCAGCGTCTCGTAGATCGGGGCGACCTCGTGGAGGACTGACTGGTGGTAGGGCGGGTGGTCGTAGCGCACGCCCGCCGCCTCGTAGCCCACGCAGACGCGGATCTCGTCGAGCTCGTCGAGCACGTCGAGCTTGGTCAGGGCGATCTCGGTCAGCGAGTTGAGTCGCGCCGCCTGGCGCCCGAGGACCGCGTCGAACCAGCCGACGCGGCGCCGACGCCCCGTGTTGGTGCCGAACTCCTGACCCCGCTCGACCAGCCGGTCGGCCAGGTCGCCCTCCAGCTCGGTCGGGAAGGGGCCCGCACCCACTCGCGTGACGTAGGCCTTGGCGATGCCCACGATGGCGCTCAGGTCACGCGGGCCGAGCCCGGACCCGGTGCAGGCACCACCGGCCACCGGGTTGGACGACGTGACGAAGGGGTAGGTTCCGTGGTCCAGGTCGAGGAAGGTGGCCTGGGCCCCCTCGAGCAGCAGGCGCTGGCCGCGCGCCAGCGCCTCGTGCAGCAGGGACACCGTGTCGGCGACCATCGGGGCCACGCGCGGCGCGTACTGCTCGAGGTAGGTCGCCGCCAGCTCCTCGGCCGAGAGCGCCGGTCGGTTGTAGACCTTGGTGAGCACCAGGTTCTTCTCGTGCAACACCACGTCGAGCTTCTGGCGGAAGATCTTGGGGTCGAGCAGGTCCTGCACCCGCAGTCCCACCCGCGAGGCCTTGTCGGCGTAGGCCGGACCGATGCCGCGCTTGGTGGTGCCCAGCGCGTTCTTGCCGAGGAAGCGCTCGGTCAGCCGGTCGAGCTCCTGGTGGTAGGGCATGATCAGGTGGGCGTTGCCCGAGACGACCACGCGCGACACGTCCACGCCCTTGGCCGCCAGCGCGTCGAGCTCGCCCAGCAGCACGGCGGGGTCCACGACCACCCCGTTGCCGATCACCGGCGTGATGTGCTCGTAGAGCACACCCGAGGGGACCAGCTGCAGCGCGGTGGCCTCGCCGTCCACCACGATGCGGTGTCCCGCGTTGTGGCCGCCCTGGTAGCGCACGACCAGGTCCATCTCACGGGCGAGCAGGTCGGTCAGCTTGCCCTTGCCCTCGTCCCCCCACTGGGTCCCCACTACGACGGTTGCGGGCACGGTACTCCTCGACGACGGCCTCGCTCCAGTCTACCCGACGTCCTCCGAGCGCCCTCCCGTCACGGCGTGACGTCGCGCCGCGGCGGGTGCGCCTCTCGACTCGCGCGCGGCCTCAGTCCGGCTCGTCGACCTCGGCGGCCAACTCGCGCGCCCGCACCAGAGCGGCCTCGCACGCCCGCACGAAGAGTTCGTCGAGGTGAGCGTCGTCGAGCACCGCGATCGCGCGCTGCGTCGTGCCCCCGGGGCTCGTGACCTGACGGCGCAGCTCCTGGGGCGTGGCGCCGGTAGCCGCCAGCAGCGACGCGGCACCCACGACGGTCTGGGTCACCAGCCGCGACGCCTCCTCGGGCGCGAGGCCCAGCGCGCGCGCCGCGCGCGTCAGCTGCTCGACCACGAGGTAGAGGTAGGCGGGGCCCGATCCCGAGACCGCGCCCAGCACCTCGAGGCGCGACTCGTCCAGCGCGACGACGATCCCGACGCTCTCGAAGACCGCTCGCACCAGGTCCCACTGCGCCTCGGTGACCCCCTGGCCGGCGGCGAGCCCGGTCACGCCGAGGCCGATCGCGGCCGGCGTGTTGGGCATGGCGCGCACGGTCGCCACCGACGCGGGCAGCGAGCGGGCCAGCGCGGCGAGCGAGACGCCCGCCGCGACGCTCACCACCACCGCCCCGGGGACCAGGTCGTCGCGCACCTCGGTCAGCACCTGGCGCACCCCCTGGGGCTTGACGGCCACCACCACCAGCCCTGCGCCGCGCACGGCCACCCGGTTGGCGTCCGGCTCGCTCTCGAGGTCGCGAATCGTCACGCCCGGCGACGGCGTGATCCGCGCGGCGCCGGCCCGCGTGCGCGTCGTCACCCGGACCTCGGTGTCG
>JAJYSG010000099.1 GCA_021793675.1 Actinomycetes bacterium | reverse complement strand
GTCTAATCAAACGCACTGTCCGACGCGCAGGCGGCGCAGCAGACGGCCACCGACGCCGCCGCCCGGTCGCAGCAGGCGGACACCGACGCCGAGACCGCCCGCCAGAACCTCATGGCCTACGCGCGCGAGATGGCGCGGTCCGGCGGCTCGATCGACGCCATCGAGGCGGTCCTCTCGGCCAACGGGTTCCAGGACGTCGCGCAGCGCACCGCGGACCTGGCCATGCTCACCGGCAAGGCCGACGAGACCGTGCAGTCCTACCGGGCGGCGCAGCTCGTGGCGCAGACGCTGCACCAGCGCGCCGACGCCGCCGCGTCGGTGGCCACGGCCAAGCAGGCCGACGCGCAGGCCGCGCTCACCGCGACGCAGCAGACGCAGACGCAGGCGAACGCCCAGGTGGCTGCGGCCTCGGCCGAGCGCAACACCCTCATCACCAAGCTCGCCGCCGCCCAGCAGACCAGCGTGGCGGTGGAGCAGGCGCGCCAGGACGCGATCGACGCCGCGAACCGGCAACGGCAGGAAGCGGCCGCCAAGGCGGCCCGGCTCGTCGCGCCCCCGGCCGGTGGTGGCGGTGCGGGCACCGCCACTCCTCCGAACAACGGTGGCACCGCCGGTGCGGGCGCGAGCGGCACCGCACCCGGGACCGGCACGGGTGCCGGCACCGGGTCGGGGACCGGCGCGCCGACGGGGACCGGCACGGGGACGGATACCGGGGGCGGCTCGGGGACCGGGACGGGCGCCGGCACGGGTGCTGGTACCGGGTCGGGAACCGGCACCGGGACCGGCGCGACGACGGGCACCGGCACGGGCTCGGGAGCCTCGCCGGGCACGGGCACCGGCACCGGCACGTCGGGCGGCGCCTACGGCCTGGGCACCGGCCTCTCGCGCGGCACCGCGGCCCAGGGGGCGGCGGCGGTCGCGTACGCGGAGTCCCAGGTGGGCAAGCCGTACGTGTGGGGCGGTTCGGGCCCCAACTCCTACGACTGCTCGGGGTTGACCTCGTGGTCCTGGCGGCAGGCGGGGGTCTCGATGAACCGCACGGCCGCCGACCAGTACAAGCAGGTGCTCAAGATCCCGTACGCCGACCTACGCCCGGGTGACCTGGTGTTCTGGTCCGACAACCCGGCCGACCCGAACTCCGTCTACCACGTGGCGATGTGGGTGGGGAACGGGCAGATGGTCGAGGCCGCCCACGCCGGTGTCCCGGTGCGCATCACCGGGATGCGGTGGTCCGGGACGATGCCATACGCGGGTCGCCCGTAGCCGAGCGGGAGGCCGGGTCGCCCCCCAAGCCGCGGGGGAGGCCGGGTTGCCCCGTAGCCGAGCGGGAGTGGCCGGGACGCCCGCAGCCGAGGGGGAGACGCCGGCGCGGCCGCGGGCCGCACCCGTCCACGTGACGACCCCGGCGGGGCCGCCGGCGAACCCCGGGATCAGTGCGTGAGGTAACCCCCGTCGATCGCGCGCTGGCGCGACCGCTCGATCTCGGCCTCGGCCTCGGCACGGCCCACCCAGTGGGCGCCCTCGACCGACTTGCCGGGCTCGAGGTCCTTGTACACCTCGAAGAAGTGCTGGATCTCCAGGCGGTGGAAGTCCGAGACGTCGTCGATGTCCTGGCGCCAGGCGGCCCGCTGGTCGCCCGTCGGCACGCAGAGCACCTTGTCGTCGCCGCCCATCTCGTCGCGCATGCGGAACATGCCGAGCGCGCGGCAGCGGATGAGGCAGCCCGGGAACGTCGGCTCCTCCAGGAGCACCAGGGCGTCGAGCGGGTCGCCGTCCTCGCCGAGCGTCCCCTCGATGAAGCCGTAGTCGTCCGGGTAGCGCGTGGAGGTGAACAGCATGCGGTCGAGGCGGATCCGCCCGGTGGCGTGATCGACCTCGTACTTGTTGCGCTGCCCCTTGGGGATCTCGATCGTGACGTCGAACTCCACGGCTCTCCCTCTCCGTCACCGGGCCGGGCATCAGCCGGCGGCGGGCGGCACGCCGTGACGGCCCGGTGCGTGCCGATGGTCTGACAGTAGTGTGACGCACGGCGGCGCCTCCACCGCCGCCGGCCCCGCCGGCCGACGAGCAGGCAGGGTGACATGAGCAGAGCGGCCAAGGTCGTCGGCACCTCGCTCCTCGTCGTCGTGCTCGCCGGCGGCGCCTACGTCGTGGCAGACGCCTACGACCTCGTCCCCGGCGGCCTCACGCTCGCCGCGCCGGCGCCCTCGGCACGGCCGTTCCCCGCCGAGCCCGGCCTGGCGCTGGCCCGGGCCACCGCCGCGCCCGCGCTCAAGGACCTCGACACCGGCGCCCCGATGCCGGCGGCAGGCGTGCTGCAGGCGCGGGTCGACGCGCTCGCCGCGAACCCCGTGCTCGGGCCGACGGTCGGCATCGTCGTCGCGGACCGCCTCACGGGCGAGGTGCTCGCCACCCACCTGCCGGACAGCCCCCGCGTGCCCGCGTCCACGGCCAAGCTCCTCACCGCGACGGCCGCGCTCGACACGATGGACCCGCAGACCACGCTGCCGACGACGGTCGTCGCCGGGGCCGCGGCGAACGAGATCGTGCTCGTCGGCGGCGGCGACATG
>JAJYSG010000098.1 GCA_021793675.1 Actinomycetes bacterium | reverse complement strand
CGCCGCCTCACCGGCTCCACCCTCCTTGGCATGGCCGCCGGGCTGCTCCTCACGGTCGACGGACTCCACTTCACCGGCTCGCGGATCGGTCTGCTCGACGTCTTCCTCGGGTTCTTCGTCATCGCCGGCCTCGCCGCCGTGCTCCTCGACCGGGAGCAGTACCGACGGCGCCTGGCCCGGGCATGCGCCGTCGACCTCGCCGCCCGCGGGGACGGCACCCTGTCCGACCCGTGGGGCCCGCGGACCGAGGTGCGGTGGTGGCTCGTCCTCGCGGGCGTGCTCCTCGGGCTGGGCGGCGGGGTCAAGTGGTCGGCGATCTACGCCGTCGCGGTGTTCGGGATCATGGTTCTCGTCTGGGACATCGCCGCGCGCCGCGCGGTCGGCGTCCGGCTCTGGTTCGGCGCCGGCGTGTTCCGGGGCGGCCTGCCCGCCTTCCTCGCGCTCGTCCCCGTCGCGGCGGTCACCTACGTCGCAGGCTGGTTCTCCTGGTTCGCCAACCAGGGCGCCTACCTGCGCACCTGGGCCGCCGACCAGATCGCCGAGCACGGCACGGTCGAGCGCGCGTGGCTGCCGAACCCGCTCAACTCGCTGTGGGAGTACCACCTGCGCGCGTGGAGCTTCCACAACGGCCTCGACTCGGAGCACACCTACGAGGCCCACCCCGCCGGCTGGATCCTCCAGCTGCGCCCCACGTCCTTCTACTGGGAGGGACAGGTCGAGGCCGGCTGCGCCGCGGACCGCTGCGTCCAGGCGATCACCTCGCTCGGCAACCCGGTCGTGTGGTGGGTCGGGCTGGCCGCGCTCGGGGTTGTCCTGTGGATGGCCCTCGTCCGCCGTGACTGGCGGGCCTGGGTGGCGGTCGCGGGCTACGCGGCCACCTACCTGCCCTGGTTCGCCTACGCGCACCGCACGATCTTCACCTTCTACGCGATCGCGCTCGCCCCGTACGTCGCCCTCACCGTCGTCCTCGCCCTCGCCTGGGTCGGTGGACTGCTGCCTCCACTCCCCCGGCCGGCCCGTCGTCCGGGCGAGCTCCCGGACGACGACGCGCCCGTCCTCCCCGACGACGACGCCCCGGCCGCACCGCCGAGCGGAGCCGACGAGGACGCCCCGGCCGGCCGGTCGGGCCACCTCCTGCTCGCCGTCGTGTGCGTCGCCGCCGTCGCCGCGTTCGTGTACTTCTGGCCGCTGTGGACCGGCGGCACGGTCCCCTACGAGGTGTGGCGCTCGCACATGTGGCTGGGCTCCTGGATCTAGATCTCACGTCCGGCAAGTCTCGAACGTCTACGGGGTGATGATGACCAAACCGCCCTTCGAGCACGTCGTGACCACGCACGGCGCCACGGTGCTGCGGGTGTGCCGCGCCGTCGTCGGCCCGGACGACGCCGACGACGCCTGGTCCGAGACCTTCCTCGCGGCCCTGCGCGCCTACCCGGACCTCGACGCCGGCACGAACCTCGAGGCGTGGCTGGTCACCGTCGCCCACCGCAAGGCCATCGACCTCGTGCGCGCACGCGACCGGCGCCCGGTCCCCACCGACGGGCTGCCCGACCGCCGCGCGGGCGGCGTCCAGCCCGGTGAGGACCCGGCCGACGTGTGGCACGCCGTGGCAGCCCTGCCCGACAAGCAGCGTCGGGCGATCGCCTACCACTACCTCGCCGGCCTGCCCTTCGCCGAGATCGCCGCGATCCTCGGCAACAGCACCGACGCCGCCCGCCGGGCCGCGGCGGACGGCATGAAGACCCTGCGCCGCCACTACGGCGCGCTCACCACCGGAGACCGACCATGACCACCCTGTTCCCCCCGGAGCCCACCGGCTCGCTCGACCGGCTACGCACCCGCCTCGCCGACGACGCCGCCCGCGAGGGGCTCCTCGACATCGCCTACCGCCACGTCGACAGCCCGCTCGGGCGGCTGCTGCTCGCCGGCTCGCCGCGCGGCCTGGTCCGGGTCGCCTTCGCCGACGAGGACCACGACCGGGTGCTCGCCGACCTCGCGGCGCGGCTCAGCCCGCGCGTCCTGCACGCACCGGCACACCTGGACGACGCGGCCCACCAGCTCGCGGAGTACTTCGCCGGCACCCGCACGCGGTTCGAGCTCGCGGTCGACCTCACGCTGACCCGGGGCTTCCGCCGGACGGTGCTCGAGCACCTGCGCACCATCGAGTACGGGCACACCGAGAGCTACGCCCAGGTCGCCGGGCACGTCGGCAGCCCGCGCGCGGTCCGCGCCGTCGGCTCGGCGTGCGCGACCAACCCGCTGCCGATCGTCGTGCCCTGCCACCGGGTGCTGCGCAGTGACGGCAGCCTGGGCGGCTACCTCGGCGGGCTCCCGGCCAAGGAGCTGCTGCTCGACCTCGAACGCGCGGCCTGAGCGCTCACCTCCGGAACCGCAGGACGACGGTGCCGATGCCGTCACCGTGCTCGGTGAAGGTCACCTCGCCGGCCACGCCGACGTAGCGGCCGGTGCCACCGACGATCGCCAGGTGCTTCTCCGGCGCGTTCATCGTGCGGCCCTGGACGGCGAGCTGCCCGCCGGGCAGCTCGTAGGTGAGGTCGCACTGGAGCGTGAAGACGCCCGCCGCGAGGTCGA
>JAJYSG010000097.1 GCA_021793675.1 Actinomycetes bacterium | reverse complement strand
GCGCGATCTGGGACGTCGTGATCCGCCTCATCGCCCCGAGCATCATCAGCGGCTGGGTGCTGTGCTTCGTCGTGATCAGCGGCGTCCTCTCCACCCCACTCGTGCTGTCCGCCCCGGGCAGCAACTATCTCTCGGTCGAGATCTACAGCCGGTACGTCGAGGGGCAGGCGCCGACGTCGGCCGCCGCGTCGCTCCTGCTGATCGCCAGCTTCTTGACCATCAGCGCCGTCGCGCTCGCGCTCGCCTGGGTCGCGCGCCGCGGCCGGCGAACGGCGTCGACCCCAGGGAAGGACCAGTCATGAGAGTTGAGCTCGCCGGCGTTACGAAGTCGTTCGGCAAGTCGCAGGTGCTGCACGGCATCGACCTGACGATCACCGACGGCGAGTTCGTCACGCTGCTCGGACCGAGCGGCTGCGGCAAGACGACCACGCTGCGGTGCATCGCGGGGCTCGAGGATCCGGACGGCGGCCGCATCGAGGCCGGCGAGCGCACGTTCGCGAACGCTGACTCGCTGCGCTTCCTGCCGCCGCACCGCCGCAAGGTCGGCATGGTCTTCCAGAGCTACGCGCTGTGGCCGCACCTGTCCGTGAAGGCGAACGTCGCATACCCCATGAAGCGCCGCAAGGTGCCGCGCGGCGACATCCGGCAGCGCGCCGAGCAGGCGCTCGCCTCCGTCGACATGGCGCAGCACGCGGATCGCTTTCCGCACGAACTCTCGGGCGGTCAGCAGCAGCGGGTCGCGCTCGCGCGCGGCCTCGTGTCCGCCAACGGGCTCATGCTCTACGACGAGCCGCTGTCGAACCTCGATGCGAAGCTGCGCATCGCGATGCGCGCCGAGATCCAGCGCCTGCACCGCGAGTTCGGCAACACGTCCATCTACGTCACGCACGACCAGGAGGAGGCGCTCGCGCTGTCCGATCGCGTCGTGATCATGAATGCCGGCCGCATCGACCAGGTCGGCACCCCGGAGGAGATCTACGGACGCCCCGTGTCGCGGTTCGCCGCCGACTTCGTGGGCTTCGAGAACATCGTCGGGGCAGAGGGATCCGCGCTGCCCGGCGGGCTCCGGGCGACCGACCGTTCCCTCACGGCGCCCGCGGAGGGCGCACTCGCCTTCCGGAGCAAGAGCGTCCGCCTCGGCGACACGGCCGGCGGCCTCGTCGGGCGCGGCGTGATCCGCGACAGTGCTTACGTCGGCGAGTACTGGACGGCGCGCGTCGAAGCCGCAGATGGCACGTCGATCGGCGTGACCATGGCCGCCGACCACGACCGCCGCATGACCGACGGCACCGAGACGGAGTTCTCCGTGCGTTCCGACGACGTCATCGCGCTGCAGCGCTGACGGGAAGAGACGAATGATGAGTGAACGACCAGAGATCATCGACCGGCCGGGCCTCGTCCCGGACAATGCCCCGGGCAAGCCGCCGCTGCCGCCGCTGCGCCGCGAGACGATCGACCACGGCGACGTCGTCCAAGAGAAGGACGTGCCGGTCGAGCTGCGCGACGGCGTGCGGATCTACATCGACGTCTACCGCCCGGCCGGGACGGAGAACGACCTCCCCGTGCTGCTTGCCTGGGGGCCGTACGGGAAGCACAACACCAAGGATCAGCTCTGGCCGCCCGCCGAGATCGAGTCCGGCTGGATGTCGAAGCTGACCGGCTTCGAGGCGCCCGACCCGAAGTACTGGTGCCCCCGCGGGTACGCGGTCGCCTGCGCGGACCCGCGCGGGATGTGGAACAGCGAGGGCGAGGGTCGACACAACGGCCCGCAGGAGGCCGACGACATCTACGACACCGTCGAGTGGCTCGGCGCCGCCGACTGGAGCAACGGCCGGGTCGGCATGCTCGGGGTGTCCTATCTCGCCGGCAGCCAGTTCATCGCCGCGGCGATGCGGCCGCCCGCGCTCACGGCCATCAGCCCCTGGGAGTGCTTCACCGACTGGTACCGCGAGTTCGCCTTCCACGGTGGCATCCCGGAGACCGGGTTCCTGCCGCGCGCCTCGCAGAACATGGGGTTCTCGCGCACGCGCACCGAGGACACGGCGGCGAACATCGCCGCACGCCCGCTGATGGACGACTACTACCGCGAGAAGTACCCGCCGCTCGAGGACATCGAGGTGCCGGCGTACATCGTCGCGAGCTGGAGCGATCACGGCCTCCACACCCGCGGCACGCTCGCGGCGTTCGATCGGATCGCGAGCGACGAGAAGTGGCTCGAAGTGCACGGCCAGAAGAAGTGGCGCTACTTCTACGACCCGGAGAGCGTCGAGCGCCAGCGGGTGTTCTTCGACTACTACCTGCTCGACCGTGGCGAGGGTCCCAGCGCGTGGCCGCGCGTGCAGCTCGAGATCCGGGACGACGAGACCACGCACACGCACCGTGGCGACCTCCCGTGGCCGACGAGCGACGACGACGCCGTGCGGCTCGCCCTCGACGTCGCCTCCGGCGCGCTCGTCGAGACGCCGCCGGCCCCGGCCTCCGTGTGGCTCGACAGCCGCGACGGCGAGGTGACCGTCTCGTACACGTTCCGCGAAGACACCGACGTCGTCGGCCCGATGCGTCTGCGCCTCTGGCTCGAGACGGAGGATGCCCCCGA
>JAJYSG010000041.1 GCA_021793675.1 Actinomycetes bacterium | reverse complement strand
CGCCGGCCGCCCGGCGTGCGCGCGGCTGGGACCCGGCCGGTGCGCTCGCCGCTGCCGTCGCCGACGAGCTGGGCCGGCGTCGGGTGCCCGCGCGCCGCGCACCGGTGCTGCGACGCGCGGCCGGTGCCGACCAGGCCGGGCTGTCGGCTCGCGCGCGCTCGCGCAACTTGGCAGGTCACGTGCACGTGCGCCGGTGGCCGGCGGTCGCGCCCGGCACCGCCGTGCTGGTCGACGACGTGCTGACCACCGGGGCGACGTTCGCGGCGTGCGTGCGGGCGTTGGACGCCGCGGGGATCGCGGTGGCCGGCGGTGTCGTCGTCGCGTCCACGCCGTCGCCGGGATCGGCGCGATCTTCGCCCGCGCGGCCCTTTTGAGCACGTCCGACCCACGGGCTAACGTGAGGCATTGGACCGGTCCTCCCGGCGCCTGCGCGGCGGTCGGACCGGTTGCGGAGGAGGTGGTGCCGTCGTGGCCCCTCGGGGCCTGAACCGCTTGCCACCGGGTGCCACGACGCAGTGCGGCACCCTTCACCTCCCAGGAGGCTCTCATGGAGATCGTGGTTGCCGGTCGTCACACCGAAGTGCCCGCCCGCTACCGGACTCACGTGGCCAGCAAGCTCGCGAAGATCGAGCAGCTCGCACCGCGCGCGCAGCGCGTCGACGTGCTCGTGTCGCACGAGACCAACCCACGGCAGGCCGATTTCAGCGAACGGGTCGAGCTCACCGTCGTCGACCGCGGACAGGTGGTCCGCGCGGAGGCGTCGGCCGACGACCCGTACGCGGCCCTCGACCTGGCGCTGGCCAAGCTGCTGGAGCGGCTGCGGCGCAGCCGCGACCGGCGACGGGAGCGCAAGGACACCACGATCCCGGGCGTCGAGCCGACACCGGACGAGCGCGAGCTCGCCGACGGCGAGCCCGAGGGCACGAGCCAGGACGTGCGCGTCCTGGCCGACGACACGTGGGAGATCTCCCTCGGCGACTCGCCGGTGGTGATCCGCGAGAAGGTGCACCAGGCGGCGCCGATGACGGTCGACGACGCGCTCTACCAGATGGAGCTCGTCGGGCACGACTTCTTCCTCTTCGTCGACGCCGAGAGCGGCCGGCCGGCCGTCGCGTACCGCCGGCACGGGTGGTCGTACGGCGTCATCCAGCTCGAGGCGGTGGGGGCCGCGGGTCCCGTCCGTGAGCCGGTGCCCGCCGGCGCGGGTGGCGGGGGCGTGCCGCAGCCGGCGTGATCCGGCGCCTGACGGGCCGGTGCCCGCCCGGTGCGCCGAGGGGCGCGCGGGTGGGCACCGCGCCGCTGGGGCGGGGCACCGCGGGACGTGGCGTCGGACCTCGTGCTGCGACGGCCGTGTCGGTGGGCTGAGGCACGATGCGGCGGTGCCTGCGACGAACGCCGCCCACCGCCCGCCCGGCCACGGCGCCCCGCACCTGTCGCTCGCGCAGGCGCGGCGCACCGCGCTACGCGCCGGCGGGCTGGACCGGCGCCGCCCCGCGGCGCCGGTGACCGTGCGGCAGGTGGCGGCGGTCGTGGCGCGGCTGGGCGCCGTGCAGATCGACTCCGTCAACGTGTTCGCGCGGGCGCACCTCATGCCGATCTACGCGCGCCTGGGACCCTTCGATCCGGCCCTCGTCGGCCGCGCGGCGGACGAGGCGCCGCGCCGCGTCGTCGAGGTGTGGGGGCACATGGCGTCCTACGTGCCGGCGGAGACGTACCCGCTGCTGGGCTGGCGCCGGGCGGGCTACCTGCGGGACGCCTGGGGCATGATCCGCGACGTCCCGCTGTCGCACGCCCCCGTCGTCGACGACGTCCGGGCCCTGCTCGGCGAGGCCGGTCCCCTCACCGCGCAGCAGGTCCATGCGAGGCTCGGGCACGGGCACCCGCCGCGGCCCGACGACGTGTGGGGCTGGAGCTGGACGGTGTCGAAACGGGTGCTGGAGTACCTGTTCTTCACCGGTCAGGCGGCCAGCGCCGGGCGCAACGGCGCGTTCGAGCGGCGCTACGACCTGGTCGAGCGCGTCGTGCCGCACCGGGTGCTGAGCGGGCCCGAGCCCGACGAGCGGGACGCGGTGCGCGCGCTGGTGGCCATCTCCGTGACGGCACTGGGCGTCGGCACGCTGCGCAGCGTGGCGGACTACTTCCGGCTCCGCCAGGCCCCGACGGCGCAGGCGCTCGCGGAGCTGGCGGAGGAGGGCGTCGTCGAGCCGGTCACGGTCGACGGCTGGGGCGCGGCGTGGCGGCACACCGGCGCCGCCGTGCCCCGCACGACGAGCGCGCGCACGCTCCTGTCGCCGTTCGACCCGCTGGTGTGGGAGCGGACGCGCGTGGAGTCGCTGTTCGGGCTGCGCTACCGGATCGAGATCTACACACCCGCCCCGCGGCGGGTGTGGGGGTACTACGTGCTGCCGTTCCTGCTGGGCGATCGGGTCGCCGCGCTGGTGGACCTCAAGGCCGACCGGCGGGACGGCGTGCTGCGCGTGGTGGCGGCCCACGGCGTCGCCGGTCCCGCCGCGGCGGGGCACGTCGACGCGGTGCCGGAGGAGCTGGCGGCGGAGCTGCGCGTCGCGGCGGGGTGGTTGGGGCTGCAGGACGTCGTCGTGGCGGAGCGCGACGGGCACCCGCGGGGCGACCTCGTCGTGCCGCTGACCGCCGCACTCGCACGGTGAGCGCTCCGGACCTCCACGCCGCGCCCACCCCGCCGACCCTGGCCTCGCCTAGGATGGCGGGGCCCGGCCGGATGGCCGGTGAAGTCACCGCCTCGTGCGGGGTGCGAGCAGTCGGGAGTGACGCGTGGCGTCCGTCGTCGAGAAGGTTCTGCGGCTCGGTGAGGGCCGGATCCTCAAGAAGCTGGCCGGCATCGCGGCGCAGGTCAACGAGCTCGAGGACGCCTTCGAGCCCCTCACCGACGCCGAGCTGCGCGAGGAGACGGACCGCTTCAAGTCGCGCCTCGCGGACGGCGAGAAGCTCGACGACCTGCTGCCCGAGGCGTTCGCCGCGGTCCGCGAGGCGTCGCGGCGCACCCTGGGTCAGCGCCACTTCGACGTCCAGATCATGGGCGGCGCCGCCCTGCACCTGGGCAACATCGCGGAGATGAAGACCGGCGAGGGCAAGACGCTCGTCGCGACGCTGCCCGCCTACCTCAACGCCCTGACCGGTGAGGGCGTGCACGTCGTCACCGTCAACGACTACCTGGCCAGCTATCAGAGCGAGCTCATGGGCCGCGTGTTCCGGTTCCTCGGGCTGACCACGGGCTGCATCCTCGGGGAGATGACGCCGGCGGAGCGTCGGGCTCAGTACGCGGCCGACATCACGTACGGCACCAACAACGAGTTCGGCTTCGACTACCTGCGCGACAACATGGCGTGGACGGTCGACGAGCTGGTGCAGCGGGGCCACCACTACGCCATCGTCGACGAGGTGGACTCGATCCTCATCGATGAGGCGCGCACCCCGCTCATCATCTCCGGACCCGCGTCGGGCGACGCCAACCGCTGGTACACCGAGTTCGCCAAGGTGGCCCGTCGGCTGGAGCCGGACCGCGACTACGAGGTCGACGAGAAGAAGCGCACCATCGGCGTGCTGGAGCCGGGCATCGCCCGGGTCGAGGACTACCTCGGCATCGACAACCTCTACGAGTCGCTCAACACCCCGCTCATCGGGTTCCTCAACAACGCCATCAAGGCCAAGGAGCTCTTCAAGCGCGACAAGGACTACGTCGTCCTGCAGGGCGAGGTCCTCATCGTCGACGAGCACACCGGCCGCATCCTGCCGGGCCGCCGCTACAACGAGGGCATGCACCAGGCCATCGAGGCCAAGGAGGGCGTGACCATCAAGGCGGAGAACCAGACGCTCGCCACGATCACGCTGCAGAACTACTTCCGGCTGTACAGCAAGCTCGCCGGCATGACCGGCACGGCCGAGACCGAGGCGGCCGAGTTCCTCGGCACCTACAAGCTCGGCGTCGTGCCCATCCCGACCAACAAGCCGATGATCCGCATCGACCAGCGGGACTTCGTCTACAAGGCCGAGGAAGGCAAGTTCGACGCGGTCGTCGCCGACATCGTCGAGCGCCACGCGAAGGGCCAGCCGGTCCTCGTCGGCACCGTCTCGGTCGAGAAGAGCGAGTACCTGTCGAGCAAGCTGAAGAAGCACGGCGTGCCGCACGAGGTGCTCAACGCCAAGCAGCACGAGCGCGAGGCCGCCGTCGTGGCGCAGGCCGGACGCAAGGGGGCGTTGACCGTCGCGACCAACATGGCCGGTCGCGGTACCGACATCATGCTCGGCGGCAACGCCGAGTTCATGGCCGTGGCGGAGATGGAGAAGCGCGGCTTCGACCCGGCCGAGCGCCCCGAGGAGTACGAGGCCGCGTGGCCCGGGGTGCTCGCGAAGATGAAGGACGCCGTGGCGGCCGAGCACGACGAGGTCGTCGCGCTCGGCGGGCTCTACGTGCTCGGCACCGAGCGCCATGAGTCCCGTCGCATCGACAACCAGTTGCGCGGCCGGTCGGGCCGCCAGGGCGACCCGGGGGAGTCCCGGTTCTACCTGTCGATGCAGGACGACTTGATGCGGCTGTTCAACTCCGGCCTGGCCGAGTCGATGATGCAGCGCGCCGGCTTCCCCGACGACCTGCCGCTGGAGTCGAAGATCGTCACGCGCGGCATCGCGTCCGCGCAGTCGCAGGTCGAGGCGCGCAACTTCGAGATCCGCAAGAACGTCCTCAAGTACGACGACGTGCTCAACCGCCAGCGCGAGGTGATCTACTCCCAGCGCCGGCGCGTGCTCGAGGGCGAGGACCTCGCCGAGCAGATCACGCACTTCCGCCGCGACGTGCTCACCGGGTACATCCACGACGCGACCGCCGAGGGCCGCCCGGAGGACTGGGACCTCGACACGCTGTGGACGGCGCTGCGGGGCATCTTCCCGATCTCGATCACGGTGGACGACGTCGTCGAGGCCGCCGCGGGCGTCGAGCGGCTCGACGCCGAGATGATCGAGCGCGAGGTGCTCTCCGACGCGGAGATCGCCTACGCCGACCGAGAGGCGCTCGTCGGCGAGGAGGGCATGCGCCAGCTCGAGCGGCGCGTGACGCTCGCTGTGCTCGACCGCAAGTGGCGGGAGCACCTCTACGAGATGGACTACCTCAAGGAGGGCATCGGCCTGCGGGCGATGGCCCAGCGCGACCCGCTCATCGAGTACCAGCGGGAGGGCTACCAGCTGTTCTCGGCGATGACGGACGCCATCAAGGAGGAGAGCGTCCAGTACCTCTACAACCTCGAGGTTCAGGTCGAGGAGCCGCAGGCCGGTGAGGTGCCGACCGCGGTGGCCCCCGTCGAGGAGGCGCCCGTCGAGAACGAGCCCGCCGTGGGCCTGGTCGGTGCGCCGCCGGTCGCGCGGGGGGTCGTGGCGCAGGGGGGCCTGGACGGGCCGGCGCAGCGTGCGCCGTTGAGCTACTCGGCCCCTTCCGCGGACGGTGACGGCGTGGTCGTGACGAGTGGCGACGGTCGTCGCCCGGGCGGTGCCCCGAAGCGCGCCGGTGCCCCGGCTGCCGCACCGGCGGCGAGCGGTGGCGTGAACCGCGAGGAGCGTCGGAAGGCCGCCAAGCAGGCGAAGAAGCGCCACTGAGCGGTCTCGTGCGCCGGCGCTAGCCGACCTCGAGGGCCGTCGCGCGCCACGCGCCGCGGTGCGGTTCCAGGCGCAGTGCCACCGCTCGCGTGCGACGTCCGTCGTCGACCACGGCGGTGGCCTCGACCAGGTGCGCGTGCAGCGCGCACACCCGGACGCCACGCACCGCGGGGCCCCGGGTGGGCGGCGGCACCGCGTCGCGGGTGACGATCGCGCGGGTGCGCAACGCGTCGAGCACCCCGGGCGCCAGCCACCGCGCCAGCTGGGCGGCCGGCCGCCGTCCCAGGATCACTTCCACGCTCGCCCCGGCGAGGCGACGGGCCAGCAGGCAAGGATCCTCGATCGGCACGGCGCCGCGCGGCTCGTCGACGTCGGCCGGGTCGAGGAGCCGGTCATCGGCCTTCAGCACCTCCAGCCGCTCCGCCGGCGTGGGAGGTGCCCCGGCGGCGGGACCGGTCGCCCGCGGCACCGGCACCGGCGCCGGTGCCGGCACGAGCCGGACGTGCGGGCGGGCCACGGTTCGGGCCGGTGCCGCGGCAGGCGGCCGGGCCGGCCGCCGGTCCGCCCGCGGCGGCCCCGACGTGGGCACGGGCCGGACGGCGCGCCGCAGCAGCAGGTCGGCGGCCGTCTCGGGCAGGGCCTGGGCCGCGACGCTCATCGCGTCACCCCGGCGGGCACGACGAGCACCTGACCCGGCAGGATGAGGTCGGGGTCGGGCCCGATCGTCACGGTGTTCGCCGCATACCAGGCCGGCCACGCTGCCGCGACCTGCGCAGGCCCGGCGTCGGGCGACAGGTGCCGCGCGGCGATGCTCCACAGGGTGTCGCCACGGAGCACGACGACCGTGGCGGGTTCCGGGTCCGGGGTGGCGCGCGGGGTCGCCGACGGTGCGCCGGGCACCCGGTCGCGCGCGCGGCCGGTCAGCCGCGGTGAACCGGGGTCGCCGGCCGGGGTGGATGCGCCCGGCTCGGCTGCGGCGGCCGGTGTCGAGGTCGGAACCTCGATGGCCGCTTCGGTCGAGGTGCCTGGGGTGCTGCCCGTGGTCGGCGGGGTGCGCCCGGGTGCGGTCACAGGTGCATCGGGGCTGGTGACGTTCGTCGGCCCGTCCGTCGGCGCGCCGGGCCCCGGCGGTCCGCCGAGCTGATCCGCCGCGGATGTCGGCTCGGTCCGCCAGGCGGGGGCCGTGGTCGGTGCCGACGGTGCCACCGCGGGTGCCGGCGCGGTGACCACCCAGCCCAGGTCCGTACCGGCGCCCACGGCGGGTGCCGTCGCGACGATCGGTCCGGGTGTCGGTGCCGCGTCGGCAGCGGCGGCGGTCGCACCTGCCGCGCCGATGCCCGCGGCGACCGCGACGACGAGCGCCCGGCGCACGATCCCCGGTGCGAACCGGTGGACCCATCCCTCCCCGCGTCGCCAGACCTGTCCGGCGGACCGGGCCGCGAGGCAGCCGGCCGCTGCGGCGGCGGACGCCGCCAGCCACACCAGCACGGCCGCGCCGGTGACCAGGACGCCGAGCTCGACGAGGTCGTCGGCCCGTGCGGTCCGCAGGCTCGACGCCAGCAGCAGGACGCGCCTCAGGCATCCCGCTCCCACCGCGGCACAGGTCACCGCGGCTCCGGTGAGGGCCGCCGCGCGACCCACCACCGTCCGCGGGCTCGCCGTCACGAAGCCCATGAGTCCCCCCTGTTCATCCATGATGTCGTTTGATGCTCTGTGATGCTTCTTGAGTGGCACAGGTGTACCGGGTCTCCACGCCGCTGTCGAGCGCGGTGGCCCGGGTTCACCCGGACGGGGGCACGAGCGGGCGCCCGTCGGATGCACCCCCGTCCGCGCCGCCATGAACCCGCCGGGCCTCGCTGCCACCCGTTCGGCGCAGCGATGTGAGCCGTTCGGCCCTGCCGCCGGCCCTGACGGGGGCCTAGCCTGCCCACCGTGCAGTGGCAGCTGCTGTTCGAGGACCTGGAAGCTCAGTTCGCGGCCGCGCAGGCTGAGCAGGCCCGCGCCGTCCGTTCCGACCTGGTGCGTGCCGAGCGTGCGACGACCCGGGTCCTGGACCGCCTGCGCGCCTCGGTCGGCCGCCTGCTGCGGGTGCAGACCGACGGCGGCCTGGCGGAGGGCGACCTCGTCGACGTCGGCGCGGACTGGCTGCTGCTCGCCGAGCCGCCTGCGCGACAGGCGCTGGTCCCGGTGTCAGCGGTCGTCGCGGTGGCGGGGCTCGCCCCGCACGTCGCGCCGCCGGAAGGCCGGGTCGGCCGCTCGCTGGGGTTGTCGCACGCGCTGCGGGCCCTTTCGCGTGACCGGGTCGACGTCCAGCTGTGGGTCCCGGGGCGCACGCTCACCGGCACGATCGACCGGGTCGGCGCAGATCACCTCGACGTGCGACCGGTTGCCGGGCCGCCGTGGACGGTGCCGCTCGCCACGCTCCAGGTGGTGCGGTCGCGATGAGCGCTCAGGCGTCCGTGGCAGCGCCGCTGTGCGCGGCGCGCGCCCGGGTCTGCTCGTACATCCGCTCGATGTACCGCTCGAGCTCGCTCGCCTCCACGCGCCAGATGCCCCGCCCGCCGATCTGGATCGCCGGCAGCTCGCCGGACTTGACCAGCGAGTACGCCTGCTGCGCGGAGATGTTGAGGATCTCCGTGACGTCCGCGAGCGTGAGGAAGCGCGGTGCCATGCCCGCAGTCTGGCACGGGCCGACGACGTCACCGGCCGGCCGCGCGGGTTGTCCACAGGGCCGTCGGCGCAGGGTCCGCCGCGGCCGCGATGATCGGGGCCCGCGACGAGGGGGACATGAGTGAGCGCTCTGGACACGGGCCTGCCGGACCTGCCGGCCGCGGTGGCGGCACGCCTGCGGCGGCCCGGATGGCGGGACCCACGGCTGCTGGTCGGCGTCGCGCTGGTCGCGGCCTCCGTGGCGCTCGGGTCGTGGGGGCTGCGGGCCGCGGAACGGACGGTTCCGGTCTTCGTCGTGCGGGAGACGACGGTTCCGGGCGCCACCATCGGCCGCGACGCCCTCGCGGTCGCCGACGTGCGGCTCAGCGGTGTCGACCTTGCGCGCTACGTCCGTGCTGACGCACCCCTTCCGGTGGATGCGGTGGCGCTGCGTGTCGTCGAGGCCGGCGAGCTGCTGCCCGCCGCCGCGCTCGGGTCGGCCGGGGACCTCGCGCTGCGTCCGGTCGGGGTGGCCGTGCCGGGCCGGCTGCCCGGGTCGGTCCGGGTCGGGGCGCGCGTCGACCTGTGGTTCAGCCCCGCGACCACCGCGGCGCATGACGAGCCGGCCAGACCCTCGCAGCTCGCGACCGCGTTGACGGTGGCCGAGGTGGACCGCCCGCAGGGGGCGTTCGCGACGGGCACGACGACCGTGCAGGTGCTGGTTCCGGTGGCACAGCTGCCCGACGTGCTGGCGGCGCTGGCGGCGGACGGCCGGGTCGACGTCGTCGCCGTGCCCGGGAGCTGACGTGGCGCTCGGCGTGCTGTGCGCGGTGCAGGGACCGGCGGAGGCCCTGCTCGTCCAGGCGGTGGACGCGGACGGCCGGTTGGCGGTGGCGCGGCGCTGCGCCGACCTGGTGGAGCTGCTCGCGGCCGCCGAGGCGGGGCTGGGCCGGCTCGCCATCGTGTCCGCGGAGCTCGAGCACCTCGATCGGGAGGCGGTGGCGGCGCTGCACCACGCGGGACTGCGCGTGGTGTGCGTCGCCGACCAGTCCCGTCCGTGGCTGACGGACCGCCTGGCGGCCTGCGGTGCGGATCTCGTCGTCCCGCCGCCCGCCGACCCGGCCGCCGCCCGGGCGGTCGTCGAGCGCGCCGGCGTGCTGCTCGACCAGGCGCCGCCGAGCGTGGCCGAGCCGGACCAGGCATCGCCCGAGCTCTCCGGGATGCCCAGGCACGCGGCGCCTGCCCGCCGCGGCCGGTTGGTCGCGGTGTGGGGCCCGACCGGAGCGCCCGGCCGCACCACGATGGCCGTCAACCTCGCTGCCGAGCTCGCCGCGCTCGGGCGCGCCGCGCTGCTCGTCGACGCGGACACGTACGGCGGCGCGGTCGCGCAGGTCATCGGCCTGCTCGAGGAGGCGCCGGGGATCGCGGCCGCGGCGCGCGCCGCAGCTCAGGGCGGCCTGGACACCACGTCCCTCGCTCGGCTGGCGCCGGTCGCCTCGCCGGAGCTGCGCGTGCTGTCCGGCGTCGCGCGAGCGGACCGCTGGCAGGAGCTGCCCGCCGCGGCGCTCGACGCCGTGTGGCCGGTGGCATGCGCGCTCGCCGAGTGGACGGTCGTCGACACCGGCTTCAGCCTGGAACGGGACGAGGTCCTCAGCTACGACACGCGGGCGCCGCAGCGCAACGCCGCGACGCACTCGGCCCTGGCAGCGGCAGACGTCGTCGTCGTGGTGGGTGCGGGCGACCCGGTGGGTGTCGCGCGCCTCGTCAGGGCTCTGACGGAGCTGGCCGAGCTCGGTCTGCCCGCCACGCGGTTCGTGGTCGTCAACCGGGTGCGCGCCGCCGCCACCGGACCGGACCCGCAGCGGGCGCTGGCGCAGGCCCTCGCGCGTTACGCGGGCGTGGACGAGGTCATCGTGGTGCCGGACGACCGTGCCGCCTGCGACGCGGCGCTGCTGGCGGGCCGCACGCTGCGCGAGGGTGCACCGGGCAGCCCGGCGCGCAAGGCGCTCGCCGGACTCGCGGCGCGCCTGGCGGCGCTGCCGGTCGGCTGACGGTCCGGCCGGGCACACTGGGCGCGTGCGCGTCTACCTGCCCGCCGTCCTGGACCAGCTGCCGTACCAGCAGGTGGGGCCGGGGCGTGCCCATGCGGTCACGGCCGAGCTGCGCGGCGCGCTGCCGGGGGAGGACGAGGAGGGCTGGGAGTACGCGGCGCTGCTCGCGGCGGCGGACGACGCGGTGCGCCTGCTGGCACGGCACCCGGGGTCGCCGCGGGTGCGGGTGGTGCTGGCGGCCGACGTCCCGGACGACCTCGTCGACCCGGCCATCGGACCGGACGAGGCCGCCAGCGCGGTCGACGTCCGGGCGGGGGTGGCGTGGGACGCGGTGGTCAGCGTGCACGTCGACGAGCCGGAGGCGGTCGCCGACGTGGTGGGTGCGCTCGCGGGCGACCCGGCCGCCGAGGAGCGGGTCGCCGAGCGCGAGCTCCTCTGGTACGACGTCACGGAGGTCGGACGCATCCCCTGGTGACGGACGGCGGCCGGTTTGGTCCCACCTGGTCGCTCCGGTAGTCTTTCCCGCCGGTGCGACCTCCGGTCGCGGCTCCCGCCTCGTGCGGTGGCCAGCGACGAGACCGGGCGGTCACACCCCCATGGGGTATGGTGTAACTGGCAGCACGAGGGATTCTGGTTCCCTTAGTCTAGGTTCGAATCCTGGTACCCCAGCGTTGTGACCTGCATGGTCGTCGGTCCGAGACCGATCGGCTAGCATGGTCACTCCCGCGGAGCCGGAAGGCCTCGTGGTGCGGCAGGCCCCCGTTGTGTAGCGGCCTAGCACGCCGCCCTCTCACGGCGGTAGCGCCGGTTCGAATCCGGTCGGGGGTACGAGCGAGGCCCGGTCACCGAGGTGGCCGGGCCTTCGTCGTGCTGCGGTTGGTCGGCGCTGCGGCCGCGGGTCAGTCGGCGGTGCGGCGCAGCACCTCTGTCAGGCGGTTGGCGGCGCTCACCACGGCGGCGGCATGCAGCCGGCCCGGTTGGCGGGAGAGGCGCTCGAGCGGCCCGGAGACCGAGACGGCGGCGACGACCCGACCAGAGGGGCCGCGCACCGGTGCGGACACCGAGGCGACGCCGATCTCGCGCTCCGAGACCGACTGCGCCCAGCCACGGCGGCGGACCCCGGACAGGATGGTGGCGGTGAACTTGGCGCCCTGCAGCCCGCGATGCAGCCGGTCCGGCTCCTCCCAGGCGAGCAGCACCTGGGCGGCGGACCCCGCGAGCATCGTCAGCGTCGCGCCGACCGGGATCGAGTCGCGCAGGCCGACCGGTCGCTCGGCTGCCGCGACGCAGATGCGCACGTCGCCCTGACGCCGGTAGAGCTGCGCCGACTCCCCGGTGTGGTCGCGGAGCGCAGCCAGCACCGGCCCGGCGGCGGCGAGCAGCCGGTCCTCGCCCGCGGCGGTGGCCAGCTCCGACAGTCGCGGTCCGAGCACGAACCGGCCCTGCAGGTCGCGTGCGACGAGGCGATGGTGCTCCAGCGCGACGGCGAGACGATGGGCGGTGGGACGCGCGAGGTGGGTGGCCGTCACCAGCTGGGCGAGAGTCGCCGGCCCCGCCTCGAGGGCGCTGAGGACCGCGGCGGCCTTGTCCAGGACGCCGACTCCGCTAGAGTTGTCCATAGGTCGATATTGTCGTCTCGGCTGCTGAGATGCAAGTCCGGAACGGGTCTCGGCGTGAGACGGCTCGACCGACGCACGGATGCCGAGGCACAGTGATCCGGCGACCGGGACGACGACGAGCACGAGGGACGAGGCACATGGCGGGAACGCTCGCGGAGAAGGTCTGGCAGGCGCACGTGGTGCGCCCGGGGGAGAACGGCGCCCCCGACCTGCTCTACATCGACCTCCACCTGGTGCACGAGGTGACCAGCCCCCAGGCGTTCGAGGGGCTGCGCCTCGCCGGCCGCACGGTGCGCCGCCCGGACCTGACGATCGCCACCGAGGACCACAACACGCCGACGCTCGACATCGACCTGCCGATCGCCGACGCGACGAGCCGCACCCAGATCGAGACGCTGCGGGCCAACGCGGCGGAGTTCGGGATCCGGATCCACTCCCTCGGCGACGCCGACCAGGGGATCGTGCACCAGGTCGGCCCGCAGCTGGGCCTGACGATGCCGGGCCTGACGGTGGTCTGCGGCGACTCCCACACGTCGACGCACGGTGCGTTCGGCGCGCTCGCGTTCGGCATCGGCACCAGCGAGGTGGAGCACGTCCTGGCCACCCAGTCCCTGCCGCTGGCACCCTTCAGGACGATGGCCGTCACCGTCGAGGGCCGGCTGCCCGCCGGCGCGACGAGCAAGGACATCATCCTGGCGGTCATCGCCAAGATCGGCACCGGCGGCGGCCAGGGCTACGTCCTGGAGTACCGCGGTGACGCCATCCGCGCCCTGTCCATGGAGGCGCGCATGACGATCTGCAACATGTCGATCGAGGCCGGCGCCCGTGCGGGGATGATCGCGCCCGACGAGACGACGTTCGCCTACCTCCGGGGCCGCCCCCACGCGCCGCAGGGCGCCGACTGGGACGCCGCGGTCGAGTACTGGCGCACGTTGCGCTCGGACGACGACGCCACGTTCGACGCCGAGGTGGTGCTGCGCGCCGAGGACATCGAGCCGTACGTCACCTGGGGCACCAACCCCGGCCAGGGTCTGCCGCTGTCCGGGACCGTCCCGGTCCCGGAGGAGATCGCCGACGAGGGCGCCCGCACCGCGGCGCAGCGCGCCATCGAGTACATGGGCCTGACCCCGGGGCAGCCGCTGCGGGAGATCGCGGTCGACACGGTGTTCATCGGCTCGTGCACCAACGGCCGGATCGAGGACCTGCGGTCCGTGGCCAAGGTGGTGCGGGGTCGTCGCAAGGCCGACGGCGTGCGCGTGCTCGTCGTGCCTGCCTCCGCCCGCGTGCGCCTGCAGGCCGAGGCTGAGGGCCTGGACCGCATCTTCCTGGACTTCGGTGCCGAGTGGCGCAACGCCGGGTGCTCGATGTGCCTGGGCATGAACCCGGACCAGCTGGCGCCGGGCGAGCGCGCGGCGTCGACGTCCAACCGCAACTTCGAGGGCCGGCAGGGCAAGGGTGGTCGGACGCACCTGGTCAGCCCGCTGGTGGCCGCGGCGACCGCGATCCGAGGCACGCTCTCGTCCCTCGCCGACCTCGACCTGCCCGCCGGCACCACGGTGGACGGCACCCCCTTGACCCCCCTCGACCCGCACGTGCCGGTGCAGGTCTGACGCGCAGGAGAACGCCCGATGGAGAAGTTCACCCAGCACACCGGCGTCGGCGTCCCGCTGCGGCGCAGCAACGTCGACACCGACCAGATCATCCCCGCGGTGTACCTCAAGCGGGTCACCCGCACCGGGTTCGAGGACGCGTTGTTCTCGGCCTGGCGCAACGACCCGGCGTTCGTCCTCAACCGGGACGCCTACCGCTCCGGCTCGGTGCTCGTGACGGGCCCGGACTTCGGCACCGGCTCGTCCCGCGAGCACGCCGTGTGGGCCCTCAAGGACTACGGCTTCCGCGCCGTGCTCTCGCCACGGTTCGCCGACATCTTCCGCGGCAACGCCGGCAAGCAGGGACTGGTGGCAGCCACGGTGTCGCCGGAGGACGTCGAGCTCATCTGGAAGATCCTCGAGACGCGCCCGGGCACCGAGGTGACGGTCGACCTCGTCGCGCGGACCGCGACCTGCGAGGACGTCGTGGTGCCGATCGGCATCGACGACTACACGCGGTGGCGGCTCATGGAGGGGCTCGACGACATCGGGCTGACACTCCAGCACGCCGACGAGGTCACCGCGTTCGAGGCGCGGCGGGAGGCGTGGCGGCCGACGACGCTGCCCGCCAAGCACCTGCCGCCGGTGCCCGTCGAGCCGGCGCGCCCCGTCGGCCTGACGCTCGGCCGGCCGCCCACGCGGTAGCCGCGGCCGGCCCGGCGTCCGCGAGCAGGCGGGCGCCGGGTCGGCGTTTCGGCCGCGCCCGCCGTGGGCCACCAGTAGCGTGAGCCGCACGGCGAAGGAGGCCCACCATGGTCAGCAAGTCGCAGCTCGCCCAGCGCATCGCGGCGCGGGGCGCCACCGCCGGCCAGGCCGCTCA
>JAJYSG010000096.1 GCA_021793675.1 Actinomycetes bacterium | reverse complement strand
GGCACCGTCGGGGCGGTGAGGGCGATCCCCATCGTGCGCACGGCCGCCGCGGTGCGCTCGGCCACCGCGACGACGGCGTCGAGGTCGTCCCCGCGCTCGGCGGCGGCGCCGGCGATCTTCTCCACGACGAGCGTGCCCGCCACGCCGCGTCGCCCGGCCGTGTAGGTGGAGTCCTCCACCGCGACGTCGTCGGCGACGAGGACGCTGCGCACCGTCATGCCCTCGGCCTCGCCGAGCTCGGCGGCCACCTCGAAGTTGAGCACGTCCCCGGTGTAGTTCTTGACGATCTGGACCACGCCGGCGCCGCCGTCGGCGGCCTGCATGGCGGCGAGGATCGGCTCGGGGCTGGGTGAGGTGAATACCGCACCCGGCACCGCGGCGTCGAGCATGCCGACGCCGACGAACCCCGCGTGCAGCGGCTCGTGACCGCTGCCGCCCCCGGACACGAGCCCGACCTTGCCGCTCACCGCACCACCGGCTCGGGAGACGAAGATCGGGTCCTGGCTCGCCGTGATGATGTCGCTGTGCGCGGCGGCCAGGCCTGCGACGGACTCGGCGACGACGTCCTTGGGGTCGTTGATGAGCTTCTTCACTGCGGCCTCCCTTGGCGTTGTGAGTGACGACGCGGCTCAGCCGCCGCGTCGTAGCAGCAGCCGCGCCTCCCCGACGAGGATCACCGAGCCCGTGACGAGGACGGCTCCGCCTGCTTGCCCACCGTACTCGGCTCGGGCCGCCGCGAGGTCGATTGCCTCGTCGATCCTTTCCGCGACGTGCACGCGGTCCTCGTCGAAGACGTCCCGGGCGATGTCGGCGAGGTCGTCGACGTCGTGCGCCCGGCTGTTCGTCGCCCGCGTGATGACGACCTCGGCGAGCAGCGGCTCGAGCCCGGAGAGGATCGCCTCGGCGTCCTTGTCGTGCATGACACCGACGACGCCGACGACCCGCGAGAGGTGGAACGCCTCCTCGACCGCCTGCCGCAGGGACTCCACCCCGGCCGGGTTGTGGGCGGCGTCGAGCAGCACCGTCGGGCTCGTCCGCACGAGCTCGAGCCTCCCGGGTGAGTCGACCGCCGCGAGCGCGTGCTCGACCACCTCGGCGCTCAGGGCCGAACCCCCGAAGAACGTCTCGACGGCGGTGACCGCGAGGAGCGCGTTGTGCGCCTGGTGGGCGCCGTGGAGCGGGAGGAAGACGTCGGTGTACGTGGCCGCCGGGGTGCGGAGCACGAGCATCTGGCCCCCGACCCCGAGCTGCCGGTCGACGACCTCCATGTCGGTGCCGTCCACGACGAGCCGGGCGTCCAGGGCGTGGGAGGCGTTGCGGACGACGGCGGCGACCTCGTCGTCCTGCGTCGCGCTGACCACGGTCGACCCCGCGACGATGATCCCGGCCTTCTCGGTGGCGATCTCGGTGAGCGTGTGGCCGAGCCAGCGCTCGTGGTCCCGGGAGATCGAGGTGAGCACCTCCACCGTGCCGTCGGCGACGTTCGTCGCGTCCCAGCGCCCGCCCATCCCGGTCTCCACGACGGCGACGTCGACCGGGGCGTCGGCGAAGGCGGCGTACGCCATGACGACGAACACCTCGAAGAAGCTGAGGCGGGGTCCGCCCTCCGCCCGCGACCGCTCGTCGACCAGCTCGACGAGCGGCGCGACCTCCTGCCAGGTCTCGACGAAGGCCTCCGGGGTGATCGGCTCGCCGTCGACGGCGATGCGCTCGCGCACGTCGCTCAGGTGCGGGGAGGTGAAGCGGCCGGTCCGCAGGCCGCGCTCGCGCAGCAGCCGCTCGACGATCCGGGCCGTGGAGGTCTTGCCGTTGGTGCCGGCGACGTGGATGACCGGGTAGGCGCGGTGCGGCTCCCCGAGCAGCTCGAGCACCTGGCGGACCCGCTCCAGGCTGGGTTGGACGTCGTGCTCGGGCGCCCGGGTGAGGATCTCGGTGTAGATCCGGTGCACCTCGGTCTGTGCCTGGGCCCGGGCGACCGGGTCGACGTCAGGGGTGACGTCCGGCGAGGCGAGGACGTCGTCGACGACGGTCGGGTCCGGACCGGCGAAGAGCCCGGAGGCGACGAGCTCCTGCGCCGCCCTGTCGTGCTCGGCCTGCGCCTCCTCCTCCGGCGGCCGGTCGTCGTCAGGACGTGGGCTCTCGCCGGGACGTGGGCTGTCGGTGGGTCCGGTCATGGCTGGGCGACCTCCAGACGGACGTCGATCTCCTCGGTGGGGCTGTCGGCGACGGTGAGCGAGACGGCGAGCGTCTCGCGCTGGACGAGGTCGGCGTGACTCTCCACCCAGCCGGCGTACTGCTCGGGGACGGCGACGGTGAGCGCGATGCGGTCCGAGACGTGGAGGTCGGCGGCCTTGCGCTCGTCCTGCACCCGTCGCACGAGGTCGCGGGCGAAGCCCTCGGCGCGCAGCTCGTCGTCCAGCGCGGTGTCCAGCACGACGAAGCCCCCGCCGTCGAGCACCCCGGCGGCGCGCTCGTCGCCGGGCCGCTCCTCCACCTCGGTGGTCAGCGTGTACTCGTCCTCCTCCAGCGTGATGCCGTCGACGACGACGCCGTCGGGGGTCTGCTCCCACGCGCCGGCGCGGGCGGCCCGGATGACCCGCTGGACGTCCTTGCCGAGCCGCGG
>JAJYSG010000095.1 GCA_021793675.1 Actinomycetes bacterium | reverse complement strand
GCGCCCCGCGACGATCGGCCATAGGCCGGCGTCGGTGGACGCCTGCGCGAGCGCGGTGTACTGCAGGGCGATCCACGCGCTCGCCACGAGCGCGTCGGGCACACCTGCCGCGGCCGGCGCGCCCCCCGTCCCGCGTGACCGCGACACCAGCCAGATCGCCGGCACGGCGGCCGCGATCCCCAGCCAGGACGTCGTCGACGGCCGGTCCCCCAGCAGCCCCACGCCGACGAGGACGGGCAGCGCCGCGCCCCCGACCGCACTCACCGGGACGACGACGCTGAGGTCACCCCGGCTCATCCCCCGGTAGAGGAAGAGCATGCCCAGGCCGGTGCCCAGACCGGAGAGCGCTCCCCACGCGAGGTCCACGCCCGTCGCCGACGCCGGGTGCAGGACGAGGGCGACGGCGAGGCTGAGGAGGAGGCCCGCGGCCTGACCGAGCAGCGCGATGACGATGACGCTGCCGCGGCGCGACAGCAGTCCGCCGAAGAAGTCGGCCAGCCCGTAGGCCGTCGAGGACCCGAGCGCGAGGAGGACGCCCACACCGGTCCCGGACGCGGGCGCCCGCCGCGCCTACGCGGTCTGCCAGAGACCGACGATGTTGCCCTCGCTGTCCTTGAAGTACGCGGTGAACCCCATCTCACCGACGGGCGTCTTCCCCTCGAGGACCTCGCCCCCGTGCTCGGTCACCTGCCGCAGCGTGTCGTCGATGTCGTCGGAGTCGATGACGACGACGGGCGCCCTGTTGGTCCCCGCACGGGGTGTCATGCCCCCGCCGATGTACCCCGGCTCGGTGGGCCCGGTCTCGCCGGTCGGGCCGGTGGAGACGCCGAGGTACTCGAACTCGGGCATCTCGTCCAGCTGCCAGTGGAAGACGTTGCCGTAGAACCGCTTGGCGCGCTCCTTGTCGTCGAAGGGGAGCTCGAAGTGGACCACTCGACCTGTCATGGGGACCCTCCCGTCACGTGGGCCGGCGTGCGTCGGTGGGATCGGCGGGCGTCGGCGTCGACGCCTGCCATCGTACGGCCGGGTGAGTTCCGTCGCAGCCCCCTTTCCGGTTCGTCGGGCGACCTAGCATGGAGGTGTCGTGACTGGTCGAACTTCCCAGACGGTGTCCGCCGAGCACGAGCCCTCGAAGCCGGCCGCGCCCCCGCCGGAGCGCCCGTCCGTGCTGCGTGTCATCGCCAGTGCGCTGGCCGCGATGACGACGACGGCGCTGCTCTCCACGCTCGGGGTGGCGGGCACGATCATCGGCGCAGCGCTGGCGAGCGTCGTCACGGTGCTCGCCAACTTCGTCTACAGTGCCTCGATCTACCACACGGCGGAGAAGGTCACGGCCGTCGTCCCCGCGAGGCTCCAGCGCGACCGCGCGGCTCAGGCGGGTCGGGCGCGTCTCGCGCAGTTCCGAGCCCGTCCGGCACAGCTCCGGGCTCGGCTCGCCGCGGCCGTGCGCCGCGTCGGCCGCCGCAGGCTCGCTGCCACCTGCGCCACCGCGTTCCTCGTGGTCATCGGCACCGTCACCGTCGTCGAGCTGGTCGCCGGCAAGCCGCTGTCCGACCTGACCCGCGGCCGGGACGGCAGCGGCACGACCCTCTTCGGCACGACGACGCCGCGCCCGCCGCTACCCGAGGAGACCGAGCTCCCGGACCGGGAGCCCCGGCTCCCCGGCACCGGTCCCGCGGACGTGCCGTCGGCGCCTGACGTCCGGGACGCCCCGGATCCCCAGCACCGGCCCGCCCCGGAGCCGGCACCGACAGCGCCGGTCACGCCGTCCCCGGACGAAAGCCCCACCGCCCCTGCCGAGGAACCGGTGCTGCGCGGCACGGAGGAGCCCGCACCCGACGAGCCGGCGCCCGCGTCCCCGGCCCCGGACGGCCCGGGCTCCGAGGACGAGGGTGCTGCCACGGTCCCCGAGCCGGCGCCCGCCTCACCGGCCGCGCCGGAGTCCGGGGCGGCCGACACGCAGCGCGGGGGCTCGGACACCCAGCGGCCGGCCACTGCCGAGCAGCTGAGCCGACCGAGCCAGTAGGCACTCGGGCGCGAGTGGCGGACGCCGCCGTCGGGCGCCGCTACCGTGGGTCCGTGCCCGACGACGTCCTCATCGCGCGGAACCCGGCGGAGGGCAGCTCCCTGCCCTGCCTCCTGCGTGTCCCGCTCGGTCCCGACGGCGTCGTCCACGATGACCGCGCACCACTTCCCGCTCCGGTGCTCGCCGCGTCCGAGCGGGGGCCGGGCTGACGTGGGCCGGGCGGGGACCTTCTCGTTCGACGCCGAGCTGTGGCTCTGGGAGGCGCGTCGCACCGACAGCTGGACATTCGTCTCGCTGCCCACCGACGTGGCCGACGAGATCCTCGACCTCGCCGGCCCCTTCACCCGGGGGTTCGGGTCGGTGCGGGTCCAGGTCACGGTCGGGCGCACGGTGTGGCGCACGTCGATCTTCCCCTCGGCCGCCGCCCGCACGTACGTGCTGCCCGTCAAGCGGGCGGTCCGCAAGTCCGAGGGTCTCGCGGTGGGGGACGTCGTCCGGGTGCGGCTCACGCTCGTGGACCTCTCCGAGTGACCGGTCCCGCCCCCGGCTGATGCATGCTGGGCCGCATGAGTCTTCGTCGAGCGGTGAAGCGCCTGATCCA
>JAJYSG010000094.1 GCA_021793675.1 Actinomycetes bacterium | reverse complement strand
CCGTGCAGAACGGCCGCTGCCGATCCTGCCACCGGCCCCAACCCGTCACCGCACCGCGGTGCCGCCAGTGCGGCACCACCGAGCCGCACCGGGTCGAGGTCGACCCACCCGACCACGTTACGAATTTGAAATGACCAATAATCTTCCGCGTGTCGGCCGTCTTGACGGTGCCGTCACCGCTAGGCTCGTGCTCATGAACGCTCGTGGCCGCGAACGCGGCTCGCTCGTCAAAGCGAGGAAGGTTGGCCTCTGGTTCGAGGCCCGCGCCGACGCGCGTCTCACCGCCCTGGCCACGGCCGCCGGAACGTCCAGATCAGCGCTCGCGCAATGGCTTATCGAGCGCGTCGAGCAGGACCCGGCCGGCCGACCTGTTGGTTGGGCCGAGAGCCACCCTCATGAGGAGGAACTACCTATAGACACCCGATAACGCCTCGGACCCCCACCCTTGGCGGGGGCGGGGGTCCGGAAGCTAAGCGCCTGATCTGTCGAAGTTTGGAGACCGACACAGATCAAGCGATGTGGAGGAGAACCGGCTTGGCAGGCCGGCAGCCCTCCTTTGTGCACCTATCCATCACGAAAGGTTGTTGCCATCATAGCGTCTACATCTACACAAGCGCAGGCGCAGGACGTCGGCGCGCCGTGGCTGCTCACCGCGGCCATCAGCCCGCGCCCGCGGGTGCGGGTGGCGGCCGTGGACGCGCACGGCCAGGTGCTCAACGAGTACACCGGCACCGCCCCCGTCGACGGAGAGGAGCCTGACCGCCCGTGGGCGGTCTACCTCGCCGGCCCCGATAACCGGTTCCGGCTGTTGGCGTTCGACCTCGACGCCAAGACCCCCGCCGCGGACCCGGACCATGACGCGAACGTGCTCGCCGGCCACCTGACGGCGGCGGGCATCGAGCACGTGATCTGCGAATCTGGTCCCGGTGGCGGTCGGCACGTGTGGGTGGCCCTGACCGAGGCGGCGGACGCCCAGCTCGTGCACGACGTCGCCGTGTCCGTCCAGCGCGCCTGCCCGACGTTGGACCGCACACCGCTGAGCAACCCTGCTGCTGGGTGCGTGCGTCCACCAGGAGCGCCGCACCGTGCCGGCGGAGCCTCCACGGTGCTCCGGGGCGACCTGACGACGCTCGCCAGGCCCACCACGACCCTCGCACAGCTCGTCACGTTCGCCTCGACGCTCAACGCTGAGCACCCCGACGCCCCCGCCACGTCGCCGCGGCGTGAGGATGGGCCGCTGCCGGTGGACGAGGCCGGCCACGTCTACTTGCCCGGCCCACGCCGCGCCCTGCCGGCCGCCAGCGCGGCAGCACTGGATGAGGACGCAGCCGCCTCGGAGGACGCCTCAGCGGTCCTGTGGCGCGTCCTGATCGGCGCGGCCGCCGCCCGGTGGCGCTACACCGACGTCGCCGCGCACCTACGCACCGCCCCTGGGCTCGAATACGCCCGCACCGAGCGCGTGCGCAAGGGTTCGCCTCAGCGCCGGCCACGGCCCGACCGAGGCTCCCACTCCCCCGAGGCGGTGCTGCGCGCTCAGTGGCACCGCGCCGTGCGGCACGTGGCCACCACGCCGCGGCAGATCGGTGACGATCCGACGTTCGAGCCGCGCGCCGCGGCGATCGCCGGGCACGTCGACCGCGTGCAGACCCGCGCGAACGCCGCGGCCGGCCGCTGGACCCGCGGCGGCGGCCCCGCCGACCGGCGGGTGCTCGACGTCCTGTGCCTGCTGGCTCTCCAGGCCGTCCGCGCCTCTGTGGAGGCCGATACCCGCCGCCTGGCCCTCCTGGCCGGGATCGGTCGCGAAACCGCCCGCACGGCCCTCCTGCGCCTCGCAGAGGACGGCTGGATCGCCCAGACCCGCCCCGCCGACGGACCACACGGCGCGCACTGGACGATCGACCCCCAGAACACTATCCACAGGGATGCAGGTAATGCCCGGTCACAAGCGGTCACGCGCCGCCCCGCAGGGGCGGGCGCGGCCTGGCGCGCCCTGCTCCTCGACCAACTCACCTCGCGTGTCAACGCTGCTCGGCATGATGCCTTCACGCCTGGCGGACTTGGCCTCCATGCTGGAAATACCTACGCACGGATCACCTCACCGATGAGCACTACCGACGTTGCCCGCACGTGCGCTCAGCACCCTGATACTGCGAGGGCCACGCTGGACCGGCTCTTCCAGCATGGGCTGCTCAACCGTACGTCCCTAGGATGGGCACCCATCGACGGCGATCCTCGGGCGGGGGTCGCCGACGAGCTCGGTGTGATGGGGACCCTCGACGACCGCGCAGCCCGCTATGGAATCGAGCGCGAGGTGTGGGCATGGTGGCTCGCTGAGCACAACTGGATGACTGCCGCCGGCCGGCACCATCGGCGCAGACGCCCGACACTGACTCAGCCGGCGCTACCTCTAGGCAACCCGTGGGACCAGTTTCCTGCCTACCCCCGCACGCGCCGCCGCGCTGACCACCGGGCAGCCACAGAGGCCGTCCGAGCCGGCTTGGTGGGCGCGGGAGCGTCCACATGGAGGACAGCATGAGTGTCCGACGCCGTTACATCACCGCTGCTCGGCCCAGCCGTTGCCGGCGGTGCCATCACCCGGTCGGCCGAGGCGCGCAGCTCGCCCCGTA
>JAJYSG010000093.1 GCA_021793675.1 Actinomycetes bacterium | reverse complement strand
GGAGCGCGGGGAGTACGACGTCGGCGATGCCCCGATCCTCGACGTTCAGCGGAGGATCCGCAGCCAGTTGGCCGGCATGGGCATCAGGGTGTCGCCGCTGCCCGACGACACCCTGGACCGGTTGTGGGTCTTGGGCGGCATGTCCGAGAGCGGCAAGAGCACGATCGGTGAGCTGCTGCGCGACGAGCACGGCGTGACGCGGCTGAAGATCGGCTACCTCCTGGAGGTTGCGGCGATGAGAACTGGAGTCGCCGATCCCTATGCGGACTGGACGGAGCGGGAACAGGCAGAACGGCTGACCGAGGAGGTCCTGCGCTTCGCCGGGACCACGAAGGCGCGAGTGATCAGTCTGGAGAGCGCTCGCCGTTTCGAGGCGACCTTGCACCTCAAACGCGTCTGGGGTGATCGGTGCCAGATCGTCTACCTGGATGCAGATGCACACCTTCGCGTGAGCCGGGCGGCCGAGCCCGAGGCCCTGCTGCACGATCGCGACGTCACCAAGCGCGAACGGGGCGCGGACCGGATCGCTGAGATCAGTGATCACCTCGTGGACAATTCTGGTGCGCTAAGCGCGCTCAAGCTCACCGTCAACCGGATGGTGTCCACGCTGGACGTGCCGACGACCGCCCCAGACGCCAGCCGGCCGGTGACGCAGAATGCGTGGCTGTCGCAGTTCGCGGAGCGCGTGGTCGATGACGAGGTGGCCCTCGTGCTCGCGACCGGCAGCACGGGAACCGCGAGTTGGCGAGAGGGATGGAGCGATCTCGACCTGCTCGTGGTCCGCGACACCGCGCCGGCGGCGTGGCTACGAGACGCGGCTGCTGCACTCCCCGCTGGCGACGGGCTCAAGGTGGGTATCAGCGTGCTCACCTCCGGCGATGTCGACTCGCTGAGAGTGCCGTCGCGGGTCGTGCAGTCGCTGCGCCGCGCGGCCGGAGGGATCGGTGTGCTCTACCGGCGAGCGGGATACGCCTTCCCGGTGCCGGCCGCCGCACACGGTGATCGCGCCAGCCGCGGCCTGTTGGGGCAGGTGCTCGTGACGACCCGCCGCCTTCTGGCCAGTGAGACGCCGGACGTGCGCGCTGTGCACAAGCATCTGGTCCTCCTGGCGAAGGTCATGCTGCGTGCCGACGGGCAAGACCTCCATGACGCCGACGCCGTTCTCCTCGCCTTTCGCGAGCATCACCCTGCGGCCGGCTGCGAGCCGCCCTCGCTGGACGACCTCGTCGGCAGGCCCGGCGATCCGGTTCTGCGCCGGCAGCTACTCGACGCGACGGACCGGCTCTTGGCATACATCGACCAGCTCGATCGCACCGTAAGGACCACGAATGACTGCCGCCTATGAAGACCTCGCCTACCAGGCCCGCCGCGTCCGGCGTCTCGGTGTTCCCCCGGGTACGCGCGACGTTCGGATCGTTCACGAGCTAGACGGCATCCTCGACCAGGTCCGGCCTTCGACGTTGGTGCGGACCGGCGCGGCGCTGTGGGCGGCGTGCCTCGAGCACCCCGAGTTCGCCGCGCCGGACGTGCTGCTCGGGTTGGACGCGGGCGGCTTCCTGCCGACCGTCGCGGTGGCGTTGGCCAGCGATCTGCCGTACCGGCTGGCGTGGAAGCTCGATCTGGACCTGCCTGAGAAGCACCGCTTCACCGAACGCCACGCCCAGCGCACCGACGTTTTCGCCTACGGCGATCTCGCCGGCGCCCGAGTGCTCATCGTCGACGACGAGATCACCACCGGCAGGACCTTGGCCAGTCTCGTCGACGTGCTCCGCACCCACGCCGTCGAGGTGACCGGTGTCGCCTGCCTGATCGAGGACACCCGCGGCAACGCGCGACCGCTGCTGGACTCGCTCGGAGTGCCACTGTGCACCCTGACACGGATGTGAGCCCATGGACGATCACTGCGCCGCGCCGATTCCGCGGTGGACCGGTGATCGTGCCCCGAGAGGATGCGCCGCTAGCCCGCGCGTTGCCGTACCGGCGCGCGGCAGGAGATCCGCCAGACCGTACCGGTGGTGCGGACCTGGTTCGCGAGCACGGATGGTCGGTGCCTCTGGGCGAGCGCGGGCTCGGCGACGTTCTCCTCGCCCTGGGTCTCGTGCAAGCACTCGCCGACGCGACGGGCGCCGGCGCCGAGCTGCACTACCAGGGCCCGCGACCGCGCCTGATGCGACGCTGCGCCCAGGCGATGCGCACCAGCCGCAGCGACGGCGAGCACGTCGTCGGCACCGAGCACGCCAGCCGGACGGCTTTTCGCGCAGTTCCCGAAAGACCGCAGGCGTGGCTCGACGTCCTGGACGACGAACGGGTCGAGGTGCACGCCGCTCTGCCGATGCGGTACTACCTCGCCGCTGAGCAGTCGCTGGGTCTCCGGCTTCCCGCCGGCCGTGCCCCGCTCCCGGCATTCAGGTCGAACGAGGAGAGGCGACCCTTCCACGTCGTGTTCGTGTCGGCCACCAGTTGGCCCAGCCGCAAGGACTACGGCGCCCAGGGGTTCGCACGCATCGCCGGCGTCCTCGCCGAGCGCCGCCCAGCTCCGTGGACGTTCACGCTGATCACGAGCGCCGACGCGGACGCCTGAACCGCTCCGGCGTGTCCGGAGACTTTCTAGTTTGAGACTTCAGCGGCTGCTGGG
>JAJYSG010000092.1 GCA_021793675.1 Actinomycetes bacterium | reverse complement strand
GGTCGTAGATCGTCTGCCCGAGGGCGACCCGCACCCCGCTCGCGTGGACGACCCCGCCGAACGGGGATCTCAGCTGCACCTGCAGCGTGAGCTGTCCACCCGGGGGCTGGACCGCGTCCACGTAGCCCGGGGTGATCGTGGCCGTGTACGGCTGGGGCGTGATCAGGCGCGTGACGCTGATGCTCTCCGGTCTGGCAGTCACCGCGGTGAGGACGAACGGGGTGACGATCCCGGGCATCGACCCGAGGTTCGGAGCAGTCAACGTGTATACGGCCGAGCCATGGGGGGCCAGTCGCCCCGGACCCTCGAGGACGTTCCAAAAGGTCGTCGGCTGCCCCACGTAGTTGGCGGCGAAGTGCGGGACCAAGGACGTGCCCGACGTGTTCGTCACCGCTACCGTGATCCGCCATATCGACTGGAGCTCCCCGTTGGTCTTCAGGTCCGTGACCCGCATGGCCAGGGGCTGCGGCGTGGCCATCGCCAGGGCGAGCACCCCCGCGGCGGGCACGAAGGCCCCGACCGTCATCACCGACCGGGCGTGGTCACCGGCCCAGGAGAACGCGCGTAGCGGCCACGCGACCTCCACGGCGTTCGCGAGGTCCTCGTGCCGCACGGTGATCGCGCTCATGACCCAGATCGCGAGGAGGGCGATCCAGTACTCGGCCAGCGAACGGGCCGGGAAGAACAGGGCGACGGACGGCAGGACGAAGGCGGCCCGCCCGAGCCGTCGAAAGCTCACGGCAAAGATGCCGAGCAGGGCCGCGTAGACCAGTGCCCCGACCACCGTGTACAGCCGCAGGTCTCCGCCACCGATACGGAAGAACAGGCTCGCGTCGACGACCCCCTGCCCGTAGGCGATCGCGTGCTGGGTCAGCGGGCTCATCACCCGTACGGCCCAGGCCGCCGGGTTCCACACGATGAACGGGGCGTCGACCACGAGGAAGACGAGGAGGCCGATGCCGGCATAGCGGGCCACCACGGTCACCGCGTCGCGCTTGCCCGACGCGCCCCGCCTGATCAGATACATCCCGGTGAGCAGGAACGGGGCGATCAGCCAGGACAGCTGCTGGACGGCGAGCGCAAGGCCGAAGCAGACCGCGCGCGCGTAGTCCCCTCGGCCGAACCGTCCCTTGCTGCCCACCGTGGCCCAGCGATGGGCGACCACGAGCAAGAAGGGCATCATGAGGATCGCGCTGAGCCCGGCGATCGCGAACGCGAAGAGGAGGGGAAACCCCAGGACCATCAGCACGGCCAGGGCCCGCCACCGCTTCGGCAGGCCGAGGAACAGGATGAGAACGCTCGCCGCCAGGGCGACGACGTTGGCCACGACAACGGACTGCACGCCGTGGGTGATGATCACGAACACGGCCACCAGGAGAACAGGGAGCGCCGGATAGGGCATCCCCGACACGACGTGTCCACCAAGGGTGTAGGTGGCGTACTGGATCGGGACGTGGAACTCGTTGAGGGCGGGGAGCAGGTTTGCCGCATACGGGTTGTGCCCGTGGAGCAGCAGGCTCGCCCCGTACTGCACGAAGGCCCCTTCGTCGGTCCCGTACGCGGGCTGGAAGAACAGGGTCGACGTGGACCAGCCGGCCAGGAGCAGGAGGGCGAGGACGAGAGCCGCAAGGTCCAGGCGGTCCAGCACCCGCTCGCTCGTGGTCGCCATCGTCATGACGACGACCACGAGGGTGCCGGCAGTCGCGATGACCGATACCGCGCCGGTCGCCGGCACCTGGACGATGGTGGACCAGGTCGAGAATGCCGCGCCGAACAGGGCCAGTGCCGCGACAAGCGTCAGGATCCGGTGTTCGAGCGGGGGGTGCTGGATGGTGCCGGTGGTCACCCGTGGCATCGTCGGAGGGAACGGATCGGTGATCGGTGGCCGTGCTGGGCGCGCCGGAGCCGCAGGACCATGCCCATGGCCTCGATGGCGATCCGACCGGTCATCTTGGATGTCCCGTGCTCTCGGCCGGTGAACGTGATCGGCACCTCGACGACCGTGAGACCGTGGACATGGGCGGCATGGGCGAGCTCGACGAGGAAGCCGAAACCGCTGGTCGGCAGACGCTCCGGCGCGAGCCGGCGGAGGGCCTCGGCGGGCCACGCGCGGTACGCACCCGTCAGGTCGCGCTGGTTGACACCGAGCAGGGTTCGCGCGTACCAGTTGGCGAGCCGGGACAGGATGTGCCGGTGCAGCGGCCAGTTCACCACGGCCCCGCCCGGCACGTATCGCGAGCCGATCGCGACATCGGCCCCGTCACGGAGGGCGTCGAGCACGACGGGCAGCCGGTCCACCGGATGGGAGCCGTCGGCATCCATCTGCACGATGACGTCGTAGCCGTGCTCGAGCGCCCAGGTGAAGCCGGCCCGGTAGGCGGCACCGAGACCGGTCTTGGCCTGGCGGCTCAGCAGGTGGACACGTCCGGGGTGCGCCCGGGCACTCTGCCGGACAAGGTTCCCGGTGCCGTCCGGCGAGCTGTCGTCGACCACGAGGACGTCGACGACAACCGGGCTGGCCAGCAGGGCGTCGACCATGCTGGCGATGGTGGCGACCTCGTTGTACGTGGGCATGACGACCACGGTGCGCATGGGACCACCCCTTCCACGTCACGCGACGGCGCGAGGACGCTTGCGGAGAT
>JAJYSG010000091.1 GCA_021793675.1 Actinomycetes bacterium | reverse complement strand
GAGCAACGGCGAGATGCGAATGTCCGCGAACTGCGGCTGCTGCTTCAGCCGGGCGACGAACTCCATCGTGCGGGTGGCGTCGACGTCCGTCCAGACGGACACGTGCGGCGCGGTCGTCGCGGATCCAACTATCGCGTTCGCAGTCGCCTTGCGGACACCCTTGACAGGGACGGCCTCATAGCGCGGGTCGGTCGCGGCCTTCGGCGCAGGGATGATCCGTTCGCGCTCGGTCGGCCACTCCGGCGTGGAGAGGTTGCGGAATACGGAGGCCTGCTCGGCGTGCTTCACGACGTCATCGCGCGTGACCTCGCCAGCCGGACCCGAGCCCGTGACCTCGGACAGCACGACATCGAGATCGCGCGCCAGCTTCCGGACGGGCGGCTTCGCAACGACACCGACCGACGACGTGACGGTCTTCTCGTGCGACTTCGGACGGCGGCGGGTCTGCGCCTCGCCTCCGGTGCCGTAGCCAACCAGCACGGCCGAGTCAGATGTGTCGGCTGGCGGCTCCGGACGTGCGCCGCCCTCGCCGGACGTCTGCTCGTCGCCCGCGGAACCCGGCGCGTCGAATGTGACGATCGGCGCGCCGACGTCGACCGTGTCGCCCTCGGCCGCGAGCAGGTCGCGGACGGTCCCCGCGTACGGTGAGGGCAGCTCGACGACGCTCTTCGCGGTCTCGATGTCGGCGATCGTGTCGTTCACCGCGACCTCGTCACCCGGCTTCACGCGCCACTCGACGAGCTCGGCCTCCGTCAGGCCTTCGCCCACATCGGGAAGGTGGAAGGTCTCCATGGCTGGTCCTCTCGTATCAGTACGACAGCGCGCGGTCGACGGCGTCGAGCACGCGATCGGCGTCGGGCACGTAGATGCCCTCGAGCTTCGCCGGGGGGAACGGGACGTCGAAGCCGGCCACGCGCATCACCGGCGCCTCGAGCGAGTAGAACGCTCGCTCGGCGACCGTCGCCGCGATCTCGCCGCCGATGCTCGCGTGGCCGGGGGCCTCCTGCGCCCAGACGAGGCGACCGGTCGAGCGCACCGACTCGATGAGGGGGTCGTAGTCGATTGGCGAGAGCGAGCGCACGTCGACGACCTCGCAGCTCGTGCCCTCCCCCTCGGCGATTGCGGCCGCCTGCAGCAGCACGGCGACCATCGCGCCGTGACCGGCAAGAGTCACGTCGGTGCCCGGTCGAACGACGCGCGTCGCGTGCAGCGGCGCCGCACGACGGTCGAGGTCGACCTCGCCCTTCTGCCAGTAGCGACTCTTCGGCTCGAGGAAGATGACGGGATCCGCCGAGGCGATCGCGTCCTGGATCATCCAGTACGCGTCGTTCGGCGTCGACGGGCTGACCACGCGCAGGCCCGGCGTGTGCGCGAAATACGCCTCCGGGCTCTCCTGATGGTGCTCGATGGCGCCAATGCGTCCGCCGTAGGGGATCCGGATGACCAGAGGCATCGAGATCGCACCCTCGTGGCGGTTCGTGAGCTTCGCGAGCTGCGTTGTGATCTGGTCGAACGCCGGGAACACGAACCCATCGAACTGGATCTCGATGACGGGACGGAAACCGGCCATCGCCAGTCCGATACCCGTGCCGACGAGGCCCGACTCGGCGAGCGGTGTGTCGAGTACGCGCTTCGCGCCGAAATCGCGCTGCAGGTGCTCGGTGACGCGGAAGACGCCGCCGAGCTTGCCGATGTCCTCTCCCATCAGGAGTACTCGGTCATCGTCCTCGAGCGCGCGACGCATGCCGGCGTTCAGGGCCTTGCCGAACGGCATCGTCTCGAATGTCATTCCGCACCCCCCTCGAACGAGGCTTCGTATTCGGCGACCCACGCGGACTGCCGCTCCATGAGCGCATTCGGCTCGGAGTACACGTGCCGGAACATGCTGTCCGGCTCGGGGTCAGGAAGCCCTGCGATCCGCTCACGCACGTCGGCGGCGAGCGCCTCACCCTCGGCCTCGACGTCGTCGAAGAACGCGGATCCGGCGCCGCGAGACTCGAGGAACGCGCGCATCCGCGCGATGGGGTCGCGGCGACGCCACGACTCCTCCTCGTCCTTCGTGCGATACTTCGTCGGATCGTCACTCGTCGTGTGCGCGCCCAGACGGTAGGTGACCGCCTCGATGGCGCGCGGGCCGCCGCCCGCACGAGCCTCTTCCAGGTACATACGACTCGCGGCATACGATGCGAGGACGTCGTTGCCGTCGACGCGCAGCGTCGGGATCCCGTAGCCTGCCGACCGGTCGGCGAGCGGGCCCGGGGACTGTGTCTCAACGGGAACCGAGATCGCCCACTGGTTGTTCTGCAGGAAGAACACCTGCGGCACGTGATAGCTCGAGGCGAACACCATCGCCTCGTGGACGTCGCCCTCGCTCGCCGCCCCGTCGCCGTAGTACACGATGACCGCCTCGTCGCGCTCGGGGTCGCCGGTCGCGCAGCGGCCATCGAACGCGATCCCCATCGCGTAGCCCGTCGCGTGCAGCGTCTGCGTGCCGAGCACAAGGGTGTAGAGGCGGGTGTTGCCGTTCTTCGGGTCGGTGGGGTCCCAGCCGCCGTGCGTCGTCCCGCGCATCAGTCCGAGGATGTTGACGAGGTCGACGCCGCGGATCTGCGCGACGACGTGCTCGCGGTAGGAAGGGAAGA
>JAJYSG010000090.1 GCA_021793675.1 Actinomycetes bacterium | reverse complement strand
TCTGTGGACGGTGCGGTGCGTCCTCCCGCTCGACCCGTCCGGCGACCTCGGGCCGTCCCTGGGACCGGAGGTGGGGCGGTGATCCGCGTCGTGCTCGCCGACGACCAGCAGATCGTCCGCGCCGGAGTAGCCCGGATCCTCGGCCCGGAGGACGGGTTCGACATCGTCGCGGAGTGCAGCGACGGCGAGGCGGCCGTGCGCGCCGTCCGCGAGACGCGTCCCGACGTCGTCGTCATGGACGTCCGCATGCCCGGCATGGGCGGGCTCGAGGCGACTCGTCGGGTGCGGGACGAGCCCGACCCACCCCCCGTCCTCGTCCTCACCACCTTCAGCGACGACGACG
The DNA here is from genome assembly GCA_021793675.1 of Actinomycetes bacterium. GTDB lineage: Bacteria > Actinomycetota > Actinomycetes > Actinomycetales > Cellulomonadaceae > Cellulomonas. Next base: position 2,320 of record JAJYSG010000090.1, on the reverse strand, counting down.
TCCTGTGGGGTGCGCTCGAGGTTGGTGCCAGCGGCTTCGTGCTCAAGGACACGACGGCGGCCGAGCTCATCGCCGCGGTCCGGTCCGTCGCTGCCGGGGCGGCCTGGTTCGACCCGGCCGTCACGCCCCGCGTCATGACGGCCTACCGTCGGGCGGTCGCCCCCGCCCAGCGTGACGAGCAGCGGCTCGCCGAGCTCTCCGAGCGCGAGTCCGAGGTGCTGCGCCGGATGGCGCGCGGCTCGACGAACCGGGAGATCGCCGAGGCGCTCTTCGTCAGCGAGGGCACCGTGAAGTCGCACGTCGGGTCGATCTTCACCAAGCTCGGGGTCCGCGACCGGGCCGCGGCGATCGTCCTGGCCTACGACCGCGGCGTCGTCACACCGGGCGAACCCTGACGCGGCTCCGACCACGGTCCAGCCCCGGGTCTGGACCACAGTGGGAAGCCGGTGGCGGCCGCGCGCAGCAGGATCACAACCATGACCGTCTCCCTCTCCCCTGCCCCGCCCACCCGGCCGACCCGGCACACCGGCGGGGGCCGGCGCGGCCGGAGCCTCCTCCTCGGTGTGGTCACCGTCCTCTCCCTCGGCGTCGTCGGCTACGCCGTCGCCGTGTACTACGGCTTCGACCCGTCGCGCTCGCAGGTCGGGCTGCGCGAGGACGTGCCCTGGCACCACGCCGTCCTCATGGGCCACATCCTCACGGCCAGCGTCGCGCTGGCGCTCGGCCCGCCCCAGCTCTCCCGTCGACTGCGGGCCCGGGCCGCCCTCCACCGCCGGGTGGGCCGGGCCTACCTCTTCGCGGGTGTCTTCCCGTCGGTGCTCTTCGGCGTCCCGGCGGCACTGCTGTCCACCGGAGGGGCGTGGGCGGCCGCCGGACTGCTCGTCGGCGACGTCGCCTGGGGGGTGACCGGGGTGGTCGCCTACCGCGCGGCACGGCGGCGGCGCTACCGCGACCACGGCCGCTGGATGACGTGGAACTTCGCACTCACCTTCGCCGCGGTGACCTTCCGGGTCTGGCTGCCGCTGCTCGTCCTCGTCCAGGTGCCGCTCCTCGACGGGGTGTACGGCGGTGACTTCGACGCGCTGTTCGCGGTGGCGTACGCGGTGACGTGCTGGCTCGCCTTCCTCCCGAACGTCGCCGTCGTCGTGCTCGCCGAACGGCGCCGGACCGGGAGCCGGACTGCGCGAGAGGCCGTCACCATCACGCCGTGAACCTCCCACCCGCCTCCACGCCCGAGCCGAGTACCGTGGCCGGGCCAGGCAGTGACGGGAGGAGACGTGCACATGGGACAGCTGCGGATCGGGATCGCCGGCTACGGGAACCTCGGCAAGGGGGTCGCCGCCGCCGTCCGGCAGAACCGGGACATGACCCTGCACGCCGTCTTCACCCGCCGTGACCCGGCGACGATCACCCCGCCGACGCCGGACATCCCGGTCGTCGCGTGGGACGAGATCCTCGAGCATCGGGAGCAGGTCGACGTCCTCGTCCTGTGCGGCGGCTCCAAGGAGGACCTGCCGCAGCAGGGCCCGGAGCTGGCGGCGTACTTCACCACCGTGGACAGCTTCGACACCCACGCCCGCATCCCGGAGTACTTCGCCGCGGTGGACGCTCCCGCGCGCGCCGGAGGCAGGACCGCGGTGATCTCCGTGGGCTGGGACCCGGGGATGTTCTCGCTCAACCGCCTGCTCGGGGAGGCGCTCCTGCCCGACGGCGAGACGTACAGCTTCTGGGGACCGGGCCTCAGCCAGGGCCACTCCGACGCCGTCCGGCGGGTGCCGGGTGTCGCGGCCGGCGTCCAGTACACGGTGCCCTCCGAGTCGGCGGTCGAGGCCGTGCGCAGCGGCTCCCGGCCCGAGCTCTCCACCCGGGAGAAGCACACCCGGGAGTGCTACGTCGTCCTCGAGGACGGCGCCGACCCGGCCGAGGTGGAGCGGGCGATCGTCGAGATGCCGCACTATTTCGCCGACTACGACACCACCGTCCACGTCGTCACCGCCGAGGAGCTGGCCCGCGACCACGGCGCGATGCCGCACGGTGGGTTCGTCATCCGCAGCGGTACCACCGGCGGGGGGCACGGCCACGTCGTGGAGTACCGCCTCCAGCTGGACCACAACCCGGAGTTCACCGCGAGCGTGCTCGTCGCCTACGCCCGTGCCGCCGCCCGTCTCAACGCGCGCGGCCAGGTGGGTGCGCACACCGTCTTCGACGTACCGCCGGGGCTGCTCTCCCCGAAGCCGGCCGACCAGCTGCGCGCCGAGCTGCTCTAGCCGGGCGGGCCGCCTCAGGCGCTCACCCCGCCGTCGACGACGAGATCGTGACC
>JAJYSG010000089.1 GCA_021793675.1 Actinomycetes bacterium | reverse complement strand
TCAGCCGAGTGTGTCGCGCCTCATCGACAAGATGATCTCGCGCGGGCTCGTGACGAAGCAGCCGGATCCGGACGACGGGCGCGGCGCTCTCGTGACCGCCACCGAGGAGGGCGTGCGGCAGTTCCGCGCGCTCGCGGTGACCCACGGTCGCCACATCGCGGAGCGCATGTCGACGCTGTCGACGGACGAGCTGCGCACGCTCACGGCGCTCACGCAGAAGCTGCGCGACGCCCCTGACGCCTCGCGCGCGTAGTCGGCCAAAGCGGGCGTGACGCCGTCACACGCGCCCGAGCCTCACCCCGTGTTCTGCAGCCCCGCGGCGACGCCGGACACCGCGAGCAACAGCAGGCGCTGCACCTCCGGATCCGCATCGGCGCCCTCGGGAGCGTCACGCAGCGCGCGCAGCGCGCGCAGCTGCAGCAGCGACAGCGCGTCGACGTAGGGGCTGCGGAGCTTCACCGCGCGCTGCAGTACCGGCTTGTTCGAGAGCAGGCCGTTGCCGCCGACGATTCGCACGACCCAGTCGCGGGTGAGGGCCATCTCATCCCGGACGAGCGCCGCGAGATCCTCCCGGTCGCCCAGCGCGAGGTACTCGTGCGCGATGCGGTCGTCGGTCTTCGCCAGGCTCATCGCGACGTTGTCGATCATCGTGCGGAACAGCGGCCATTCGGCGTAAGCCTCGCGCAGGAGACCCTCGTCGCCCACCGCATCGAGCGCGGTGCCGAGGCCGAACCAGCCGGCGAGGTTGATCCGCGCCTGCGTCCACGCGAACACCCACGGAATCGCCCGGAGGTCCTCGAGGGACTCGACCGACAGGCCGCGCCGGGCCGGACGCGAGCCGAGCGCCAGCAGACCGACCTCCTCCATCGGCGTCACGGTCGCGAACCACGGCGCGAAGCCGTCGGCCTTCACGAGGTCGAAGAACCGCGCGCGGGAGGCGGCCTCCATGTTCTGGGCGATGTCGGCGAACCGCGTCGCCGCGGAGCGGTTACGCTCTTCGTTCGACGGCGCCGACGCGGTGAGGATCGCGGCCGCCACCTGGTCGACGTGACGCATCGCGATGTCGGGGTCGCCGTAGCGGGCGAAGATCACCTCGCCCTGCTCGGTGAGCTTGAAGCGCCCATCGACAGAGTGCGGCGGCTGCGCGAGGATCGCGCTGTTCGCCGGTCCGCCGCCGCGGCCGAGCGCGCCGCCGCGGCCGTGGAAGAGCGTCAGCTCGATGCTCTGGTCGCGCGCCCACTCCGCGATCGCCGCCTGCGCCTCGTACAGCGCGAGGGTCGCCGCAACGGGCCCGACGTCCTTCGACGAGTCGGAGTACCCGAGCATCACCTCGAGCCGGCGCCCGGTCTGCGCGAGGCGCGCCGCGAAGTTCGGCTCGTCGACGATCTCCGCGAGGATCCCGGGGGCCGCCTGCAGGTCGTCGAACGTCTCGAACAAGGGGATCACGTCGAGCACGGGCGGCGTGCCGTTCTCGCCGACCGCGTAGCGTGCGAGCCGGTGGACGTTCGCGAGATCCTGCGTCTGCTGCGTGAATGACACGATGTACCGCCCCGCGGCGCGCGGGCCGAAGCGATCCTGCACGAACGCGATGGCGCGGAAGACCTCGAGGACCTCCTCGGTCAGCTCGCTGCGCTCTCCCCCAGCCTCAAGCTCCGCGAGGACCTTCGCGTGCACAGCGGCGTGCTGACGCACCTCGAGCTCGGCGAGGTGGAAACCGAAGGTCTCGACCTGCCAGATGAGCTCCTGGAGCTCGCCATAGGCCTGGCGCATGGCGCTCGCGGCGACCAGCGAGTTCTGGACGATGCGCAGGTCGGCGATCAGATCATCCGGGTCGCGGTAGGCGAGGTCGGCGTTGCGGGTGCGCGTCGCGGCGATCTTGCGCGCGAGCAGGAGCACGACGGCGCGATGCGTTTCGTTCGGTGAGCGCTTCGCGACCTCGGCCGCGGCGGCCTCGTCGGCGCTGCGCAGCCGGACCCACAGCGCGTCGAGCTCGGCGCTGGCCGGCGTCGAGGCGGCGCCCAGCGTCAGCCCCCGACCGACGCGCAGCGCGGCGCGCTCGAGCCCGTGGAGCACGTGCTCACTCGCGATCGCGGCAGCCTTCCTGCTCACTTTCGCGGTGACGAACGGGTTGCCGTCGCGGTCGCCCCCGACCCAGCTGCCGACGCGGACGAAGGGCGTCACCGCCGGCGGGCGCGCCCCGCTCTCCGCACCCTGCAGCGCGTCATCCACGCGGCGATAGACCTCGGGCACGGCAGAGAAGAGGGTGTCGTCGAAGACGCCCATCACGGTGCGCACCTCGTCGAGGGGTGATGGCTTCTCGGGACGGATCGGCGACGTGCGCCACAGGGTGTCGATCTCCTCGCGCATCCGCCGCTGCGTGCGGTTCTCCGCCGCTCCGCCCCGCGGATCCGCGTCGAGCGCGTCGACCAGGTCCGACAGGCGACGAACGCTCGCCGAGACCGCCCGGCGCCGCGCCTCGGTGGGGTGGGCCGTAAAGACCGGGTGGAAGCACAGCGACCGGAGCCGCTCCCGCGCCGCCTCGTCGCCGATCTCGTCGGCGAGCGCCGTGAGCGCGCCGGAGATCGTGCCGCGGGGGTCGCGGGAGGCCGCACCGTCGCGGCGACGCAGCATGCGCACGCGCTGGCGTTCCTCAGCGAGGTTCACC